>CAJXVA010000724.1 GCA_913061055.1 uncultured Pseudomonadota bacterium
TCGGCAGCGTCAGATGTGTATAAGAGACAGCGGCCACGCCGAGGACGCCGGCGCTCGCGCAGGTGGGCAGGTCTTCGGCCGCGGGGGGGGACTCGTAGATACAGCGGTAACACGCGTGCCCATCGCGGACCGCGATGCACTGCCCATGCAGACCGAGCGCCGCTCCGATGATGACCGGCGTCCCATGCCGCAGCCCGGCATCGTTGAGCGCAAACTTCAGCGGCGGAGCGTCCGTGCACTCCAAAACGATCGACTCCGCGGGCAGCTGTGCGACGAAGGCATCGGCCTGCTCCGGCTCGACCGAGCGAACTTGCGGACACACCTTCACGGACGGCGTCCGGCGGCGCAGATTCCACGCCGCCGCGTCCGCCTTGGGGCGACCCACGTCGGCCACCGCATACAGGACTTGGCGCTGCAGGTTCGATGCCTCGACCCGATCCGGATCGATGATCGTCAGACGCTGCGCACCGGCGGCGCTGAGTCCCAGCAGGGCGGGGCATCCGAGGCCTCCCGCGCCCACGACCACGAAGTGGGCCTGCGCGAGCTGGTCTTGAGCGGGCATGGTGGAGGAGGTGGCCGGGCTAGGGGAGGTTCGGGTCCACAGCGCCGTCTGCCGTGAAGTAGGAATCGAGGCTGAAGTAGCGCTCGCCGGTGTCGCAGAGCACCGTCACGACGTGTTTGCCTGGGCCGAGCTCCGCGGCGATCTTGCGGGCAGCGACGGCTGCAGCGCCGGCCGAGATACCGACGAGAAGGCCTTCCTCGGTGGCGAGGCGCTGCTTCATCCGGTACGCCTCCTCGTCCTGCACCTGGACGATTTCGTCGACGACGTCGAGGTTGAGCACGGGCGGAACGAACCCCGCGCCGATGCCTTGAATCTTGTGCGGGCCGGGCTCGCCACCGCTGAGCACCGGGGAGCGGGATGGTTCGACACCGATGATCCGGACATCGGGGTAGACGGCCTTGAGGGCCTCACCAACACCGCTGATCGTCCCGCCGGTGCCGATGGCAGAGACGAACGCGTCGATGCCGGTCTCGCGCATCTGCTCGAGCAGCTCCGGGCCGGTGCTGTCCAAGTGCTTCTGCGGGTTCGCGGGGTTCTCGAACTGCATCAACATGACGTGGTCCGGCTGCTTGCAGAGCTCGCGCGCCTGCTCGACCGCACCTTCCATCGTCCGATCATCCGGGGTCAGGACGATCGTCGCCCCGTAGGCCTTGAGCAGGCTGCGGCGCTCCAGGCTCATGCTCTCGGGCATGGTCAGCAGCAGCTTGTAGCCCTTGACCGCCGCAACGAGCGCCAGCCCGATGCCGGTGTTGCCCGAGGTTGGCTCCACGATCGTGGTCTTCCCTGGGGTGATGCGTCCCTGGGCCTCCGCCGCTTCGATCATCGCCAATGCGACGCGGTCTTTCACGGAGCCGCCGGGGTTGAAGTACTCGCACTTGCCCCACACGGTCGCGTGGGTGTCGGTGTTGCCGCAGACGCGGTGAATCTTGCAGATCGGCGTGTTGCCGATCGTCGACAAGATGTTGCCGTGCGTCTCGGGACGCCGACCGGGACGGTCCGCAGGGGTCATGCGGTGCGGGTTCGATGCTGTGTCTTTGGACATCGGCGGGGTCCTTCCAGATCAGGTTCCAGATCAGGTTAGAGCACGTGGTCGGCCACTAGATCACGTAATTGGCCGCACTGCGTCGATGACGATCCTTGGCCTCGCCGAGCAGGTCGGACAGACGCAACGCGCCAACAGCTGCGGCGAGACGTTCGTCCACCGACCGCTCGACCAACGCTGTGATCTCGTCCTGCGGTCGGCCGGTGGGGGACGACGCGGTCGGGCTGGCGAGCGCCCCCAGCACGTCAGAGAGCGCGATCTCCTCGGCCGCCCGGGCCAGGCGATAACCCCCTCTCGGACCGCGTTTTCCGATCACCAGGCCCGCTTTACGCAGCTCCCCGATGATTTCTTCGAGATATCGCGAGGGAATCGTCTGCTGTTCAGCGATGACCTGTGCGGACGCATATCCACGGTTTGCAACGTGGACGAGCGCGCGGAGACCGTATCGAGCCTTGGTGGTGAGTTTCATTTATCCGGCAAACCTTGCGGAAAACCGTAGAATAGCCTGCCACAACTTGAGTGCCAGCGCCAGCGAACCAGACACGCGATGTCAGCGCGAGATGTGCGGAGGCGCCCGCGGCCGTGCCTTGACACCGGGGGGGCCACGGAGGAAGGGTCCTCCCACGCATGGACGTCTCGGACCTGAAGAAGAACGCCAAGCTGGAGATCGACGGCACCCCGTGGGTGGTCACGGACTTCCAGTTCGTCAAGCCTGGCAAAGGGCAGGGCCTCTACAAGTGCAAGATCAAGAACATGCTCACCGGGTCGGTCGTCGACCGCACGTACCGGTCGGGTGAGAAGCTGACCGCGGCGAACGTCGAGTCGAAGAAGATGCAGTACCTCTTCAGCTCACCGGACGCGTTCACGTTCATGGACAACGAGACCTACGAGCAGATCGAGCTCGCGCACGACGTCGTTGGCGACGCCAAGTTCTTCCTGCTCGACAACATCCAGTGCGACGTTCTGCTCTACAACGAGCGTCCCGTGGGTGTGAGCCTGCCCAGCCACATCATCATGGAGATCACGGAGTGCGAGCCGGGTGTCAAAGGCGACACGGCGACCAACGTGACCAAGACGGCGCAGGTCGAGACCGGCAAAGAGATCCAAGTCCCGCTGTTCATCAAGTTGGGCGAGCGGATCAAGATCGACACGCGCACCGGCGAGTACGTCGAGCGCGTCAACAAGTAGTGTCGCGCCCGTCGCTTTCGGACCGCGTGCGGGCCTGGGATCAGGCTCTGCAGGCGGTTCGCGCGTATTTCAGAGGGCAGGGCTCGCGCGAGGTTCTCACCCCGGTCCGACTGCCAGAGGTCGCACTCGAGCCCTACATCGAGCCGGTGCGAGCCGAAGGCGGGCTGCTCGCCACGTCACCCGAGCTGCCGATGAAGCAGCTGCTGGGTGAGGGCGCGGGCGACATCTTTCAGGTGGCGCCGGTGTTCCGAGCGGCGGAGCAGGGCCGTCTGCATCGCGAAGGATTCCATCTCATCGAGTGGTACCGCCGCGACGCCGATGAACGGGAGGTCCGCGCCGACGTCGAAGGACTGATCGCGGCGGTGTTCGTCGCGCTGGGGCGAGAGCCCGTTTTGGACTGGTCGAGCGTTGGGTTCCTTCCTCTGTTGGAATCGACGACCTCGGTCCGGCTCCGCGGCGATGAGGATGCGGAGGCACTTGCGGCCGCGGTTCCAGCGTCGTGGCAGGTCGAGCCGCCGGCCAGCATGCCCGCGGGTGCACGAGACCTGTTCGCCTGGAGTGCTCTGCTGACGTCCTGGTCGGATGCTGCACTCGATCCGTGGCTCGCTGAACAGCCTGGGGGCGTGCACGTGCTCGACTACCCCGCGCCGCTGGCCGCCCTCGCGCAGCTCGGCCCCGCCCGCCTGGAGGGCGGCGAGGTTGCGCACCGCTTCGAGAGCTACATCGGCGGGGTCGAGCTCGCGAACGGCTATCACGAGCTGCGCGACCCGGCCGAGCAGCGACTGCGGTTTGAACGGGTGGCTGCCTTGCGATCGGGGCACGGGTTGCAACCGTTGCCCATGCCCGAGCGGTTCCTCGGCGGGTTGGAGCGACTTCCCGCGTGTGCCGGAGCGGCGTTGGGTTTCGAACGCCTGCTCATGCTGTCCACGGGGTCGGACTCCGTGGGGGACGTTTCGCTGCTCGGGCGGTGAAAACCACCGAACCTCGGTTCGAACTCGCGCATCTCAAGCGGAGGGAGGGCTGTCCGTGTACGGATTTCTGGTTGTTGCTCGAGTGAAAGACCGAGCGCGCTGCCCCGTTCGTGTGCATGACCCCAGGCGGCCGACCCGCTCGGGGAGAGAGGTACGCCAATGTTCGATGTCTACATGGAGGGGCAGAGCGTCGATCCCCGCACGCGAATGCGCATGATGATGGCGCTGGTTGCATCACTGGTCGTGACGACGGCCGCAGGCTCGATGAGTTGGGCTTCAGGCCGGCTCTCGATTGGCAAAGTCGGTCCGCCCTCGTTCTCCGCCGCCGAGTTGTCGCTGCACACGATGGTGCCGATGATCCGGATGGATCCACCGCCGCGACCCAAGACGGCCTCTACCGAGGTCGCGGCGACTGCGGTCGCAGCTCGCACCACGCCGAACCCGCGCCGCGGAGAGGCGAAGGCGGAGTCCAACGATGGGGCACCGACCGAGCAGGTTTCGAACAACCAGGTCGGGTCCAAAGATGGAACCGAGGACGGCGAGGTCGGGAT
>CAJXVA010000725.1 GCA_913061055.1 uncultured Pseudomonadota bacterium
GCGTCGCCTCCCCGCCGCCGGTGTCATGGGGGCCGACGGTGGTGGCCGACGTCGAGCTGCTGACGCCGCCGTCGCAGTAGCGGAGCGCGAAGTCGTCGCCCTGGCCGTCATTGGTCCCACTGGCGACCTCCTCCCCCACCGCGTCACCGATGTCTTCGTCCACGCAGTCGGTGGGCTCGCCCGTGCTGGAGGACGCGTCGGTTGTGCTGCTGGTCGTCTCCTCGCCAGTGGACGAGGACCCCGGAGACACCGTCGTGGTTCCCGGGTCGGTCGATGTTGACGATGTCGCGGGAGTGGTCGTCGAGGACGTCTCCGGCGGGCCCGAGGTGGAGCTACCGCCCGTCGTGCCGCCCGTGTCATCGGTCTCGACCGCAGAGTCGCAGGCCGGAAGGAGAAGCAGAGTCGCGGCGCCCAGTGCCACAAGGATGGAGGAAGAGTTTTGGAAAGCCATGGTCAAGCCAACCCGCAACGGAGGCGGGTATGGGCTGGAATGGCCGGAATGGGACGAACCCGTCACGGGCCGGCGATTTTTTCTTCCCAGGAGGGATTCAGCTTCACGCCGCTTCCGAGAAAACGTGGATGGAGATCAGTTCCCGGTCGAGTCCGCATTCCGAGTTCGGGTCGACAAAGTCCACGAAGAACGCGGCGATATTGAACTCGTAGCCCGAAACAGACCCCGCCGCTCCGTCAACGATCGTGGAGTCTTCATCGCCCGCCGTGATCCGGATGCCCAGTGACGTTCGGGCGAACGGGCACGGATTGCTGATAAACGCCCCGCCTCCGTCGTCCACAGGTCGCTCGGTCGGACACAGCCCGTCGACGGATTCGAACTCAAAGGGTGCGAAGAACGTGGCGGGGTCGAGGGGCGCGCTGTTGGGGAGCTGGTTCTGATAGTTGCCCATCACCAGCCGGTCCTCGAGGTCGTGGATCGCGAAGGCGAAGTAGAACCGACCATCGGTCACATGCTGGCGCAGGTAGCGAAGGCGGACCGTCATGCCGAGCTCCAGCGCCGCGATGAAGGGCGCCGAAACCATTCGCACCGTGGGCTCGGGCTCGCCCTCGTCGCACTCGAGCCGGTAGTCCGAGCTTCCGCCCCCGCGCTCCATCCCGCCGACGAAGCACGTCGCGTCGACGTTCTCCCACCCGGTGGCATCGGGAATGCCGCGGCCGAGTTGAACTGTGGCTGTACGCAGCGGCCCGCGTGGACCGCAGGCGGAGTGCCCACCGCCGGTCTCGGAGCTGCTGCTCGAACCCCCCGTGGATCCCGAGTTGGTCTCCGACGTCGAGCCGGTTGTGGCGAACGTGGTGGCTCCGTCTGTCGTCGCCCCAACCGAGTCCTCGGGTCCTGAAGACCGGCTCGTGACAGTACTGCCCGACCCCGAGCTGCTGCTCGAGTTGGTTTGGAGCCCCCTATCGGTGTTGCAGCCGTTGGACGCGAGCAGCACCGCGGCCAGGAGAATGAGGGTCTGAGGCTTGGGTTCGGTCATGTCAGTGGGTTTCCGTCGTTCCCTCATCACACCAGCCCGGCGCGCGCCCTGAGGTCTGCCGCCGGCACCGGGCCGAACCATCACCAAGGTGGGCCCGTCAGAGGCATCGATAGCTGCACCACTCCAGTCATGCACGCGACCACCCCGTCGTGATTGTCGTCGCAGGCGGATTCGATACAGCATCGCTGTCCTCTTGGATCGTCGGGGCGGTCCAGTCCACGACACACCTCGAACGTCCGAGGGTCCGGCCGAGGTTGAGCGATCCGATCTCCGCTTGCGTCCAACGAGCTGCATCCCGGACCGATCCCCCACATGAACTGTTTATCGGCTGCGGTCACGTCCTCGTCTGCATCCTCGGGAAGCAGGTCACCGTCCGGGAACGGCGCATCGACGACGTCACGATAGAGCAGCGCATCGAGCCCGCCCTCCTCTGGGAAGAACGGCGCGGAGCGATCGTGCGCCGTGACCCCCGGAACCCCGCTCAGCGCGACCATGAACATCGGTGTGCACCCCGGAGTGCCCACCTGGGAGACGAGAAATTCGGAGTAGGTCGATGTTGGGACCATGGCGTCCCCCGCCGGCAGACACGACGCGTACGTTCCCTCCTCATCCGGCTGCTGGCAGCTCACGCCCGCATTCCAGCAGGTAGCCTGCGACGTCTCGGGCTCACCGGTCTGCGGATTGATCGCCATGAACCTCGAGTCGTCCATGACCGAGGGGTCCGCCACATCGCAGTCGGGCGAAGCCTGCACGACGACAATGCCAATGGCAGAGCCCGGGCGGACGAAAGGACGATCGCCCTGGTTCCACGCAGCCTCGGGATCGAGCGCATGACGAATCGCGCCGAGTGCCGACGGGTACGCGCAGCCGGTCAACCCGACGGGCGCCAAACAGGCGGCCGCCTGGGCTGCCGGCGACTCGGCCAGACCGTCTCCGTCGAGATCGGCGGGCCGGCCCCCCACGACGTTGCTCGTCGCTTCGTCACGAAACGCAATGAACGGCTCCGATGGCACGACATCGACCGGACACCGCGCGGTGCATGTTTCGGGCGTGTCGCCAAACTGCGCCAAGCGTGCGTTGCATCCCTCCACGAGTGGCGCTCCGTCAGCGGGTCTCTCCCCCTCGGCAACGTCGCACGCAGGGTTCCCGCGCTCGGTCGTCGTGACCATCAACTGGACATCCAGCTCCGCAGGGCCGCCCCAAACGTCGGTCGCGTTTTCCAGCGAACGAACGAGCGAGATCACGGTCTGCGCAAACCGTGACTGCACGGCGGCCATCTCGCTGGTGTTCTCGACGACCACCAGAAGATCCAGACGCCCTTGCCACTCCGAACCGCATCCACCACTGCCACCGAAGTCCCACTTGACCGGATCGCTGCCGTCGGTCGTTGCGTTGTCGCCCGAGGGACCAAGCGTGCTCCCCGTCTCTTCGGGCACAGCAATCCCCGTGGTGCCAGCGGCCTCCGGGGCACCCACGCCCCCGCACGAACTGCACGCGAGCAGCGTGAGTGACACGCGTCGCAGCACGTCCGGTCGCATGGCCTCATTCTCGCATGCCCCGATACGACGGCCCCAAGGCGAGGTATGCGACGGCCGACCGGACGGCCGGATACGCCCTCGCATGACGCACAAACGTCGGGTTCGGTTCGAGCGCTCCAGATCGCCCGTGCTCACGGGCACGGGATCACCGCTCCAGACTCGAACCGGGGCCCACTGGGCAGGGACACTCGCCCCAGCTCCTGCCAGGTGTTGACCCCTTGTTGGAAGGACGTCGGGGCCAGAAGCCGTACCTCTTCGGATGACGCCACCAGGATCCGAGTCGCGTCCAGCGCCGTGCGCACGAACGTATCCTCGAGGTCGGGCACGAGCTGTGGGCCCACGCCGAGGAGCAGTCCGGACTCATCGATACGGCCTCGCACTGCGCCCGTGCTCCCCCCCATGACGAACACTCCGCGGAAGTCCGGCACGCCGATCGGCTCGACGCCGGACCGATCCGCCCAGGGCCCATTCGACCCCGACCACGACTCCGAGCCCTCGGTCACGCCAACAACCTGACCATCGGGGTCATCCGACACGACGACCCCGGCTGCCACCGAGGGGAGCCAGAGAAAGTCATCGGCGTGTATCACGTCGAGATCGACTGTCACGGTTCGCTGTGGGGTCAGTTCGAGGTCGGCGTAGCCTAGCGGCAACAAGCTCAGCGGCGTACCAGGGAGCGCAAGCCACAGCCGGTCGGTCATTTCGTCGACCGCCATGCGAGGGACTCCCTCTGCGGCGACCATGAAGACATCGAGCAACACGAGTTCGCCCTGCGCGGCGTCAAAGAGCTGCACTTCGAACCCGGGATCGGTCTGAACCGTCACGAACAGGAGCTCGAAGGTCTGTGCACAAGCCAGCTCAAGGGCTCCCTGGACCGCCAGCCCCGGCGACTCGGGCGGCCCCAATCCTTCAACGTATTGAACGCGGCCGCTGGCATCAGACGCGACAAACGCCCGAGCTCCGCATCGACGCACGGAACGCCCCAGACTCATCGGAGCAAGTTCGTGCGCCGCAAGCAGGCGATCCGCCTCGAGTTGCAACGCCCCGTCGCTGTCGAACGACACGGTTCGAAGCGTCGCCTGCCCGTCACCGACCAGCCCGACCAAGCAGTGTCGCTCCCACTGACACACGCTGGAGCAGCCATCTCCCGCGATGATGTTCTCGTCGTCGCAGGACTCAGGAGGATCAACCCGCCCATCGCCGCACTGGACGTCCCATCGGCACAGGTCTGTCTCTTATACACATCTGACGCTGCCGACGAGCGATCTAGTGTAGAT
>CAJXVA010000726.1 GCA_913061055.1 uncultured Pseudomonadota bacterium
GATCTACACTAGATCGCTCGTCGGCAGCGTCAGATGTGTATAAGAGACAGCCCACGTGCTGTATGACCGCCTGGCGATCGATGTGCGTGGATACGGCCTGTACTACAAGGACGAGATCAACGACGCCCGCGAAGGCTACAGCGTGTCCCTTCAGGCCGGTGCGAACGTCCGGCTGGGACATGGCATCTACTTCAACGTGATGGGAGAGGAGCTGTTCACGCCGTATACACGGGCAGCCTTTCGCGCGTTTGGCATGCTCAACTTCGACTGGGGATTTCGGGTGGGGCAACGATGAACGCACGCAGTGGAACGACGTGGGCTCTCCTTTGGGTGCTGCTGTTCTGCGTGACTGCGGCGCTCGAGCACTCGGTGGACGCGGCGCCCAAACGCGGCGAGGACCCCACCACGACCGCACCCATGGGCCGCTCGCCCACAATGGCCGGGCGGGGCAACGGCCCACGGAAGCGCGCCAACATCCCCTCGACGGTGGGGGTCATGCACGGGCCCACGCGCCGGGGCTCTGCGGTCTACCCCAAGCAAGACATCCCGATCTCGTTCAACCACGGCCAGCACCTGAAGATCGGCATGGACTGCGCGCAGTGTCATACCGACATCGATGCTTCGCGCCGGGCCTCGGACAACAACTTCCCGCGCGGCAAGGTCTGCGACAGCTGCCACGGCGCGCAGCACCCCAAGCCCGCGAGCGAGCCGGCGAAGTGCAAGCTGTGTCACACGTCCGTCGACGACGAAAACCGAGTCACGGCCGGCCTTCGCGTGCCCCGGCCCATGCTCAAGTTCAACCACGCCCTGCATGACAAGGCGGGCTCGGACTGCGAGGACTGCCACGGCGACATGAGCCAAGTCCGCCTCGCCACCGTCCTGCAGCTTCCCGCCGAGCAGGACTGCCTCACCTGTCACGACGGCAAGGGCGCGACCGATACCTGCAGCGCCTGTCACCCGACCCAGGCCGGCGGCAAGCTCAAGGTACGCGCCATCGATGATCGGTCGATGCCGGCGCTCGTGCCCAAGGATGACAACAGCTGGGGCGCCGCGCACGACCTGGCCTTTGTCGAGGACCACGCGCATATCAGCAAGGCCAACTCGGCGCTGTGTCAGTCGTGCCACGAAGAGTCGTTTTGCACCGATTGCCACGCCGGTGTGATCCGGCCGATGCGCATCCACAGCGGCGATTTCGTGAACACCCACGCTCTCGACGCGCGCGCGCAGACCTCCAACTGCCAGTCCTGTCACCGCACCCAGAGCTTCTGCCTGGGCTGCCACGAACGACTGGGCTTCGATCGCGAGCCGGGGAGTGCCTTCGCGGTGGGCGGCTCACTGAGCTTTCACCCCGATGGCTGGGCTGGCCCGCCCGGAATGCCGCAAGCGCATGCCCACGCCGCGCAGCGCAACATGACCGCGTGCTCGAGCTGTCACACCGAGGACAGCTGCCTCGCCTGCCATGCGACTGCCGGTGGTCCGGTGGGAGGCCTCGGCGCCAACCCACATGGCTCGCGGTTCCGGGACTCGGCGCGGTGCAACGCCTTGGCGACTCGCAACCGGCGGGTCTGTCTGAAGTGTCACGCCCCCGGCGATCCGCAGCTGGACTGCCTGTGACACGAATCGACTGAAAGCGGCCGCGCTGGACGCCGTTGTCGGGCGATGCTGCGCGTGTTCCCCGTCTGCTGCCTCCTTGGGTGGGTCACCGCCTGTTCTGATCCACTCGTCTCGGCCCAGGAGGCGGACGAGTCGAGTTCGACGCAGGGCGTCGGCGAGACCCCATTGCCCAGTGGAGACGAGTCCACGACCCGAAGCGACTCGAGCCCCGCGAGCACCACCATCCCCCCCAGTGAAACGGGCACCGATGCCAGCTCCGAGGGGGGCGATTCCTCCACGGGCGACACCAGCGTATGCGGCGACGGCATCATCGACGGGCAAGAGACCTGCGACGACGGGAACGCAGAGGATGGTGACGCGTGCCGGGCCGACTGTCGGTTGGCCTTCGAAATCTTGGACATGAGCCAGTTCCACGTGGGCAACGACCTGGTGTTCGAGGTCGCCGTCGACCCGCGTGGCACGGCCTGGGCGGCCGGAGTGTCTGCGACGGAGTCGGGTGTCGACGCCATCGTGTTGTCCGTCACGCCCGACGGCCAGATCGATCCGTTCTGGCATTCGGTCACCCCCGGTGACGACGACTTCAGCAGCGTCGCGCTTCTTCCAGGGGGAGACATCGTCACCGCAGGCGGCTTCACGGAAGACGGCGACCGAGACGGCCGCTTGATGCGACTGACGACCCCGGGGCAAGTGTCGTGGATCCACGACTACGACGGCCCCGACGACGGAGACTCCGTCGCAACGCGGGACTACGCCCACGATGTGGCCGTCAACGGTGCGGGCGAACTGCTCGTCGCCTACAGCTCTCGGGAGATCGGAGAGGGGTCCGACATCCGGATCTCCAAGTACGACGAGGCCGGTGGGGAACTCTGGTCGTGGACCTACGCGGGGACCGCTCACGATGATGACGCGCCGGCCAAGCTCGTGATCGCACCGGACGGCGACGTGGTCTTTGGTGGCTACAGCCAGGAAGCCGGGGAACCTCGAGGTGGCGTGCTCGGTCGCGTCTCCGACGACGGCGAACTCCGAGCCTTGCAGACCTCGTTGCCCGACCGCGTGTTCGCGCTTGGGGTCGATGCCGACGGCGTGGTGGCGGTCGGGGAGGGTTGGATCGAGCGCCGCTCCCGTGACCTGCAGGACGTTGTGTATACGGATCTCAATCCGGGCTTCGACTACGGGTTTGGCGTGACGCCGATCGCCGGCGGGTTTGTCATTTCCGGAGGCGTCGGGGTCACAGGCGAGCAGTCCAACGCCTTCGTGGGTGCTTGGGGCAACGACGGCTCGCCGTGGTGGAGCGACACCTACGACAACCCGGAGGCGTCACTCAACGACGTCGCCCGAGACTCGGCGCTCGCCCCCGACGGCAGCCTCGTCGTCGTCGGGACCACCCTGGAGATCGGCGCTTCTTCCAACATCTTCGTCCGTCGCTACGGACTGTTCGACTGAGGGGCGTCTGCAGCCCAGGGCGTTCACAGCTGGGTGTAGACCGTGAAAATCTCGACCTCGGTCATCGCGATCAGACGATAACGATGCGCGGGGTCGATCAGCAGTGGCCCCGCGGGCACCAACTCGATGCGGTCGACCTCGGTGCCGTCGTCGATCTCGAGGACCGCGCGCCCGCCGGTCAGCATGACGTGCATGTCTTGGCGGTTCGTGGTCGCGACCGGGACGCTCTTTCCGGCCTTGATCCGCAACACGGTCGTCACGAAGCCTTCCCCCTTGGCCCAGACGAAGGCGCCGCCAAACGTCTTGGGCACGAACGGAGGGCCGAACTCGTCGAAGACTTCCTCGCCGCTGTCCTCGCCCGACGCTCCGTTGTCCCCATGGGGGGCGGCGGATCCCTCGTCCATCGCTGGAACCGCTCCAGGGTTGGCCGCGGCGGCGTCGGCAGGGGGGCCCGCAGAGGGGGCCACGGCCTCGTCAGCCAAGGTGGCTTCGGGCTGCTCGGGCTCGGACATCAGGCGGACGATACCACGGGCGCCGAACCCCTCCGCACTCATCCGCCGGGCTTTTGGACGCCCGGCTTCTGGGGCTTGGCGGGCTTGGCCGGAGACTTCGCCGGCGCCTTTGGGCTCGCGTCTTTCTTGGGCGACTTGTCACCGGAGAGCGACTTGGCCTCGCCGGCCTCGACCGTGGGTGTCTCGCCGGCTCCCGCTTTGGGCTTCAGCGATTCTCCACCGGTCCGCTCGGGGGCGGAGGTGGCCGGCTTGGCGGGTTGCTTCGCGCCGTCTTCGCCTTCCTCGCCCTCTTCGGGGGCTTCGTCGACAAACTCGTCGGTGGTTCCGCCAGGCACATCCGTGGTGCCGGTGTTTTCCTTGCGAATGGCCTCGGCTTCGCGGGCCCGGCGAGCGGCGTCATGATCCCACTGGTCCACGCGCCCATCCCCGTTGACGTCGTAGCCGATCCGGTCGACTCGCCCGGCGACGTAGTAGGCGAACATGTCGGCCCGGCCATCGCCGTCGCGATCGGTCTCGATGCGGAGCAGCCGGCCCTTGTCGTAGCGGCGCCACGCGTCGACGAAGCTGTCGCGGTTGGTGTCCTGCTCGTCGAGCACCAGCTTGCCGTCCTTGAAGGTGCGCCCGATGTCGATGCGCCCGTCGTAGTCGAGGTCGAACTGCTCGCTGTCTCTTATACACATCTCCGAGCCCACGAGACCTCTCTACATCTCGTAT
>CAJXVA010000727.1 GCA_913061055.1 uncultured Pseudomonadota bacterium
ATGTGTATAAGAGACAGTCCACACCGCGCGTCGCTTGCGTGGGCGGGGGTCGGTGAGCGCCGCCAGGCCCGAGCGCAGCGCGTCGAGCAGCGTCCGCATGCTCGGGTGACGGTCGGCTGGATCTCGATGCAGCCCGCGCCGCAGCAGGTCGAACACCCACTTGGGCACCTCGGGGTGCTCGGGGATCCGAACCGCCTCTTCATTGACCGCTTGGCGGTAGCGCGCGACGGTTGTCCCGTGGAACGGGGGGTGCCCGTACAGGCCCTCGTACAAGGCGACACAGAAGCCGAACTGGTCCGAGCGGGCGGTGGCGCTCAACCCGGTCTCTTGCTCGGGCGCCATGTACTTGGGGGTGCCCAGCAGCGCGCCGGTGCGGGTGAGCGACGAGGAGACGGTGCCGTGGTCGACACTGGCGCTGCCGCTGTCGCCCGGGAGTAGCTCGTGGCGTCCGGTCTCGCTTCCGGGACCTCCGGCGAGGCCGAAGTCGCCGACGCGGACCCGTCCGTCGGACCCGAGCATGACGTTCTCGGGCTTGAAGTCTCGGTGCACGATTCCGGCCTCGTGTGCGGCGGCCAGACCCTCTCCGGCGTCGAGGTAACAGCGGAGCGTGTCTCGCCAACCGGGGGCCTCCTGAGCGATCCACTTGGACAGCGGGTCGCCGTCGACCAGCTCCATCGCGATGAAGACACCGTCGTCGACCGCACCCACGTCGTACACATGAATGACGTTCGGGTGGGCGAGCTTGGCCATCGCTCGGGCCTCGCGGACCAAGCGCCCCCGAGCGCGACCCGCCTCCTCGTCGGAGACGGCCGCGGTGTTCATCAGCTTGAGCGCGACATCGCGAGCAAGCTCGGGGTCGTGGGCCCGGTAGACGACGCCCATGCCTCCCGCACCGAGCTTGCCTTCGACCCGGTAGCGCCCCACCTTGACCCGTTTGGCGGGCCCCGAGAACAATCGGTTCTCGATGGCCGCTCGGGCACGCCGCGCCTCGACATCGTCGGCCTCCGGCGTGGCCGACCGAAGCGGATCATCCGCTTTCGGCGAGAACTGGGCACGAACTGCCACCGAGCGGGAATCTACACCGCCCGAGGACTTGGCGCCGCTACCCTTGTGCGGATGAGGCGCCGGACGCACCGGCGTCGTCGTTCGCGGGCGAATCCGGGGCGGGCTCCAGGTCGACCGGCACCCAGTGGGTGACCCACGACATCCGAACGAAGGAGATCGCGAGCCCGAGCGCGACCAGAACCCGCAGGAGGCTGCTGGGGTCCGATGGCCCGAGTGCTTGGACGGCCAGCGGCGCCAGGCTCAGGGCAAGAGCCATCTTCAGGCCCCACAGCCCGGCCGTGATCGCGGCCTGCTGGGGACGCTTGGCGGCCTGTACGAAGCCTCGAAGGGTGGCCATCGGGTGATACGGCCGCTCGACGGCATGCAGGCAGATCTGCGCTCGCACCAGGTCGCGCGCGAGGACAGCGATGGAGGCTCCGACGAGAAGCACGATCCCTCGGATCGGCAGGGGCAACGGCCCCAGCACGACCGAGAGCACCATCAACCCGCCGAAGGTCACCACGGCGTGGACCAGGCCTTGGGTCGCCAGGGGCCCGGCGGCGACAACCGCTCCGCGCGCGGCTTCGCTCAGCCGGTCTCCGCGGGCCGCCAGGAACACGACGCCGCCCAGGGTTGTCCAGCCCAACCAGCTGAGCACCGCGGTGAACAGCGTCGCTGCGCCGATGCCCACGGCGAGCTCTGGGTTGTGCAGCAGCACCTCGGTGAGGCGTGCGAACGCGTGCTCGACATCCGACTCACCGCCGAACGGACCGAGGATGAACTGAGTCATCCATGCGACGATCGAGCCCCCCAGCAGGGCCCATCCGAGCGTGAGTCCGAGCGTGAGCAGGTACACCCAGCGCGTGTTCCAAGCGGTGCGCAGCACGCTCACGGGCTCACCCCCAAGAGGGCCGACAACAACGCCGCCTCGGTGAGATCCGCGAGGTCGCCTTCGGTGGTGACCGGTCGCTCGTCTCGCCGGACGAAGCGGTGGTTGTCGATGCGCTTGGCCTCGAGCTCCAGGTGGCGGTGCGGGTCGAGGCTCACAGATCGAATCCGGCGCCCTCGAAACGTGATCGTGTCGGTCGTGCGCACGCCATCCCACCACGCTTCTTCGGTGCTGCCGTCTTCGAACGTGACCGCGTACTGAACCGGGGTTACGAAGGCGCCAGCCCGTTCGAAGACCACGACGCCCTCGGGTTCGCGCTCGGCGTCGTCGCGTGCCGTCTCGACCCAGGTCCCGTCCTCGTTGCGATGCCAGCCGGCGTGACCAAGCTGGCTGCGATTCTCGACCCAGCGGACCGAGAACGCCATCGAGCGGGGGGTGCGAAAGGCCTGCCGAAGCCAGTCGTGGAGGTCGAGGGTGACCTCCGGGGAGAGGGCGAGGAGTCCGGGCGCCGCCGGGTCGTCCTGCAGTGCCACGATGAGGGTGTGGAAGAAGTCTTCGGGGGTCGGGTGGGCGAAGCGGTACGCGTCGGTGTAGCTGCGAAGGGCGTCGTCAAAGCGCTCGTGCCCGACCAGGTTTCGCAGCGACCGTAGGGCGGCAGCGGTCTTGCGATACACGGTGCGGCCGTAGAGCGCCTCGGATTCGGCAAATTGATCGGCCCGCTGGTCGATGACCGCGATGTTGTCGAGCCGGGCCATGTCCAGCCGCAGCAGATCACCGGAGTCGAGGGTGTGCCCCAGCACCTTCACCGCCCACGCGCCGTCGGGCGAGTCCTCGAGCACCAACGTGTTGGAGAAGGTGTTGAGGCCCTCGTCGAGCCACGGGGCCTCGGCCTCGTGGGAGGCCAGCAGTCCTTGAAAGTACTGGTGACCGAACTCGTGCACGGTGGTGAAGCGCCCATCGAGCCGCATCGTGACCATCGAGCCGAACGGGGGCGGGATCTCCAGGAGGGGGCCGCTGGTGAAGAAGGTGGGGTACTCCATGCCGCCGGCCCCTCCAGCACGCGCGGGCGGATGAACGATCGTGATGCTCGACCAGGGGTAGGGGCCGAAGCGTCGCTGCATCGAGTCGAGCGCTTGGACCTGCGCATCGAGATGGACCTCGGCGTCCTGCCAGGTCTGCGGGGTGTGCAGCTGGCGGATCCGGATGCCCTCGTGGGTCGCAACATGCTCGACGTAGTTGGGCGAGGCCGTCCAGGCGAAGTCGTGCACCATCTGCGCCTCGTAGGTGTGCCGGACCCTGCCGCTGTCGTCGTCGTCTTCGCGGGTGCGGATACCGGTGGCGCCTACGACCCAGCCTTCGGGCACGTCGAGGATCACGCGGTAGTTGCCGAAGTCCGCGAAGAACTCGGAGTGGAACGTGAAGACGTGGTTGTTCCAGGTCCCGTCTTCTTGAAGGACGGCGAGCTTGGGGAACCACTGCCCTGCGAGGACGAACTGGGTGTGCTCATCGGCCTGGTACCCGGTGCGGGCAAACACCTCGGGTAGATGAGTCGTAAAGCCGATGTCGAGTTCGAGCTGCGCCCCAGGGGCCAGCGGTTCGGCCAGCGGGATCGTGGCGACGCTGGGGTCTGCACCTGGTACCAGCGAAAGGCGCTTTTCGTCCGCCGCGGTTTGGATCGAGGAGATCGCGACCCGCCCCCAGGGCGCTGCAGCACCCTGTGCGCTGGTCCGGTGCGAACCTCGGCCCTCGGCCATCCACGCCGTGTCTTCGGCCGAGAACGCGTTCATATAGAGGTGAACGGCCAGGTGGTCGACGGCCGCCCGGCTTTGGTTGCGGAAGGTGATCCGCTCGAGCCCTTCGATCCGGAAATTCTCCTCATCGAGCTTGGCGTCGATGGCGTAGTCGGTGACCCGAGCATCGTCGGGGATCGAACCCCGCTGAGCCGGAGGCCGCAGCGGATCGGTGGGCTCGTCGATCTGGAGACCCACGCTGCGTGGCCTTGCGGCACCACCGTCACACGCGCATAGCGCGACAGCGGCAACGCAGGCCAGGGTGAACACGCGCATCGACGCATCGGTACCACAGCCGCTGCGCGGCGGTACACTGCGCGCGAAGTGCAGCGGCACGGCTTGAACCAGGACGAACTCGAAGCGTTGGGCGAGCGTCTAGGGACGCTGGTGACGCCGGGTGTGGTGCTCCTTCTCGAAGGGCCGATGGGCGCAGGCAAGACGACCTTCACCCGCGCGCTCGGACGCGGCATGAAGCTCGCTCGCCCCGACCGGGTTTGCAGTCCAACGTTCAACATCTGCCTCACGCATGCCGGTCCGGTGCCGCTGTTGCACATGG
>CAJXVA010000728.1 GCA_913061055.1 uncultured Pseudomonadota bacterium
GGCAGCGTCAGATGTGTATAAGAGACAGACCTCGAACTCGCCCCCGAGCCGACCCCAGTCGCCAACCTCGTGACCCGAGCGATCGCCTCGGCCAAGAAGCGAGCGCCTGGCCTGCCAAACTCCGGAGTGAAGTTCGCCCCGGGACTGCCTGCCGTGCTGTGCGACACCCAGCGTTCCGTGCAGGCCATCGCCAACGTGTTGCTCTTCGCCCACGAGGGCACTGACGCGGCCGAGGTCAACATCGAGGTGAAACTCGGCAGCACCGAGCGAGGCGGCGCCGTGTTCGTCGACATCACCGTCGGTCACCACCCCGCTTCCCCCGAGGACCTTGCTCGCGCACGTTCCGGGTTCTTTCGCATTCCAGGCCACCACGGCCTGGGCCTGGGGCTTCCGCTCGCCGCCGCCGTCCTGGAGCAGCAAGGAGGAGCCCTCGACATCGAGGCCTTGGCCGACGGAATGGTGTTCTCGATCGAAGTCCCCGCCGCGCTGCGCCGCCCCAGCCGCGCCAAACAGGCATGGATGGAACGCCGGCGCAAAGCGTCCGCATGACTGCTACCGTAGCTCCGTGCTGACCCTGCTGTCCCCAGACCTCGCCGCCTACGTCGAGGACCACGCGCCAGCCGAGGCCGCCCTGCTCACCGAGCTCAAAGAGGCCACCTACGACCAACTCGAGGATCCTCAGATGCAGGTTGGCCGGGTCGAGGGTGCGCTCCTGCGCCTGCTTGCGATGACCGTCGGGGCGCGCCGCGTCGTCGAGATCGGCACCTTCAGCGGGTACTCCACCCTGAGCCTCGCCGCAGGTGTGTCCGAAGGAGGTCGGGTGATCACCTGCGATATCGACCCCGTCGCGACGGACCTCGCCAAGACGTTTTGGGGGCGCAGCGCCCATGGACACAAGATCGACCTGCGGCTTGGACCTGCGCTCGACACCCTCAAGACCCTCGCCCAGGACGACGAGCCCATCGACCTGGCGTTCATCGACGCCGACAAGACCTCCTACGAGGCCTACTGGGAGGCCCTGGTGCCGATGATGCGCGTCGGGGGACTCATCGTCGCAGACAACACACTGTGGAGCGGAAAGGTCCTACATCCAACGGATCCTTCGGACCACGCGCTGGTTGCCTTCAATGCGCGTGTGCGCGCCGATGCCCGGGTCGATGCGGTCCTCCTGTCGGTCCGCGACGGTGTCATGTTGGCCCGCAAGCGCGGCACAGACGATCCTAGCGGTCACTGAGAAACGTTTGCGCGGTCTCTGGCGTACACTCTTGTGCGGTGTCCGCTCCGGCAGTCCACACCCCCCGTCCCACGCCCACCCCCATGGCCACGGCGGCCGCGATCCGCGAAGCGGTCGGCAGCGCGATCGTCGGGAAGGATGAGATCATCGACTTGGCGCTCGTCGCGTTGCTTTCGGGAGGGCACCTGCTCCTCGAAGACATGCCTGGCGTCGGCAAGAGCACCCTGGCCCGTTCGTTGGCCGGTGCCGTGGGAGGGGCGTTTCGTCGGATCCAGTTCACTGCCGACCTCCTCCCCGCAGACGTCTTGGGTGTGAACGTCTGGCGGCCGCAACGGGAAGCGTTCGAGTTTCGGGAAGGCCCGCTGTTCGCCAACTTCGTGCTCGCCGACGAGGTCAACCGAGCGCCACCGCGGACCCAGAGCGCACTCTTGGAAGCCATGGGCGAGCACCAGATCTCCGTCGATGGTGTGAGTCGGCCGCTGCCCGAGCCATTCATGGTCATCGCCACCCAAAACCCGCTGGAGCACTACGGCACCTACCCGTTGCCCGAGTCTCAGCGCGATCGTTTCGTGCTGCGGTTGTCGATGGGCTATGCAGCCGCGGACGTGGAGGCCGCGCTCCTCCAGGGCAATGGCACCCGCCCCCAGACAGAAGCCGTCGTCTCTCCGCAGGACGTGCTTGCGGCTCAACGTGCCGCGCAGAAGGTCTTCGTGCACGCCGACCTCGCCGCCTACGCGCAGGCCGTGGTGCAGGCGACCCGCGAGCACCCCCGGGCTCGACTGGGCGTCAGCACCCGCGGGGCCCTTGCCTGGGTCGCGGCCGCCCGCGCTCGTGCCCTGCTGCAAGGACGCGAGCAGATCAGCCTGGACGACCTTCAAGACCTCGCAATCGCTGCCCTCGCCCACCGCGTCTTGCCAAGCCTGGCGTCCGACGAAGCGAGCGCATCCTCCGAGGAGCTCGTTCGAGAGATCACGGCCACGGTCCCCGTTCCGCAGTGATGGCTGACGAGACGCCCGCCGCTCGACCCAAGGGCCGCATCTCGCGGCTGCTTCGCCGCATGCTGTCGGCGCGCGGACGGCGACTCGAGATCACCAAATCCGGGTGGTTGTTCATTGCGTTGACGCTCGCGGTTGGCTTCGCAGCGATCAACTCGGGCGCCAACCTTCTCCACGCAGTGTTCGGTGCGCAGATGGCCCTGATCATCGGCAGCGGCATGCTCTCGGAGCGCGCGGTGTTTCGGGCGTCGGCCAAGCGAGTGCTCGCCGAGGCCGTCCACGCCGACACCCCGACGCCGCTGCAGGTCGAGGTTTCCAACGCCAGTGCCGCCGGCGAGCTGCTCTCGGTCAGTGTCGAGGATGACGACGGGGACCAACCCGGAGAGTGCGGACCCGTCTTCGCTGTGCGTCTCGCCCCCAAACAGACACTGACCCTGCACACCACGGTCACCATGCCCGCCCGGGGCCGTCACCGGTTGCCGCGTGCCGTGATCGCCACCCGGTTCCCGTTCGGGCTGTTCGTCAAACGGCGCGACGTCGCAGAGCCTCCGGAGATCACCGTCTACCCCAAGCTGTACCCGGTTCGCGTCGAAACCGGCACTCGGCACCGCCCCGGACAGGGTGAATCCTCGGGCCGAATCGCGCGGGTCGGCGAGTTCTTCGGCATGCGAGAGTACCGCGAGGGCGACGACCCACGCCGGATCGACTGGCGCACCGTCGCCCGCGGGCAGCGTCCGGCCGTCCGGGACTACGAGGCGCTCGGTGACGACGAGCGCCTGCTCGACCTGTCCATGGGAGTCACAGGCGACGCGCAGTTCGAGGCCGAGGTGTCGCGCGTTGCATCGATGGCGGTCGCGTACCTACAGGAGCCCGGCGTCGCCGTCGGTCTGCGATACGGCGGAGAGCTGATGCTCGAGCCCGCCTCCGGAGCCCACGCCCGGCACACGCTGCTCGAAGCCCTGGCCTTGATCGGAGAACGCCCCGCATGACGCTCCGCGAGCTCCGCGACCGGCTCAGCGCGCTGCAGGCTCTCATCGCCTCGGCCGCCGTTCTCGCCGGCGGCGGTATGTCGTGGACCAGCCTCGGCCTGGCCCTGGCCTTCGGCGCGCTTGCGTTCTACCGGCCGCGTCCCGAAACCACGCCCAAGTCCACCAGCCGGGCGTGGACGATCGGCGTCGTGCTCGCCCTGGCCGCCACGTTCGCCCGCGTGTTCCTGGTCGGCGACCTGCTCGACGCCGGCGTGGACTTCCTGCTGCTGTTGATCGTGCAGCGCCTGTTCAACCGTCAGATGGCTCGCGAGCACATGCAGCTGCTGATGCTGGGATCGCTGATGATGGTCGTCGGCGCGGTGGTCAACACCGGCCTGACCTACCCGCTGCTCTTCGCGGCCTACACGGTCATCGCCGTGATGACCCTGGTGGTCAACCACCTGATGGCCGAAGGGGAACGCCTGGGTGTTCGCGTGATGGCCGAGATGGCCCGCGCCGCCATGCGATCTCGCAAGACGCTGTGGCGGGCTGCCGCAGGCGTTGCTGCCCTCGCGGGCGTCGGCGCGCTGCTGGTGTTCCTGCTCTTCCCTCGATGGGGCGCCGGGGTCTTCCTACGAGGCGCGTTTGCCCAAAACTCTCGGAGTGGTTTTGCCGGCGAGGTCACACTCGGAGACTTCGGCCGCATCAAGTCGGACGCCACGGTCGCCGCCCGGCTGCGCCCAAAAAACGACATGGCCCGCGTCGACCGGCTGACGTGGCATCTTCGTGGCGGCGCCTTTGACATCTACCAAGGCGGACGCTGGTCCAACAACAACGCGGCCGCCGAGCGCGTTCCACTTCGCCGGGTTGGGGAGTATCGGGCTCTCGCCCCGCACAAGACACCGCTGCTCGTTCCCGTCCGAGGTCGCGGGCCGGGGAAGCTCAGCGCCCGGTACGAGGCGCTTCCCAAGCCGTATTTCGAGAACGCCCAGCAGATCCTGTCTCTTATACACATCTCCGAGCCCACGAGACCTCTCTACATCTCGT
>CAJXVA010000729.1 GCA_913061055.1 uncultured Pseudomonadota bacterium
ACACTAGATCGCTCGTCGGCAGCGTCAGATGTGTATAAGAGACAGCATCGTCAGCAGAGCGAGTCCGAACATTACGCGGGTCGGTTGCATGGGGCCGGAGGGTACTTGCCCTTTGCGCCGCTCGCAGCGCGGAGATCGGATCCGCCCGATTGTTCCAGCGGATCAGGAATGCGGACCCCCACTGCCACATTCCTGAACCGCACTGTGAAATTCGAGTGAGGTCTCGGCACGGATCCACAGTCGCTCCCAGAGTTTTGCCAAAACCGTAATCTGCTGGCCAAAGAGACCAATTGCCGACCATTCCCCTCATGTGGCAGGTTGAATGCGGAAGGGCGACGCGACGCATTCTGGGTTTGGAATGCATCCGAAGCGCCCCCGTGGAGCTGTGCGATGAAGACGTGGGGAGACGTTGGAACACTTTTGATGGCTGCGAGCCTGCTTTCGGGCTGCTACGCAGGAATTGGGACCGGAGGAGAGGACGACGGGGACGGCCCCGGGGCCGACTCGGAGGGCGAATCCGACACCAGTGACGATCCACAGGACGACACCGGTGACGAGCCCGAGCCCCAGGAGCCCGAAGAGGAGTGCGTGGATACGCGCAACTACTTCGAGGATGAGGTCTGGCGCCCGCTCCTCCAGGCCGATTGCTTCGGCTGCCACAACCCCGAAGGCGAAGCCAAGGACACCGACCTGGTCCTTCAGGGCAACGACTACCCCGGATACCTCGAGGCCAACTACACCACGGTGCAGAACGTCGCCCGGCTCGAGATCGACGGCACCAGTCTGATGCTGCTCAAGCCTTCGGCTCAGGTCGAGCACACCGGCGGCTCCCGCTTCGGGGCCGATTCCGATCTCTACGCCACGATGGAAGAGATGATCTCGCGCTTCGATGCGCCGGTTCATTGCGTCGATGACAAAGACATCGAGGCCTACTTCGAAGGCATCGTCGAGCTCGACGAAGAAGAGACGCTCCGCAAGGCCACCTTCCTCCTCGCCTCCCGTTACCCCACGGCTGAGGAATACGACGCAGTCCGCGGCGAAGGCATGGATGCCCTCGACCCGATCCTCGACGAGGTGCTCTCCGAAGAAGCCTTCTACGTCCGCATCCAGGAGATCTACAACGACCTGATGCACACCGACGCGATGCTCGACGGCGACACCGCCATCGACGCGCTCGACGAAGGCCGCTTCCCCAACAAGCGTTGGTACGAGTTGCTGCCCGATGAGCAAATGGACGAGAACCGCGACCTCGCCAACGATGCCGTGGGCAAGGAGCCGCTGCACATCATCGAGCACATCCTGCGCGAGGGCCGTCCGTTCACCGAGGTCATCACCGGTGACTGGACGATCGTCAACCCGTACTCCGCCCGGAGCTACGACATCCCGCTCAACATCTTCACCGACCAGAACGACCCCGAAGAGCTGGTCGAGTACAGCTTCGAGGAGCTGCCGCAAGCTGGCGTGTTGAGCACGCCGTCTTTCCTGGCTCGCTACCCCTCGACCCCGACCAACCGCAACCGTCACCGCTCGAAGATCGTCTACGACTTCTTCTTCGCGACCGACGTCATGCGACTGGCTGCGCGCCCCATCGACGCCAGCTCCATCGCCGCGCACAACCCAACGCTCAACAACGCGCAGTGCACGGTTTGCCACGACAACATGGACCCGCTCGCAGGCGCCTTCCAGAACTGGAACGACCTCGGCCACTACCAGCCGCCCGAAGAAGGCTGGTACCCCGACATGGTGCCTCCGGGATTCGGAGACATCGAGATCCCCTACGAGGAGAGCGGACGCGCACTCCAGTGGCTCACCGAGCAGCTGGTCATCGACGACAAGTTCGCGCTGTCGGTTGTCTACACCCTGTACACGGGCCTCACCGGACAGGAGCCCCTGCTCGAGCCCCTGGATGCCGACCACGCGGACTACGTCCACCAGATCGCGGCCTTTGAAGCCCAGGACTACACCTTCAAGAAGATCGCAAGGGACCTCGTAGAAGGCGACTACGAGCTGCGGGTGGCCATCAAGGGCCTGGTCAAGTCGTCCTGGTTCCGCGCCGTATCCTTGGAGCAAGAGGCCGGCAACGGTCGCTACAAGAAGCTGGCCCCCATGGGGACTGCAAGACTTCTGTCGCCCGAAGCGCTCGACCGCCGCATCACGGCGTCGGTTGGCTTTGAGTGGGAGCGCGGCGGCACCAACGTGCTTCGCAACACCTACCGGTTCTTCTACGGCGGCATCGACTCGATTCAGTCGACCACCCGACTCACCGACATGAACGGCGTGATGGCGAACATTGCCGAGCGCATGGCCAACGAGGTCAGCTGCAACGCCACCGCGTTCGACTTCACGCGGCCCACCGAGGAGCGAATGCTCTTCCCCAACGTCGAGATCACCGACCTGCCCAATGAGGGCGGAGACGCGGCGATTCGAGACAACATCGTCTACCTGCACGAGCACCTGCTCGGCGATCGCCTGGACTCGAACGACTCGGAAATCGAGCGCACGGTCCAGCTGTTCAACACGGTCTACGAACACGGACACACCGACCTCCTCAACGAATCCTCAAACTACTCGGTGGCGCTGCCTTCACCCTGCCGAGCATCCACCGACCGCATCACAGGCGAAGAGCTCGGCGCCGCGGCCCTCACCGACGACCCCGACTACACCGTCCGCGCTTGGATGGCGGTGGTCAGCTACCTCCTTGGAGACTTCGGGTTCCTCTACGAATAGGCACCCTGTAGCTCTGTAGCAACGAACGAAACGCGAACGAAAAGGTAGGCGGGAAGATGGGACACAAGAGATTCGATCGACGAGGATTCATGAAGATGGCTGGCGGGATGGGCATGGGTGTCGCGATGACACCGTGGCTCAGCCAGGCCTTCGCAGACGGAAGCGTCGGTGCGCCGCCGCGCCCACAGGCCGGTGGCAGCGCGAATGGGCCTCTGGTGGTCCAGATGGAAGCCAGAGGCGGCTGGGACCCGACCTTGGTCTGTGACCCCAAGGGCAATGCGCTCAACCAGGCGTTTGGCGAGGGGGACATCCTCACCGCCGGCAACATCAACTACGCCCCGATTCCCGGAGCCATGGAGTTCTGGGACGCGCACTATCAAAAGACGCTCGTGCTCAACGGCGTCGACATGAAGACCAACAGCCACGCTGCGGGCCAACGGTTCATGGCGAGTGGTCGGCTGGGTGAGGGGTACCCGAGCATCTCTGCCGTCGCCGCAGGCTTCGCGGCCCCCGAGTTGCCGATGTCGTACCTGAGCTTCGGCGGGTACGACCGCACGGCGGGCTTGGTCGCGCCCACCCGCAACCTCGACGCCAACCGCCTGGCCGAACTCGCGCACCCCGATCGCACCAACGGCGCGAACGAAAACAGCGAGACCTATCACGCGGACGCGGTGCAGACGGTGATTCGTCACGCTCGGCAGAACCGGGCCGAGGCCGAGCTCGCGAAGCAGCGTCTGCCTCGCTACGACGCCAGCATGGACAGCATGCTGACGGCACGGATGGGCGCAGACCAGCTCCAGCTCCTCGAAGAGGTGCTGCCCACGCCCAACGCCAACGGCGACTTCCGTCGCATCGAGCTCCTCGTGGCCGCCTACAAGGCTGGCATCTGCGTCGCGGGCAACCTCCAACGCGGCGGATTCGACACCCACGACGACCACGACAACCGACACATCCCCCGTCTCACCGAGGTCTACGGGATGCTCAACTTCCTGTGGGAAGAGGTCGAGCGCCAAGGCGTCGCCGACAGCCTCGTCGTCGTGGTCGGCTCGGACTTCGGTCGGACGCCGAACTACAACGCCGACAACGGCAAGGACCACTGGTCGATCAGTTCCATGATGGTCATGGGCGCGGGCGTCGAAGGAAACCGCGTGCTCGGAGCCACCGACGAGGGTCACAACTCGATCGCGCTGGACCCGGACACGCTGGAGATCGCGGCCGACGACGCCGAGGTCACGACCAGGATCAGCCCCGACCACGTGCACGCGAACGTCCGGCGCCTCCTGGGCATCGACGGCAGCGACATCGATGAGAAGTTCGTCCTGCCCGTCGACCACGACCTGACGCTGCTGTGAACCCAGGCTCACCGGTCGCGCCCCCCGGGGCGAACACCGATCACCGACGCGCTCCGTCTTCAGGAGCCCGTCGGTGATTCTCGTTGGGGCGCTCGCGATTCGCGCTGCGGGCCGATCGCAACCCCGGCGGACGGAGAACTGGCTG
>CAJXVA010000730.1 GCA_913061055.1 uncultured Pseudomonadota bacterium
CGTCGGCAGCGTCAGATGTGTATAAGAGACAGACCGAGGTCCGCCCGCCTTCCGGTCCCGTGCGTGCGCGCCCGGCCCGACGCTGGGCCAGACCGGGAGCCGCCGGGCCAGAGCGGCGGTGAAAAGCCGCCGTCCCAGCGACGCCGCCGACCCCTAGAAGCGAACGGCGACGCCGTCGGTCCGCGCTTCAATCCGGCGAGGCTCTTCCTCGCGGTGGACCAGGTGAAGGACGCCGAACGTGACGGTCGATAGGATCCCAACGACACTCAGTCCGAGTGCGACCCCCCGGGTGACTCGCATCCGCTCGAACCGCTGACACTTGTGGGCCAGACCCAGGTCCTCAACGAGGATAGCGCCGCCACCGGTGTTGACACCGTTTTGTCGGCACGCCGTGATCGGATCGACCCCGGTGCGCCCTTGGGTTTGCAAATAGGTGTTGATGTCGTTCAGCCGGCGTTGCCCGACGATTCGTGAGCCGATCGCGGTGCCGAACGCGATGCCCGTCAGAACGCCGCTCCCGATCAGACCATCACGTTTCCACTTCGCGACCGGCCGATGGATCCCCCAAACGAGTCCCTCGGAAGTCGAGCCGACATCCTCCTCGGTCGCCGCAGCGGACGGGACGTCCGGTACCGGACGATCCATGAACCCGCCAAGTTCGTACGGCTCTTCACGGGGCTGTAGTGCGGGCTCCGGTGCGGGCGGTGCAGCTTTCCCTCGAGTTGCCTCTCGGACTCGAGCTGCCTGCCGGACGCGATCGGGTGTCGTGGGCGGAGTGAACGTCGCCGGCAGCCCTGCCGTCGCGGCGTCGGAGTTCACCTCGGCCACAGGCGGTACCGCCTCACTCGGCGCGGGCGCGGGTGCCGGCGCAGGACCCGGGGCTGGCGGAACGAGCCCTTCGGCAGGGGCCATCGCGAGAACAACCGACAACAACGAGCCCACCACGCCGGTATTGTAATGCAGAGAGGCACAGAGGTTCCCTGCAACCCGCGGGGGGCCTCCTACAACGTGTTCACCCCGCGCTGCCCACCCCGACGAAGCTCGGGGGCCGGTCGTCGCCCGGCGAGCGTCTGTGCCAGACTCCTGCCGCCTTCCATGACCGAGCTTCCCCCCGGACCGCGCGCCCCCAAGATCGTCCAAGCGCTCTCCTTTGGGCGCGATCCCACGCGCTACCTGCAGCGGTGCGTCGCCGAGTTCGGCGACACGTTCACGCTGCGCATGCCCAACGATCCGCCGCGGATCGTGGTCAGCAACCCCGTCGCAGTCAAGACGGTGTTCTCGCTACGACCGGACGCATACCGCTCCGACAACCTGGCGATTCATCTCAACCTCGGGCGCCGCTCGATGCTGTTTCGCGACGGCGAACAACACAGGCAACTCCGCAGACTCACCGCGCCGTCCCTGCAGGCCAAGCAGGTCCGGGGCTATGCAGACGCCATGTTGCAGGTCGCGCGCGACACCGCGCGGCGTTGGCCCACCGACACCGTGTTTCCCTTGCTCCCCGAGCTGAACAGGATCGCGCTCGACGTGGTGCTCCGGTGTGTCTTTGGCGTCGACGGCTCCGAGCGCGACGAACTGCGTGGCCAAGTGCTGACGTGGCTGCACGGCACACTCTCGCCCGCGCTCTTCGTCACCGGAATGGTCGTGAACGCCTATCGGCTGCGGCGCGTGCTGGACCGGGCCGTCGACAGCGCGCGGACGCGACGGGGCCGACGCCCCCTTCTGTTTCGCGGGCTCGCCGATGCCAAGCTCGACATCTTGACGGCCCTGCAGCAGCGCATCGAGCGTTGCCGTGACGCGCCGGAGCGGGGTCAGGACAACGTCCTCTCGCTCCTCGTCGGCGCCCGCTACGAAGACGGCTCCCCCCTCGACGACGAGGACATTCTCGACCAACTCGTCAGTTTCCTCGTCGGAGGCCACGAGACCACATCCAACACGCTCGCTTGGGCGCTCTCCATGATCGTGCGCCGACCCACCGTGCTCGCCCGCGTTCAAGCCGAACTCCGCGACCACTTCGGGGATGGCGACGTCGATGCCAGCCGGGCTGGCGAACTGAGCTATCTCGACGCGTGCCTCAAGGAGTCGATGAGATTGTCTCCGATCTCCCCGGGCCCGATCCGCACGCTCACCCAAGACTGCGAGCTGCCCGGCTACACGCTGCCGCCCGGCACCGCTGTTTGGGCCTCGATCTACCTCGCGCACCGGCACCCGGAGGTGTGGGAGGACGCCGAGGTGTTCAAGCCGGAACGCTTTCTGGAGGGATCCGGACCCGGGCCCCACGAATTTTTCCCGTTTGGTGGAGGCGCACGCCGATGCCTCGGTGCGCTGTTCGCAGAGTTCGAGATGCGGATTGTGTTGGCCGAGATTCTCCACCGGTTCGAGCTGCAACCGAGCGCCGAGGCCCCCCAAGCCATCTTCGCCGGCATCTCGATGTCCCCCGCCGACGGAGTCCCAGTTCGGGCTCGAGCTCGGGACCTCGCAGCGTCGTAGTGGATTCCGAGGCAGGGCTGCCGCAACCTGCCCCCTGGGATGAGACGAATGAGCAAGGGTTCGATGAAATGGATGTGGGGAATTGCGGTTGCGATGGCGGTCGGCTGCGGAGACGACAGCGTGGACGCACCGCCCGGCACCAGCGGCGCGGCGAGTGAGTCCGGGACCGCTGCCGCAACGACGCAGGGCGAGACCGGCACGGACGAGCTCGAATGCCAAGAGTTCGGTGACGGCTGCGGTCCCCAGGACGCCCCGTGCTGCGAAGGCACGGTTTGCGACAACGCGATCTCCCCGACGTGCATCACCCCCGGCGAGTGCCTTCCACGCGGCGCGCAGTGTTCGGGTAGCGCGAATTGCTGCGGCGACATGATCTGCAACGGCATGGAGCTTTCGACCTGCAAGGAGTGCACCCCGCTGGGCAGCTACTGCGACATCTGGGAGACCTGCTGCGGCGAGTTCATCTGCTCGAGCAACGATTCAGGAACCTGCATCGACCCGGCGCTGTGCCGGCCCGAAGGCGTCGCGTGCGAGGACGCAGAGCAGTGCTGTGAGGGCCTCATCTGCGGGAGCGAGGGCCAGGGCGAGAGCACCGGCGGAGACGTCCCTCGCTGCTCCGCCCCGGCCTGAGCGGAGGCGGTGCAACCCCATCAGGAGTCGTGGGGATTTGCTTCGCCGAGCACGGTGCCCGCCTCGACCAAGCGCCGTGCGGACCATGGCCCCCACAGACACCCCTGGCTCCCGAACGCACACATCGACCAAAGGCCGGGCGCGTGTTCGGCCACCCACGGGGTGCGGGCGCGCGTATCGATGAGCCGCGTCGCCGTCCACCGCCGAGCATCGTTCAACGCGGGAAGCGGAGCGCCCACGGCTCGTAGCCGGGCGTCGATGTCGAGCATCGATCGCTCGGGATCGCGGCCGTCGCCCTCCAGCATGCGGTACGAAGCACCCCAGGCCATGCGCGAGGGCGCCCCACTCGCGTGCCCACCATGAATGCGAAACGGACCCGGGAGCGAACCGTCGGACCACGCAAGCGACCCTTCCGCACGCGCCAGGGTGGAGACGTCCGCGAAGGGCCGCAGCAGGCCTCGAGCCGCAGCGCCTGCCGCAACCACGACGCGGGAGCTCGACCACTGGGCCCCGCCATCGAGTTCGAGCGACCACCGAGCACCGCGCGGCAACACCTGCCGCACTCGACCGCTGTACCAGTGGATACCTGCCCTCACCTGGCGGGCACGCTCCGCCTCGAGAAGCGCCGCCAGATCGACCGCCATCACCGGCCCATACTCCACGAACCGGGACTCGGTTGGCCCGACGACATGCTCGAACAAGCGGCGCGCCAGCGGCTCGACCTGCGGCCAAGAACGAAGCAAACGCTCGCCGGCTCGGGTCCGGGGGAGATGCCGACGAACGATCTCCGATCGAACGAAGCGGTCACGGCCACCAAACCAAGCGGCCGCGGCCTCCCAAGCCGTCTCGATGTGGGGTCGCGGCGCGAAGGATCCCCCGACGAACGGATGCACCAACGCACACGGTGCATCCGAGGCGCGACGCCCCCCTTCGTCGATGACCCGGACCTCACACCCGTCTCGGTGCAACACCTCGGCCGCGAGTACGCCTGCGAGGCCGCCTCCGATCACCACGACATCACGACGGGACATTGCGGACCCTCGCGCCGGCCAAGCGCTGTCTCTTATACACATCTCCGAGCCCACGAGACCTCTCTACATCT
>CAJXVA010000731.1 GCA_913061055.1 uncultured Pseudomonadota bacterium
GCTAAGGGGTCGGCGCCGCGGAGCGGGTTGTGGAACGCCGCGCGCGCCGAAGGCTCGCCATCCCCACGGCCAGGACCCCGACGGTCGCCGCAGCCATGTTCACCAGCACCGGAACGAGCGGCGCTCCGCACATGAAGCAGAACGTCGCGAGGATTGCGGGGACCTGGGGCAGCGAGGTGAACAAGACGAGGGAGTCGAAGGTGTCTTTGTCGCGATAGTGCTGTGTTTGTTGCTCGGGTGGGCGAGCGGCCATCTTCCGCTCGACGCGGCGCTCCTGGGCGCGGATGCCGAACCAGGTCGTGAGCACGACGAGGCTCAGCAGGCTCCACACCGGAAGCTCCAGCGAAGGCCGAAGGTACATTCGGACTTCCTCGAACTCGGGCGGGAACATGAGCCTGCGCAGGTACGTCTCGGCGACGAGCGCCATCGGCGTGGATAGAGCGACGAGCGCCAGCACGAGCCACGTCTGTCCCCGAAGCGTCATGACCCGGACATCATAGCCGGTGCAGCCCGCCGCGACGGGCTGCGCCGCGAGCTAGCGTGTCTTGGCGGACGTACGGCGGAACACGCCGCTGATGCCGAGCAAGACCTGAGGGGAGTGTGAGGCTCCCGCGTCGCCGCTGCGCCCAAGGACGACGTCTCGCAGGCCGAGGCGAACCGCCAGGTTCTTGGTGGCGAAGAACTTCACACCGCCGCCCCAGTGGAAGCTGGCGTCTGTGTCGTCGCCGAGCACGTCGGGGTCCGAAGTCAGTCCCGTGACACCGGCACCGAGCAGGACGTATGGGGTGATGCGGCTCGGCATCTGGGCGATCAGTGAGGCGCGGCCCTCGAACAGCAAGACGTCGCTGCCCTCGCGAAGACGGGTCGGGGCGAGTCCTCCTTCAAACTCGATGCCGAACTGCCGCACCGGGTAGTAGCCAAGACGGAGCCCGACGTCTGGCGAGACCCGGGCGATGCGCCGGTCGTTGGCCAACGGGCTGTCGGTCGTGACCAGCTCATGGTTGGTCGACATCGCGAGGAAGCCTCCGTAGACCCCTGCTTCGAACATGTGGGTGTCCCGCTTCTTTTCGGGCTCGGGAGCATCCGGCTCGGGCTCGTCGGGCTCGAGGACTGTCACCGGGAAGTCGGCCAACTCGACGTCGGTACCGGCGATGATGATGCCGAACGTGGCAGGAGACACCGCAGCGTCGCCGGTCGTGACGTCGACGACCCAGGCGCCGTCATCGGTCTTGCGCATCTGGCTGACCTCGAACCCCTCGGGGGCTCGAACCGCAAGCTCCGCGGGAAGCTCTCCGTCGGCGGTCAGGGCCAAGTCGAGCGTGGTTGAAGCACCGCGGCGCACGTTGAACGAGCCCGCTCCTTCGCCGCCGGCCTTGGCAACCTTGATTTCGATGACGTCGACCGCGAAACCTCCGACCGGCTTCCCGCCAGCATCCTGACAGCGCACCTCCTGGATGCCAGCACCGGAAGCGGTCACCGTCGTGCCCAGCTCCTGCGTTCCGAGCCCGCAGGTCAGGCCATCGGGGACGTCGAACTTGGCACCGGGCAGCACTCGCACCGGCGCCATCGGTTGACCCGCGGCGGCTGCTGGGACCGAGATCGCATCACCGGTGGGAGCGACGAGCGGCGTGGAGATGACCTTGCTCTTGTACAAGCGCGAGGGCGGGCTCTCGAACTTGTCGTTGTCGACGGCGGCCACCGTGGCGAAGTACTCGCCCGTGGGGAGGCCATGGACCTCGAACGCAGTGGCGCTCTTGGGGACTTGGACGGAGGTCATGATGAAGCCGCCCTGAGCCATACGACCCACCTCGACCCGATAGGTCTCGGCTTTGGGAACCGACTTCCAGCCGCCGGTGATGGTTCCTGAGGCGCCGTCCGGGATGAGGAACGTACCGGCGTTCTCCGAGGCCCAGGTTGGCGTGTCGGGCAGCGGCTTGGGTGGGCTGGGGGCCTTGCCCTTTTTCACCTTGGAGCCCATGCGCTCGGGAACACTGATCGCCTTGCCGCCCTTCCCCGAGCTGACCTTCGCCTTGCCGCCGCCGTGGTTTGCGACACGAGAGGTGCCCTCGGGGTCGACGGTGATCAGGGCTGAGCCGCCGGTGAGCTCGGTGTTGGAGGACGGGGTCTCGACCGCCAGCGTCTTTCCGCCGGAGAGCTCTCCGAGCCGGCTGCGCAGCGCACCCTTGTCGAGTTTGGCTGTGGTGCTCGTTCGCCGCGCAGCGCCGTCGGTCCCGCCGTAGATGATGACGAGGGTGTTCTCCCGCATGTAGATGCGCGAGGTGTCCCGGAAGGTGACCTCGGCGAAGGCTCTCTCCAGCGTCGAGACGCGCCAGCCTCGAAACAGATCGAAACCCTGGCCTGCGGTTTTCCATCCCGTGTCCGAGGGGGCGCGCGCTTCCACTTGGCGCTCCGATGCGGTCACCTGGGCGGCGGGCTTGAGCTTCTCGCGCGGCAGCTTGAGCACCTCGCCCGGCACCAGCTTGTGCGGGGTCGGACCCATGTCCGGGTTGTGTTTGTGGATGCGGTCGTAGGCCTTGCGGCTGCCAAACTCGCGCTTCGCGATCTTGGCACACGAGTCGCCTTTCTTGACCGTGTAGTCGTACAGCTCGACGTCGGAGTCGGGAGCGTAGATCGCGAGGATGGAGACGACGGGGGCGATGAGGGAGAGCATGGGGGTCAGGTCTTGCGCTTGCGTTGGCGTCTTGCGTGGACGCGTCGAACCTTGCGCGTGAGTTCTTCGATACGGACGGGGATCGGAACGACGTCCGCGACCCCAATTCGCAGCAAGTGCGAGATCCGTTCCACTTCGGAGGTGTCCGCGATGGCGACCACTGCGTGCCCGTCTTGAACGGTTCGCTCTAGGGTCTCGTCATCGCCGCCGGAGACGATCACCACGCTGCATTGGGGCGTATCTCCGCTGTGGGGCTCAACGGGGATGACCCGCACCCCGTTGCTCGCCAGCGCCATGACAATTTCGTTGGTCAGCTCGCCTACGAATCCGGCGTCAACGATCTCGACGCCGGTGGGGAGCGAGGCGTCGGGGGCGAGGGCCATGGCCGCCGGAACCGAGATCATTCGGTCGGTGCGCTCGCCGAGCATCCGGTCGCTGCGGCTCCGGTGTCGTGCGCCCGAGAGCGTGCCCGAGACGCGCAGCAGTTCCTCGCCCACGCGCTCGATGGTCGGCCTCTCGAAGGGTTGCTTGGCGAGCATGTGCAGGACCAGCGCCTCGAAGTCGCTGGGGATGCCCGCATCCGGAGCCCGCTCGCGCAGGGAGACCGGCGCCACGTACAGGTGCTGGGTGAGCACGTTCATCCAGCTGCCGAGGAACGGAGGCCATCCGGTGGCCATCTCGTACAGCATGCAGCCGAACGAGTAGACATCTCCAGGGGGTCCGACGACCTTGCCTTGGGCCTGCTCGGGCGAGAGATACGCCGGGGTGCCCACGACGAGGCCCTCTTTGGTGAGGCGACCCATGTCCTCCCCGCCCTCGACGAACGCCAGGCCGAAGTCGAGCACACGAACGGCTTCTCGTTCACCGTCTTGCTCGAGGAAGATGTTCTCGGGCTTGAGGTCTCGGTGGACCAGCGGGACCGCGTGTGCGGCTCCAAGCACGTCGACCAAGGGGGTCGCGATCTCGAGGAGTCGGTCCATCGGCACTGGAATGCCGTCCTGCATGAAGTCGCGAAGCGGTGCGCCCTCGAGCAGCTCCATCGCGATGTACACGTGGGGACCGGAGGCGCCGACATCGAAGATGCGAACGGCAACCGGGTGGGTGAGGGTGGCCGCGACGCGCGCTTCTCGTTCGAATCTGCGGCGGCCGAGATCATTGACCGCGAGGTGCGGTGCAAGAAGTTTGAGGGCAACCTCGCGACCCAGGTTGAGCTGCGTGGCTCGGTAGACAGACCCCATTCCGCCTTGTCCGATCAGCTCCGCCACCTCGAACTTTCCGTCGACGATCGTACCCCTGGGGATGAGTTCATCCGCTGCGTTGGCGTCGGTGAATTGCTCGTGCTCGGCGTCCCGTGTCTCCGGGTGGTCCACACCCCGGAAGACCTCGGTGACCCCAACGCGCTGAGCAGAGGGGTGAGGGCTCTGCGTCTGGGGAGCGGGTTGCGGGCGCTGCGTCTGCGGAGCCCGGCCTGCCGCTGGAACGGGTGCGCGGGCGATGATCTGTCTCTTATACACATCTGACGCTGCCGACGAGCGATCTAGTGTA
>CAJXVA010000732.1 GCA_913061055.1 uncultured Pseudomonadota bacterium
GCCCAGGCCGTCGCTGGAGCGGGTCTTGCCGACGACGACCACCACCTCGAGACCGGCGGCGTCACCGATCGCCTTGACGAGCTGGGCGTACCCGGCACAGACGGCGATCTGCGTATCGAGCACGGTTTGAGCGTCTTGAGGCGGGAACTGCATCGTGCGAAGCGCGGGCACGTCGTAGGCGGTCCGGTTGGCGACGTAGTCGTGCACCGCACGGAGTCGTTGCAGCGGGTCGGGCTCGCGGGCTGCAAAGAACGAACCGACGTCTTCCGGAGTGCTCTGCGCGTCGGCGGGCACTTGGAGCACCAGGGGGTGCAGCTCGGGCTCGAACGGCCACGCGTCGTCGCGGTAGACATCTTCGGGCTTGGACGCTCCGCCTTGGGAAGGCTGCCACGAGAAATCGCCCCAGCTGTCCGAGTCGATCTCGGTCTCGTCACCGGTGGACGTCGGATCGATGAGTTCTTCGTACTCGTTGGGGTGGGTCAGCTCGTGCAGCCACTGCATGTGGTCCGCGGTTGCGTGCAACACACCCCGTGCCTGCTCGGCCCACGGCGCATCCCTGCCCTCGAGCATCCAATCTCCGCGCTCGGACAGCGCCGTGAACACCGTGGACGGGTACAACGCGAGGAGCCCGCCGACGAACACCACGTTGATCGACAGCGTGCGCAGGAGCAAGCGGTCGAACAGGGTCAGGATCGGGGGGCGGGTGTTGTTGCGACGACGCCAACGACCGACGGCTTCCCATACCAACGGGAGCACGGGAAAACACAAGGCTCCGCAAAGGAGCGGGAGCCACACCGGCCCGTCGAACATCCGGGCCAATGAAGAGCCGATCCATACCCCGAGCAGCGGCGTGGCCACAGCCAACAACGCGAAGCCAAGCTTGGCCATCCCGGCCACCAACACCCATCCGATGGTTCGCTTCGACTCCGACACGGCTCCCTGACCACCGTAACGCATGGGATATTCCAGCGGAGCGATATCGCGCAGGCCGCGAGCCCTAGCCGGATAAACATCCCGCGAGACTGACCACCGCCCGAGACACCGTTCAGCCTCCCTGCGCCTCGAGCCAGCCCCGGATGTCGGCGAGGCGATCGCCGTCGCTTGCTGACTGCTCGAACGTTGCTTGGGCTTCGCGGGCGAGGGCTATGGCGCGGTCGCGGTCGCGGTCGGCCGTCTGCAAGGCTTGTGCGAGTTCGAAGCGAGCATCGGCAAGGTCGAGCGGGTTGGCGGGGCCGGTCTCGGCCAACCCCACCGCGCGCTCCAGCAGCGGGATCGATGCCTCGACGTCGCCCAGCTGGTGCTGCACAGCGCCCAGGGCGATCAGCACCAAGACCAGCTGAGGATGCTCCTTGCCGAGGACCGACTCCCAGACATCCAGGGCGAGCACGAAGCGTTCACGAGCCTCCTGCGGCTCTTCGAGCGACAGCAGCAGCATCCCCAAGTTGTAGGCCACCGACCCGACATGACGCGCCCGGGGATCGTGGAGGCGGTAGAGCTCGAGCGCCTCCGAGTAACCGCGCCTGGCATCGTCGGTACGACCGGCGAGCGCCGCACAGTTGGCGTGGTTGGTCACGAGTCGGACCACGAGCGGGTGGTCGGGTGCGAGGCTCTTTCTCGCGATCGCCTCGGCAGCCGCGGCCATCTCGAGCCCCGCGTCAACGTCACCGACACGCATCAGCGTGTCCGCGAGGTTGCCCATGGAGTTCGCCACCGACGGGTGGTCGGGGCCCAGCAGCGCTCGCCACATACCCAGCGCCCGCTCGCCGTGAATGCGCGCCTGCTCTCCATCGAGAGAGGACATTGCGGCGTTGGCGAGGTTGTCGAGTGCTGCGGCAAGCGGATGACCGCCGACGGCCTCCAAGGTCGACACCGCGCGCTTGGCCAGGTCGTAGGCGCCACCCGGGTCGCCCTTGGCTCGCAGCACCGTGGACTTGTTGCTGGCCAGGTTTCCTGCAAGACGGGGAGGAGCCCCAACCCGTCTCACGGCCGCGTCGGCGTGGCTTGCCCAGACGATGGCGTCATCGTGGCGCTGCAGCTCGTGACCCACGAGCACCACCTCTTCGATGGCAGCAACAGCCGCGATGTCATCATGCCCGATCGCCTCGGCCTCCCACGCGGCCTGAGCAAGTCGCTCCTCGGCTTCTTCAAACTCACCCCGACGCTGAGCGAGGTTCCCCGCGGAGTGCAGCGCCTCGACCCACAGGTAGCGATGCTCGATCGCCTCGGCGCGACCGATCGCCTCCATCGCGAGTTCGTACCCCTCGTCGAAGGTCCCGAGCTCTCGATGGGAAGAGGCTTCGGCGAGGAGTCGTTCGATGGCCACCACCTCGGGCGTCCGGGGAGGCGTCTGCCAGCCCGCGCGGTCGAGCAAGTGCTCGGTCTCGCCGCAGATCGACGCGGTCTGCAGCGCGGCCACAGTTGGAACCGCACGCTGGACCGCCTCGTCGGACGCGTCCGACAGACGGGCCAGGACGGCGTCGAGCTCCATCCGACGCCGCTCCAGGCACGCCATCCCGAGGTCGAGCAGCTGTTCAGATCGCTCGCCACGCTCGGTGGCCTGACACACCGCGGTGTGCTGCTCTTCCCACGCAGTCGCGTAATCTTCGACCGCCGCTTCCAATCGCTGCCATGTGTCCGAAGCGAAGGCGCGCTCCGAGTTCGCGAAGGCGCGCGCGAGCGCATCACGGCGCGGCTCGTTCCAAACGCTGGCAAGTTCGTCCGCGGCCCCAGAGCACGGGGTCTGCCCTCTGCTCCCCAGCTGGGTGAAACCACCGGCAATGGCAACGGACCCGAGCGTCCCCGCACCGACCCACCACCGTCGCCGACGACGTCGGGGCGTCTGGGTGAGAGCCTCGATCAGGTCGGCCATTCGCTGCGGACGGAGCGTCGGATCGGGCTGCAGCCCCGTCGCGAGTATGTCGGTCAGCCACCGCGGTACAGAGCCGGGCGGCTGGGGCGGCCCGCTGCGCTTCCCGTCCTCGAGCGCAAACACGGACGTCGCGTCAAACGGTGGGACTCCATGCAGCCCCTCCCAGAACGAAACGCAGAACGCGTACACATCGGAGACGACGGTCGCCGCGGCGCCAGCGTGCTGCTCGGGGGCCATGTAGTACGGGGTGCCGGCGACGGCAGACCCCGAACCCGAGACGGATCCTCCCGACCGCGAAAGATCTTCGTCGGTCCCCTCGGAGGGCTCGACCGAGGAGAGGGCCTCCTGTTCGGCCATCGTTCGTGCGACGCCAAAGTCTCCGACGCGGGCTCGCATGTCTTCGCCGAGCAAGACGTTGGCCGGCTTGAAGTCACCATGGACGATTCCGGCGTCGTGGGCGGCCTGCACTCCCCGTCCGGCGGCGACGAAAACTCGCAAGACCTCGGGCCACCGGGGCCGCTCTCGGCGGAGAAACGTCGCCAGGTCGGTGCCGTCGATGTACTCCATCGCGATGAAGGCGAGCCCATCGACCTCACGGACGTCGAACACCGTGACGACGTTGGGATGAGAGAGCTTGGCCACCAGCCGCGCTTCGGAGACGAGTCGCTTGAAGTCGTGATTCTGCTGCGTGGCGGTGTCGCTGACGTCGCGGCGGTGAAGAACCTTGAGGGCAACGTGCCGATCGAGGCGCGTATCCCAACCCAGATGAACGTCCCCCGCGCCTCCGGATCCCAGCTTTCGCAGAACGACGTACTGATCCAGCGTCCGCCCGGCTTGGAGCTTTGCGGTCCCCGCCGAGAGCTCCTCCTGCACCTCCACCAGGGGAGCCGTCGCATCGAGATCCGTCACACGCTCATCCTTGGTTGGGTCGAGCGTAGGCCTGGACCGCCCGCCTCGCAAACCCACAGCTGGTCGGGGCGGCCGGCGGGCGCGCTGCTGCGGCAAACTACTCTACCGCGACCAGCGTGATGGAGACATCACCGACGGTCTCGGGCTCGCTACGGACTCTGCCGACCCAAGTGCAGTCCCCGAACACGAACTCGGCCGTTGTCCCCAGTTCGATCCGCTTGACCGCGGTCTCTTCCGTGAGCGGAGTGGACGTGAGGCATGTGCTGTCGGCGCGGTAGAAGACGAGCTCGCTCCCCGGTGGGCCCGATGCGGTGATCCGAACCGAGGTGGGTGCGTCGAACGGGAAGCAGTGCAACCGCTGCTCCGTGGTCACGGCGTCGTCGAGGAGAGCGTAAGGCCCGAACGTCGTCGGCGAGTCGGTGCACGAAAC
>CAJXVA010000733.1 GCA_913061055.1 uncultured Pseudomonadota bacterium
CGCCAGGACAAAAGTCAGGCCCCATGGAACCCACGAGATGACAGAGCGCGACACGAGCCGAGAGGCTACCAACCGCGTGCGCGGCCGAACATCACGGTGGGAAGGTTGGACACGTACAAGGTTATGAGCGCTCCGGACGCCACAAAGCGCCTGAATCCTGCCGCAAAACACCAATCGAGGAGCCGATCACCGGATCGCATCGCTATACTCGCGGCCATGCGTTGGACGGTCGTGCGGTTCGGGTTGAGCGTGGGCATCGCGGCCGCAGCGGTGTCGACCCCATCACGTGCCGCTGCCGCCGACGGGGACACGCTGCTGGAGTTCCACTTCGAGCCTGTGCCCGGGGCCCAGATCGCGATCTGGCTCGAAGATGCCGAGGGCAACTTCGTCCAGAACGTGTTCGTGACCCAGGCCACCGGAACCCTCGGGATCGGAAACCGACCGGGTCGGTGGGACTTCCTGTCGAGCTGGCGCTTTCCCTACGGTCCCCGGCCGGGCGTGCTTCCGGTTTGGGCCCACGCCCGCGACGTCAGCTATCCGAAGCTCGTCTTCCACGACGACCAGCCTTCCGATTCCGAATCCTTGGGCTGGCACGAGAACTCCAGCTCTCCGGAGCCCTACTTCTGCCGCCCGCTCACCGCGGCCGAGCACGAGGTCATCTCCACCGACACCTTCACCTGCCCTTCCCCGGCAGTGTTCCAGTCCGACAAGGGCCGCTTCTCCGAGGAGAGCAGCGTCTACCCGCCGCGCTCGGACCTCGTCGAGTTCGAGACCGAACACGACCACGCAGACGTCCGGACGTTCTCCGACCTCAACGATCTCGACACCGTCACGCGGGCCACACCGGCCGGATACGCACCGCAGCTCGTCACCGCCCTGATCCCCGCCGACGTCGCCAACGCTGGTCCTCTCACCGCCCGGGTCGAGATCAACATCGAGGACGACCAGAACGATCGCTGGGCCTACGACCGCGAGGACGACCACTACGTCGACGCCCGCTTGGCCAGCTTCGGCATCCCGTATTTGGGGCAGCCCTCGATCGTCTACGACGTCACCTTCGAGCCCACGATGACGGGGTTCAACTCCACGGACCACTACGCCGGGTATGGCGACCTCACCGGCGAGTCGGGCACCCTCAATCCCCCCGACGACAGCATCAGCGTCGACGACGGCAGCGGCGCGGACCGCCTCCAGCTCTACACCCTCAACGAACGAACGTTCCGCTTCGGCGTCTACAGCCACGGCACCGAAGGCGGCGGCCAGGGGGACGATCCCGGCTGGGGCAGCTGCGAGGACACAACCCTCACTGCGCTCAGCGACGTCGAGATCGAGGCCATCGACTTCGACCGCCTGCGGGTGCACTTCACCGTTCCCGAGGACCTCAGCGGCGAGATCGGGACCGTCCGGATGTTCTATCGACAGGGCGATCTTCCGCTCACGGCGGACACCCTGTCCTCCGCGATCCAGCAGGTTCCTGCGGACGAAGACTGCGGGGAACCGCTCGCCCCCGGGGTGACCACCTGGTGCGAGCTCGACGAGCTGTTTGGCGCCACCAACTATCAAGTCGGCGTCCGATACGAAGACCGCTGCGCCAACAGCAGCGACGTTGCCTCCATGGCGGTCACGACCCCCCAGCAAGAGTTCGCGGTCGTCGAAGGCTTCTGCTTTGTCGCCACCGCAGCGTACGGCGTGCCGTGGAATGACAAAGTACAGGCGCTGCGATGGGTTCGCGACCGCGTCCTCGAGCGCTCACCGCTGGGCAAGTCGATGGTCGACTTCTACTACTACGCGTCCCCCCCGATGGCGCGAATGATCGCCCGGTCCGACATCGCGCGAGCGATGGCCCGGCAGGCGCTGGAGCCGATTGCCGAGCTGGCGCAGCTCGCGACGATGGGTCAGCAGGCTTCCTGGGGCGAGACCCAGCGCGTGGCCCCACGCGGGTAGTAAGCGTGCCGTTCGGCCCCAGGCGTGGGAGCTAGGACAAACCGGGAGCCTCAGCCGCCTGTTTCGTGGGCCCGCCTACGCGCAAATCTACCCGGCGCGATTTACGCACACTCGTTTTCGAGGTGAGTTCGGCAAAAAACGCACTCTGGAGCACATGTCGGGCACCCCTCAGATCGCTCTGGGAACACGGTTATCGGCACTTTCCAAATTTTTGACGTTTTTGTATCCCAAGAACTCGGAAAGAATGGGGCGAAGAGAGTCAGAGTAGGTGCAAGGGAGACAGCGATGCCAAGCAACCACCCAGGACTCTTCAGGACAGCAGCGACACTCATCATGGGTGCTGCGCTGACCACGCTCGCCGTCGGTTGTGACAGCGAAGGAGAGACCATTGGGCCCCGCGGAGGCTCGCTCGCCTCCGATGACGGACGGTTCAGCGTCGACGTGCCAGCCGGCGCGCTCGAGGCTGATGTCGACCTCTCGATCGAAGAGGTCGAGTGCGAGCTCAGCACCACGATCGGTTCCTGCTACGCGGTGCTCCCCTTGGGCACCACGTTCTTGCTCCCCGTCGAGGTGGCCTACGAGGTCGCCGACATGCACGTCACCGAAGACGTTGGCGTCGTCGCTCAAGCAGCGGACGGCTGGCGTGTGCTTCCGGACCGCGACGTCGACCTCGAAGACGCCGTCGTCTATGGCTCGGCCATGTACCTGTCCGAGTACGGCCTGGCCAAGGTCGAGTAGCCGACACGCTTGCACGTGGACATCGCCCTCACCTCCCGGTGGGGGCTTTTTGCTTGGTTCGAGCGTCGTGGGAAAGTCTGCGTCCCACTCATGAGCTCCCCGTTCCGCGTCGCAGTCTCGCTCACCCTCGGACTCTGCGCGTGCCGGGGTGGCTCGGACACGGCTGCCGCCGTGCGTCCGGGGGTCTCGTGGCCCGCCGCCGATGGGGCGGTTCGGACCTCGACGACCTGGCGAGGCGGGGATGCGGCCTACAGCGTGCCCCTGCCGGATGGGCGCGTGCTCTGGCTGTTCGGCGACTCATTCGTGGGCGCGGGTGATGGCACATCCGGTCGCGCGGGCCGAGCGATGATTCGAAACTCGGTGGCCGTTCAGTCGACGACCGACCCCGCGACCGCGACCTGGACGTTCCATTGGAACGCCTCCGGCACCGCGGCGGCCCCGTTCTTCTCGGGGACGGCAGACACATGGCTGTGGCCCGGACCCGCGACCGCGAGCGATCAGGGGCTGCTGCTGATGTTTGCGCAGGTGACCGCGTCAACCCAAGGCCTGGGGTTCGAGACCATCGGCAGCACCGCACTGCGCGTGCACGACCCATCCGGTCCTCCCACAGACTGGACCTTCGATCCCGTCGCCCTCCCCCCAGCACCGCCGGGCGTGCAACTTGGCCTCGGAGCGCACCTCCGAGACGGAGGGTTCCTCTACGCATTCGCTCCGGTGGAGCCGGGGACCCACGACGTGTTTGTCGGCCGATGGGAACTCGAGGCAGACCCGCTCGTCGACCTGAGGTCGATCCAGTGGTGGACCGGAGCCGCATGGAGTCCCGACCCCACCGCCGCGCGTGCCGTCACCCATGACGTCCAAACCGAGTTCTCGGTGAGCCGGGTCGGCCCAGAGTTCTGGATGATCTCGACCGAGGGCTTCGGCGCGGTGGACGTCGTCGTGCGAACCGCGGCCGCACCTGTGGGTCCGTGGTCCGCTCCGCGCCCGCTGTATCGCCCGCCGGAGTTCGGGCGCAGCGATGTCTTGGTCTACAGCGCGAAGGCTCACCCGCACCTGAAGGGCGCTCCGGTCGTGCTGACGTACAACACCAACCGCACCGATTTCTGGGATCTGGCCGCCGACCTCGACGTCTACTTTCCGCGGTTCGTGAAGGTCACTCCCTGATCCAACGCGTCGCAACGCTCGGAGTCCCCGAATCAGGCCTACGGGCCTCTGTGGGCGGCGGTCTCGTCTGATACCGTTCGTCGGCTGCGGTGAGGCTGGTCAGGCAAACTCGGCTGCGTTCGGTTCAGGGCACGACGACCTCCGTGTTCGAGATCGATCTGTGCGAGGTCGGGTCGAACACCTACGTCGTCAACTTCCGCTACGGGAAGAAGGGCAAGCGACTCACCGACGGCACCAAGACGACGAGCCCGCTCGGACGTGATGCTGCGGAGCGAGTGTTCCTGGCCCTGGTCGCGGAGAAAAAGAGGCTGTCTCTTATACACATCTGACGCTGCCGACGAGCGATCTAGTGTAGA
>CAJXVA010000734.1 GCA_913061055.1 uncultured Pseudomonadota bacterium
GCTCGGGACCGGGAGCCGAAGGCGGCAGCGAGGGGACCCAGGGCGGGTCGACCGATGCCGCGAGCAGCGGTGTCCCCACAGCCGAAACCGGGAACCCCGGGACATTCGTCGGGCTCTCGTTCGAAACGCTGGAGGCCGAGGGGGACTGGGGCATGATCACAGACGCCCGCTTCATCCCCGGCACCGACGAGCTGTTCGTCCTGGAAAAGTCCGGCCGTGTCGGTCACCTACGCCTCGAGGGCGATCGGTTCGTGCTGCTGGGGAGCTTCGAGTTGGACGGCGCCTATTCGGTGCTCGACTGCGGTCTGATCTCACTGGCGCTCGACCCCGACTTCGCCGCCAACGGTTTCCTCTACGTGGGTATGTGCGTCTCCGAGCAGCACAGCGAGATCCGTCGCTACACGCTGGAGGGTTCGAACTACGCCTCGGCACCCGCGACCGAGACGCTGATCTTGGCCGTCGGCGATCCCGCGGCACCGAAGCCTTGGCACAACGTCGGCTCGATCGGTTTCGAGCCCGACGGCACAATGTGGGCGCTGTTCGGCGACAAAAAGGTCGACGCGAACGGACAAGACGCCACGAACCCACTGTCCGCGCTGGTCCGCCTGATCCCCAACCGGGAGCCCGGAGGTGAGGGCTACACCGTGCCGCAGGGCAACGCGTTCGCCTCCGAGGACGAGGGGCACCCCCTGGTCTACGCGACCGGGCTGCGCTCGCCGTGGAAAGGCATCCGCGATAGCGCCGGCCGCTTCTGGTTCGGAGACGTCGGGGCCAACACGATGGAAGAGGTCAACGTCATCACTGAAGTTGGCCAGAACTTTGGGTGGTCGCAGGCCGAAGGTCGATGCGCGCTGGGCTGCTCGGAGCTCACCGATCCGCTCTTGCAGTGGCCACACGCAGGCGTGAGCACCTACGCAGCCGAGGACCCCGATGTCGTCCCCACCAACGCTCGTGTCGCCTACGTCGCGCTCGAGGTCGAGCCCCACGGCAGCGACCCCTACGCCGGCGCCCTCGATGGGCACGTCTTGTTCGGGGACTACTGCCAGGGCTGGGTCCGCGGCGCTCAGCTCGACGGGGCCGGCACGCTCGTCGCGGACACGCACCTGGGGCACCTCTTCGTGCCCAGTGCCTGGATCCGCGGCCGCGACGGCTACATCTACGCAATGACGTTCGGAAAGTGCGAGACGCCCAGCATCGACGAGGACGACCCGCCAAAGAGCGCGTTCGTCCGCGCCGTCCCCGTGTTCGAGTGATGCGTGCGGGAGCCCCGCCCTTGTGTGGGGAGTCACCGGTCCATGCGATGCTCCACGCATCATGAGAGCCCTGTTGCTGTGGACCCTCGTCGCCGCGCACGTCACCGCGTGTGACCGCTCCACTCCCCCGCCCGAAACACCGCCCGCCACTGCGCCTGCGCCGGTCTCGAGCACGCCTGTGCCCGCCGAGCCGGAGCCCCAAGATGCTCCGATCGCTGCGGCGGTCCGCCCGGTCGCGGGAGAGGTCGCCTACGTGGAGCGGATCCTTGGCAACGCCAAGCCGGAGGACACGCTGCCGATGATCATCGCGATCCACGGCCTGGGCGACGACCCCGACAACTTCGCCCACCTGTTCGACACGTACGCAGGCACGGCCAGGCTCATCCTGCCGCAGGGCATCGACGCCACCGAGGACGGAGGGTGGTCGTGGTTTCCCATTCGGGCGCGCTCCAATGATGTGGAGGGGCTCGCCGGCGGCATCCAAGCCTCTGCGGACAAACTAGCGGTGGCGATTGCGACACTCCGCGAGTCGAGGCCGACCCAAGGCGACCCCATCGTCACCGGATTCAGCCAGGGCGGAATGCTCACCTTCACGCTCGCGGTCCACCATCCCGACCAAGTCGGCTTCGCGATTCCGGTCGGTGGCTGGCTCCCGCCCCCGCTATGGCCGGACTCCGGTCCAACCGCCGCGCACCCGGACGTTGTGGCCCTGCACGGCACCGCCGACAACGCCGTGCGCTACGAGCCCACGAAGGAGGCGATCGACGCTCTGGTCGCCCAAGGGTACTCGGTCACGTTGAAGTCCTACGAAGGGGTCCGGCACGCCATTCCCCCGCAGGAGCGAACGGACCTGTTCGACTTGCTCGACGACGCGCTCGCCACCGCCCGTGGCGAGGCGCCGAAGCGAGCGCCATAGCCGGGACCTCAGCCGCAGAAGTCGTAGTAGTCGACACCGAGGTCCTGGAAACGTTCGTCGTAGCTCTCCCCGACCCGAGCGACGACGAACCCGGGGTCCGCAGGGAGTCCGTCCACCGCAGCCCCGTCGTGAAGGGCTTCGTACTGCTGGCGGGTGAGATCGTATGCGCCCTGGAGCGACCCGGCGAAGTCGAGTTTCGCGGCGGCCTCTCGCCAGCGCGGGGCGACGGTCAGCGGAATGGCCTCGGCTGCGTCACCCGATCCGTACCCGACCGTCAGGAGCTCCCGCCCCGCAAGATCGCGCGCCTCACGATGTGCCGTTTCGAACGCTGCACCGAGCCAACCGGGCAGCGACGCGGTGTACAGGTTTCCCAGGTCCGCCGTGATGTCCTTGCCCAAGCTCAGCTTGGCGCTCGCAAACGCCTTGAACGCTGGGCTCCGCCGGAACGTGCGTGTCAGGGCCATGAACGCCGGGAACGCAGCCGACGCGATGCCACCGGACTTCACCTGCGCATACAGGTCAGGGGTGTTGTCGATCTCTTCGTAGACCTTGGCCGGATCGAGTTCGGTGCCCTCGCACATCGGCGCCAGCGCCTCGGCCCCGCCGTCCTTCGCCGCCGACCAAACCAACGCCGCCGCCATCGCCTGCATCGGCATGTGCTCGTATGGCCGGTGGCAGCAGATCGCCGCGACACGATCGTAGAACTCCGCCCGGGGTCCCTCGACGCGCTCGAACATCGCGTCGATCGCCCGCACGGTGGCCTCGACGTAGCACTGCGTCGAGTAGCCCCCGTTGAAGATCGGAAAATCGTGCAGCCGCTGGGTCGCCCGCGCATAGGAAGGCTCGCGATGGCGCGCGAATGGCTTTCGGAAGTCGAGTCCCCGGTAGGCAGATGCCGATCCGCCTCGAGTCAGGTCCAGGCCGCACAGCGCAGGGTCCGTGTCGAGCAGCATCGCGACCGCGCCGGCCCCTTGGGTCTGCTCTCCGGTCGAGCCGCGCTCGTACTCCGCGATGTCCGAGGCCACCACGATCGCGCGGCGTCCTCGCCCATCGGTGCCCAGGTATCGCGCCGCTGCTTTGAGAGCGTAGACCCCGCCAAGACACGCATGCTTGAACTCGGGGACTTCGCACGCGCGGGCGATCGGGCGTCGGCCGCGGCCGGGGAGCACCTCGTCCAGCATCCCCCGGACCAACACCGCGCCGGCGGCGTTGTCGGTGCTGGACTCGGTACCCAGCGCAAGCATCCCGATCTCGCCGGGGTCGACATCAAACCGCTCGATCAGGTCCAGGACGGCATCCGCCGCCAGCGTGTACACGTTTTGCTGTGGTGAACAGACCCGGAAGCTCCGCCCCACCACCGCCTCGATCTTGCTCGGGTCGGCGCCCGTCCATTCCGCCCAAGCCGCAAGCGGAACCCGCAGTCGCGGGACTTGTAGAGAGAAGCCACTGATTCCTGGCGCAAGGGTCATGGAGCGTTTCCGATCGCGAAGCCTCAGCGGGGGACCCGCCTTGCAGTTTCGGGGGCGCCACCGTGCTGGTTGCATCACAACCGCGCAACCGCAAGCAGCCGCGTTGGTGATCGCCGTCACCTGGGGTGTTACCTTCGGGCGATCGCGGACGATGATGCTCCGAGGACCTCTCATCTTGAATTCGACTTCTTATGCCCTCGTGGGCGCTCTCACCCTGACCGCGTGCAGCTCCGGCACGAGCGGGAACACCGGAACCTTCGACGCCCCGGCCACTGCATCGCAGAGTGGATCCGGGACATCGACAGACCCGACGATCACGACCGGTGGCGACGACGACACCGCGACCTCCAGCGGAAGCTCGAGCACCGACCCGTTCACGACCGGGACGACCCCCACGGCGGAGCCGTCTTCGAGCGGAGATCCCGGGGACGCTCCGGCGCTGCTTCAGTGGACGCTCGAGCAGCCCTCCCTCGACTACGGAGACATCCCGGTCGACGGCGCGGCGTCGAGCATCATCGTGCTCGAGAACCT
>CAJXVA010000735.1 GCA_913061055.1 uncultured Pseudomonadota bacterium
GCTGCTACGGCGGACTCGACCTCGACGCTGCCGGCATCGGCCCCAACTCCGGCTCCGGTGGCACCGACTCCGGCTCCGATTCCGACACCGACTCCGGATCCGACTCCGACTCCGACTCCGACTCCGACACCGACGGCCCCAACGGTGCGGAGCTCCCCGCGCCCTCGTCCCGGCTCGCACGTCTCACCCACACGCAGTGGGAGAACACCGTGCAGGACCTTCTGTATTTGGATGCGCCCACAGGGTTCTCGGACTCGTTCCGGGCGGACCCTTCCAACGCCGGCTACCTGTTCGAGAACAGTGCGGCGGCCCTCGAAGTCGACGGACCCCTGTGGTCGGGCTACCAGGTTGCCGCGGTCGAGACCGCATCCCTCGCGGTCACCACGCCCAGCGTCCTCACCGCGATCCTGCCCGTGGACGACGGCGACAGTGCGGCCCGAGCCGAAGCGTTCGTCCGTGACTTCGGCATGCGTGCGTTCCGCAGGCCGCTCGAGGAAGACGAGGTCATCGCCTACGCCGCGCTCTTCCCCGGTGCGGCCGAGCTCTACGACGAGACCACCGGTTTCGAAGCCGGGGTCCAACTGGTCGTCGAGACGATGCTGCAGTCACCTCACTTCCTGTACCGCATCGAGAGCAGCACCGAAGCCCAAGGCGATGTGATCGCGCTGGGCGACTTCGAGGTTGCGCAGCGGCTGTCGTACTTCCTGCTCGACTCCATGCCGGACGACGAACTGTTCGACGTGGCGATCGAGGGCTCGCTCACCCAGGGCGACGTCCTCGAGGACCAGGCTCGGCGTCTGCTGGCCGACCCTCGAGCGAAGAAGGTGGTCGAGAGCTTTCACGACGACTTGTTCGACGCCCAGTCCTACCTCGGCGCATCACCGTCGCCTGCCTTCTACCCCGACGCCCCCGCGGACCTGGGCGAGCTGGCGGTTCAGGAGTTCCACACGTTCGTCGAGCGGACGCTGGTCGACGACCAGGGCGGGGTCTACGACCTCCTCACCTCGAGCGTCGCCTACGTCAACGACGACCTCGCAGCCATCTATGGGGTCACAGGGGTGACCGGCGACGAGTTCCAGCGGGTCGAGCTCGACCCCGAGCTACGCCGCGGCATCTTCACCCAGGTCGGCTTCCTCGCCGGCAACGCGACGGGCGTGCAACCAGACCCGATTCATCGCGGCGCGTTCATCTCCGAGCGCATCACCTGTTCCGAGCTTCCGCCACCCCCCGACGTCATCCCACCCCTTCCCGACGTCGAGGGACTGACCAACCGCGAAGCCATCGAAGAACTCACCGAGGAGCCGGGATCGAGCTGCGCCGGCTGCCACACCACGTTCATCAACCCGATGGGCTTTCCGTTCGAGAACTACGACTCCACCGGGGCGTTCCGGACCATGGACGACGGAAAGACAGTGGACGCCGCCACAACGGTCATCCTCGATGGCCAGGAGACCCCGGTCGCGAACGCGGTCGAGCTGGCGGAGGTGCTCGCCGAGAGTCCCGCGGTGCACAACTGCTACGCCAAGCACTGGGTCGAGTACGCCTCGGGCCGACCGGCCTTGCCCGAAGACGAGGCCCTGGTCCAGCGCCTCGCCGCGGCCTCCCTCGATTCCTCCGCGTCCATGCAGGACACGTTGATCGAGATCGTCAAATCTCAGCCTTTCACCACGCGCTCGGCATTCGAACTCGAGTAGGAGACCCCGCCATGAATCTTTCTCGTCGATTCGTACTTCGTGGAATGGGTGCCGCCGCAGTGGCGCTCCCCATGCTCGAGAGCCTTGCGCCCCGGGGAGCCAAAGCTGGCGGCAACGCCACTCCGCCCTACGCCATCTTCCTGCGCCAAGCCAACGGTGTTGGCGCTGCGCAAAGCACCGATGTCGGAGATGAGCCCGAGCGGTTCTGGCCCCGCAACCCGGGTGCGCTCACGGCAGAGAGCATCGAAGGACGCGCGATCGGAGAGCTCACCGACTTTGCCGATCGACTGCTGGTCGTCGGCAATGTGCGCATGGAGTTCTACGACTACGCCGATGGTCACGCGCGTGGTGTGTTCCAGTCCCTCACCGGCCGCGGTGCGAACGTCCCTGGCGCGGGCGGCTCCTCAGAGGCCAGTGGCGAGTCGCTCGACCACCGGATCGGCCGAGAGCTCAACGCCGATGACCGAGAGTCCATGTTCATGTACGCCGGCCGCAATGCCGGATGGCTTGGCGGCGCGTGCCTGTCCCACCGCGGCGCGAACAGCCGCCGCGGCCCGCTGCACAACCCCGTGCTCGCCTACCAGCAGATGATGGGGATCGACAGCGACCAGTTCGCGACCCTCATCGCCAGGCAGCGCAGCGTCAACGACCTTGTCAAAGGCGAGATGGACACCCTCCTGGGCCGGGCTGAACTCAGCACCCAGGACCGCATGCGACTCGAGCTTCACCAGCAGAGCGTGCGCGACCTGGAAAACGGCCTACAGTGCAGCCTCGAGGCGGACCAAGAAGCCGCGCTCGACGGAGAGGCCGCTGGATTCGAGAGCACCGATGGCGACCAGGTGCTCGCGGCCGTTCGAGCCCACATGGACGTCGCGGCACTCGCGATTGCGTGCGGCTACACCCGCTCGGTCGCGATCCAGGTCGGCAACGGCAACGACGGCGATACCCAGTATCGCAACCTCGACTCCGGCCAGCTGATGGAGAACTACCACTTCGTCTCGCACCGTCGGCAGTCGCACGGATCCGACGGGGCCATCATTCCCAACTCCGACCTGCTGCACCACTACGTCGACCGGCAGTTCGCGCAGACCTTCCGCCACCTGCTGGAGCGCCTCGATTCGTACATCATGCCGGACGGCCAGGCGCTCCTCGATGCCGGCGTGAGTGTTTGGCACAACGACAGCGCAAACGGTCCCGGACACGGGTCCTTGAATGTGCCGTACGTGGTGGCAGGCGGCGCGGGCGGCATGCTTCGAACCGGCCAGTTCATTGAGCTTCCCGGCGGCGAGACGAACCACGCGCGGGTGCTCAACACCCTGGGCAGCGCGGCCGGCCTGCGTGCAGAAGATGGCTCGCTCATCAGCGACTTCGGCGACCCGGCGCAGAACCGGACGCCGCTGGACGAAATGCTGGCCTAGCAGGCTGCGAGACGGTGGCCGAGTCCGGCATCGCTGGTAGCCTCCCGCCGTGGAGCTGCTGACGATCCCGTTCTCGCACTACAACGAGCGCGCGCGCTGGGCAATGCAGCACCACGGCATCGTCGCTCACGAGCGACGTTACCTCCCGATGCTGCACTTCGCCCCGGTTCGGCGAGCGGTGCCCCAGGCTCAACAAACCGCCGACGCGGCGAGCAGCGGCCTGTCCACGCCCGTACTCGTATTGGACGATGGACGCGTGCTCAACGACTCCGCAGACATCGTCCGTTGGGCGGATGAGTCCCATGGAACGCCGAGCACCACGCTGTTCCCTGCCAAGCACCGCGAAGCGATCGAAGCGTTCGAGGAACCCCTGCAGACCAGCCTCGGCAAGGACACCCGTTTCTTGGCGTACTGGTTCTTGCTCAGCGACAAGGTCGCATTCTCCGAGCTGGTTCGGCACAACGTCGGCTGGTGGCAGCGGACCCTGTTCGCCGTGGGAGCGCCTGCGGCTCGAGCCGGCATGCGCAAGCGGTTCGGCCTCACTCAGCCGCGGTACGAGAAGGTCCGCGCTCGCGTCGAAGCGGCCGCTGCCGAGCTGAGCGAGACCCTCGGCAAGCGGGACTACTTCTTCGCAGACCGCTTCACGTCTGCCGACCTGACCGCGGCCGCGATGCTCTCCCCCATCCTGCTCCCGCTACCGGGCTACGGCGCTCACATCCCCTCGCTCGAGGGTGACTACACGCAGCTGCGTGACCAGCTTCAGCAGACCCGCGCCGGGCAACACGCCCAGCGAATGTTCGAGCGCCACCGTCCAGCCCCCGCAGCGTGGACCCGGAGTTAGCGCCCTCGCGTCGCGACGGGTGGCCTACCCCGCGGTCAGCATCTTGCGCGCCGCATCGAGCTGCACGTCGCGGCCGTCCTTCTGCGGTGCGGATACGGCAATGTCTGTCTCTTATACACATCTGACGCTGCCGA
>CAJXVA010000736.1 GCA_913061055.1 uncultured Pseudomonadota bacterium
CGGCCGGCACAGCCGCCCTTCGCTTCCCCCCAAACGGTCGCCCTTTCGGGCTCTACTTCCTCTCTCTATGGGGGGCCTTTCGCAAAGGCCCCCGCCGCTGCGGCCGGCACAGCCGCCCTTCGCTTCCCCCCAAACGGTCGCCCTTTCGGGCTCTAGACTTCCTCTGGGGGCCCTCTCGCAAAGACCGCCGCACCCGTTTTTCCCCTTGTGAACATCATGATGAATCGCATCGCATCCGCGCTCTCCCTGCTTGGCGCCCTCACCCTCGGTGGCGGCTGCATGGACTTCGGTGGGTTCGACGGCCCCATCGATCTGAGCACCGAGGTCGACGACTGGCGCAACGAAGTCATCTATCAGGTCCTCGTCGATCGGTTCGACAACGGCGACCCAGGCAACGACCAGGGCGTCAACGGCGACGACCTCGCTCGCTACCAGGGCGGGGACTGGAAGGGCCTGGAGAACCGTCTGGGCTACCTGGACGAGTTGGGCGTTACGACCGTGTGGATCTCGCCGGTCGTGAAGAATGTCGACACCGACGCCAACTTCGACGGCTACCACGGGTATTGGACGCAAGACTTCCAGGCCACCAACCCCCACTTCGGCGATCTCGTAGCACTCCGCTCGCTCGTCGACGCTGCCCACCAACGGGACATGAAGGTGGTGATCGACATCGTCACCAACCACGTCGGGCAAGCGTTCTACTACGACATGAACCTCAACGGCGTCCCCGACATCACGTTGCAAGGCAGCAACGACGCCGGCGAGTTCCGTCACTACACCGAGTACGACCCCGACTTCGACCCCCGGGGCATTCAAGCCTTCACCTCGTTGGGCGAGGCTGGACCCGCGCCCGTCGTGTTTCAGTACGACCCCGCGACCAACCACATCCCACCCGAGCCCGCGATCTTTCGCGACCCGGCGGTCTACAACCGCAAGGGCCGCACGGTGAACTTCGACGACCCCGACCAGCTGCTGCACGGCGACTTCCCCGGTGGGCTCAAGGACATCGACACCACCCGCTGCGACGTGAAGGAGACGTTCGTCGACGTGTACGCGGGGTGGATCGAGAAGACCAATGCCGACGGGTTCCGCATCGACACGATCAAACACGTCGAGGGCGAGTTCTGGCGCTACTTCACGCAGCGAGTCCGCACCCGGCTGGCGGCTCAGGGTAAGACCAATTTCCTGATGTTCGGTGAGATCTTCGACGGCAACGACGCGCTGATCGGAAGCTTCACCCAGAAAGAGCTCCCCGACGATGCGGCGCTGCAGCGCGAGCAATCGTGCGTGCCCGACGGTCAGCCCATCACCGGAGATCAGCTCGACAGCGCGTTCTATTTCTCGCAGCACTTCCAGGCCGTGCGCGGCGTGTTCCAGGATGCCGGGCCAACGGACCAGATTCGCTCGCTGTGGGAGCAACGCTCCACCACGTGGGGCACCGAGGCCATGGCCGACGGCACGGGACTCATCCCGTCCGAGGTGCCGATCAACTTCCTCGACAACCACGACGTGGCCCGTTTTCTGTTCTGGCTGCGCGAGCGCCCCGAAGGCGAACGCCGCGCCCTGTTGCACAATGCGCTCGCCTTCCTGATGACCGCACAGGGCATCCCGTGCATCTACTACGGGACGGAGCAAGAACTCGAAGGCGGCAACGACCCGGCCAACCGCGAACGGATGTGGGACACCGGCTTTGACACCGCCGGGGAGACCTTCTTGTGGACCCAGCGCCTCATCGCGATCCGGGGCGCGTACCCGTCCCTGCGCCGCGGCGGTTTGGTCGTGGCCTACTCCACGCCCAACACGGGCGACGAACCCGACGCTGGCATCCTGGCGTTCGAGCGAGCCGGAGGCGATGCCGGGGGGAGCTACGCCCTGGTGGTGTTCAACACCCATCAGGATCACGACAGCGTCACGCGCAACGGTGACGAGGCGATGACCGTCCTCGCTCCTCCCGGGACCGAGCTCGTCGACGCGCTGACCGGAGAGCGTGTGGTCGTCAGCGGCGACGGTACGCTCGAGGTCACGCTCCCGCCCATCGGGCGCGCCATCTACATCCCGGCGGCCGAGTACAAGCCGGAGATCTGAGATGACCGCCGTCCACGTTCAGTCGGTCACCAAGAGGTTCGGTGAAACGACCGTGCTCCACGGCATCGACGCCGAGATCCCCCAGGGTGCGTTCGCCGTGCTCGTCGGACCTTCGGGCTGTGGCAAGTCCACGCTGCTGCGTCTCATCGCGGGGCTCGAGCAGGTCACCGACGGTCGTATCCTGTTCGGTGAGCAGGACGTCACCGCGCTCCCGCCCCGAGATCGGGATATCGCGATGGTGTTCCAATCCTATGCCCTGTACCCGCACATGACCGTACGGGACAACATGGCGTTCGGGCTTCAGCTTCGAAAGACGGACCCGGCGACCATCGAAGCACGCGTTTGCGAGGTCGCAAAAACCCTCGACATCGATCACTTGCTGACCCGATACCCACGGCAACTCTCAGGCGGACAGCGCCAGCGAGTGGCGATGGGACGCGCCATCGTGCGGCGTCCGGCGTTGTTCATGTTCGATGAACCGCTCTCCAACCTCGACCCCGCGCTACGGACCCAGGTTCGCGTCGATATCCGCCGGCTTCACGACGCCCACGACGCCACAAGCGTCTACGTGACCCACGACCAGGTCGAAGCCATGACGCTCGCCGATATCCTGTTCGTGCTCGAAGGCGGTCACGTACAGCAGTCGGGACCTCCACTCGAGGTGTACGAGCGACCCAAGAATCGCTTTGTGGCGGAGTTCCTCGGGTCGCCGGCCATGAACATGGTGCCGGCGACGATCCAAGGCACGTCCCTGCAGTTCGACGATGGCAGCTCGTCTCTCGGCTTGGACAGCGTCACCGGGTTCGAGGGCTTGATCGAGGGCCGCTCGGTCGACGTTGGGATCCGTGCCCAAGACGCGCAACGATGCGCCGACACCGAGGCCGACCTTCACATCGCGGTCCGGTTCGTGGAGACCCTCGGCTCTCACGTCCATGTCCATGGAACGGTGGGCGACGCCCCGTTCATCGCCGCGTTCGAGGGAAGCCGCGGACCCGATCCGGGCGACGTCGTCCCCGTTCGTGTCACGCGCTTTCATCTCTTCGATTCGGAGTCAGGGACATCGCTACGTTCGTCGTAGCGATGCTGTCCTGTGCTGCCTACAGCGTGTCCTTCAGGAACACCGGCTGAACCCAGGCATGATGTCCGTCTGGGTCGGTCACGACCGCGCGGACGTATTGGTGCCCCTTGTTGCGGGTGTCGTACCGCGCCTGGGGTCCGTCCTCGGTGTGAACCCGCCGGCCACCGTCGGCGATGAACGCGATCGACGACGAGCCCGTCCCGGTCGGGGCGACACGAACCTCCAGCACACCCTCTTCGAAGGAGATGTCCTCGAGGATCACTCCGGTGCTCGCATAGAACTCGCCACGCCGGAGCGCCTGCGCAATGGCCTCGGGTGTCGGCTCTGCCCGGACCATCACAAACCCGACGTCCCCCGTGAACACCGGCTGCCCGGTCTTCCGAAGGGCCGCGGCGTCGTAGTAGTGATGAGCGTCGTCCGTCGCCGTCCCGTACAGACGCCCGCCACGACTCAGCACCGTGTCCCACAACGCCTCCGTGGAGGGGTGAGTCGCATCGCCCTCGTTGTTGGAGTCCCACGCCTCGTTCGCGACCTCAAAGAGCACCAGCCCGCGGTTGGCGAGCGCGAGCAGCTGGTCGGCATTGGCCGCGTAGTGGAAGTTGGGGTGGTTGAGCTGCGCGACCCCGCCCAGCGACTCGGCCACCGCGACCCCATGCGCAAAGAGCTCGACGCGACCCACGGAGTCGGGGGGCGCGGGCGTTGCCGCCGACTTCACCTTCGTCGGATCGACCACGAGCGCGTTGACGTGAAGAAGACACTGGTGCTTGCCCTGCGGAGGCGGCGAGCAGTCCTCGAGATTCTGCGTCAGCTCGACCCCGGGGAGGACCAACATCCCCGGAGGCGATGGCGCTTCGGTGACCCGGTTGTGGTCGGTGAACACGATGACTGTCTCTTATACACATCTGACGCTGC
>CAJXVA010000737.1 GCA_913061055.1 uncultured Pseudomonadota bacterium
GTCTTGCGCGCAGACCCCCAGCAGTGCCGAGCGCATCGGAGTCTTTTCCGCGGGCAACGGTCCGGCGATGCGCTCGGCACTGCTGGGGGTCTGCGCGCAAGACGACGCGCACCTCGTCCAACTCGTTCATGCCTCGACGTGCATGACCCACACCGACCCGCGCGCCCTCGATGGCGCGGTGTTTGTGGCCCGTTTGGCGCGAGACGAGGCACGGGGAAGCGTCGATGCGGCGATCATCGAGGACATTGAGGACGATACATTTCGCGCCCAGGTGGCGCAGGCCTGGGCATGCAGCGGCGACCGCGAGGCGTTTCGCGCCGCAGCGGGTTTCGAGCGCGGAGTCTCGGGGTTTGTGGTGCACACCGTCCCGGCGGTTGTTCATTGCGTGCGGCGTCACGAGGACGCCGCAGGGGCGATCGAGGCCGCGGTCCGATTGGGCGGCGACACCGATACGACCGCCGCGATCGTCGGCGCGGTCATGGGCGCCCGACTGGGGGCGGACGCGTTGCCCGCGGCGTCGGTCGACGGACTCCTAGACTGGCCATTGACCGTCTCTGAGCTGCGTCGCATCGGTCGTGCGCTTGCCGATGGAGAAGTCCCGCCTCGTCAACGTTGGCTGGCCGCAATCCCACGGAACGTTGCGTTCACGCTCCTGCTCTTCGGTCATGTCGCGCTGCGAGTGTTGGGTCGGTGATTGCGGCCTGTACCGCTCAGACACCGAGTAACCGCGGAAGGACGGTCTCGGCCGGCCCGAGGACGGTCTCCTGAAACGCAGGGTTCGGAGGGTCGAGCGGCTCGACGTTCACAAACAGGGTCCGGGCGCCGGCGTACTCCGCGGAGCGGACGAAGTTTGCCGCGGGGCTCACGGTGCCGGACGTCCCGACCGCCAAGAACAGGTCGCAGTCTCGCAGGGCCTGCTTCGACTCCCACTCGGGCCGCGCGGCCATCGGCTCGTCGAACAACACCACGTCGGGGCGCAGCGGCGCGTCGCACCGCGTGCAGCGGGGCAGGGTGTCGGGAACCGTGCGGTCTTCGAACGGCTCGAGATCGCAGGTCGGGTTGGAGCACCGGGTGCGTGCAAGGTTGCCGTGCAGCTCGATGACGTCGTGGTGCCCGGCGGCGCGGTGGAGCCCGTCGATGTTCTGGGTGATCACGGTCAGGGTCGTGCCTGAGGGGCGCTGTGCTTCGGCCGCGGCAAGGGCGATGTGCGCGGGGTTGGGGGATGCCTCGGCGACCGCACTGCGCAGTGAGCCGAAGGCCTGCCACGTGGACATGGGGTCCTCCTGTGCCGCCTTGGCGGTCGCCATTTCCCGGTGCTCGGGATGGTCCGTCCACCAACCGCCGGGACCACGGTAGGGGCGCAGGCCCGATGCGACCGAAACCCCGGCTCCAGTGAGCACCACGATCTGACGGTAGCGGTTCAGGTCCAGCTGCATCTCCGCAGTCTACCTGCCGTCGCCGGGTGCCCCTGGAGTGTTCCGGCAGCTCTGCTACCCTCCGCGCTCCGATGATCACGCTCGACAACATCGCACTGAGCCATGGGTCGCAGATCCTCTACACGGGCGCGTCGATGAACCTCTACGCGGGGGAGAAGGTTGGCTTGGTGGGTCCGAACGGGGCGGGCAAGTCCACGATCTTTCGGATGATCGTCGGCGAGGAGCAGCCGGATGAAGGCCGGGTCGCTGTAGACCGTGGTGTGACGATTGGCTACTTCGACCAGGACGTCGGGGAGATGTCGGGGCGGTCGGTCTTGGACGAGGTCATGGCGGGTGCCGGGGAGGTCTCGACGCTTGCGGTCGAGGTTCGCGAGCTCGAGGCTGCGATGGCAGATCCGGAACGTGCCGACGAACTCGACAAGATCATCGAGCGCTACGGGGAAGTACAGTCACGCTACGCAGAGCTTGGAGGGTTTGAGCTGGAGCCGCGGGCCCAGGAAATCCTCGCCGGTCTCGGGTTCGCTCCCGAGGTGACAGACGACGATGTTGCCAAGCTCTCCGGGGGGTGGAAGATGCGGGTTGCACTTGCCCGAATCTTGCTGATGCAGCCGGATGTCCTGCTGTTGGACGAGCCCACCAACCACCTCGACATCGAGTCGATTCTTTGGCTCGAGAAGTGGCTGATGGAGTTCCGTGGGGCGGTCATGATGACCTCGCACGACAAAGAACTCCTCAACCGACTTGTCACCAAGATCGTCGAAGTCGACGGTGGCGACCTCGTGACCCACGGCGGGAACTTCGACTTCTACGAACAACAGCGCGCCATGATGTCGGCGCAGCATGAGGCGCACTACGCCCGGCAGCAGGCCATGTTGGCCAAGGAGCGAGAGTTCATCGCCCGCTTCAAGGCGCGCGCGAGCCATGCTGCGCAGGTCCAATCTCGCGTGAAGAAGGTCGAGAAGATCGACAAGGTCGCGCCACCGCGGCGGCGCGAGATCGTCGAGTTCGACTTCGCCGAGCCGCCACGGTCCGGCCAGGATGTGGCCGTGCTCGAGGGGGTCCGCAAAGCCTACGGTGACAACGTGGTCCACGACGGCGTCGACCTCACCATTCGCAGGCTCGAGCGCTGGTGCGTGATGGGCATCAACGGCGCCGGCAAGTCCACCCTGCTCAAGATGATCGCCGGCAAGAGCCAGCCCGACGCTGGTGATGTTCGCGTGGGACCAAGCGTGAAGATGGGGTACTTCGCCCAGCACTCGATGGAAGTCCTCGATCCGGAAGCCACGGTCATCGGCCAGCTGGAGGCCCTGTTTCCACGAGCGTCCCAAGGGTCGCTGCGCAACGTCCTGGGGGCGTTCGGGTTTCGTGGGGATGATGCGGAGAAGTACGTCCGTGTGTTGTCCGGAGGGGAGAAGGTCCGGCTCGTATTGGCAAGCATGCTCTACGACCCTCCGAACTTCCTCGTGCTCGACGAGCCCACCAACCACCTGGACCTCGACACCAAAGACATGTTGGTCAAGGCGCTCGCCGACTACTCGGGCACGATGCTGTTCGTCTCCCACGATCGGCGCTTCCTGACCGAGGTCTCCAACCGAGTCCTCGAGTTGGGCTCTGAGGGCGGTCCGCGGGTGTACGGGGGCGGGTACGCCGAGTACGTGGAAAGCACGCAGTGCGAGGCACCCGGGATGCGGTGAGCTACGCATGATCACACTCGACGTCACCGATTATCGATCCCTCCGCGAGTCTTGGCCGTCCTCGGGACAGGTGATCCTTGCTCAGTACGATGATGACTCCATCGTCGTGTACCAAGCGTTCAACGCGGTGACTGCTGAGCATGCCGTCGCCCACCAGCGTCTGGGTGGGCCTCGGTATTCCCTGGAACGCATGAGTTGGATCAAGCCCAACTTCATGTGGATGATGTATCGCTGCGACTGGCTGCAAGCGGATGACGAGCAAGCCCGCGTCCTCGCGATCCGAATCCGTCGCGCGTTCTTCGACGAACTGATGGGCACAGCGGTAGCCTCGAGCTTTGGTGCTTCGGGAGCGGAGACGCACGATGCTTGGAAGGCCGCGCTGCGGGCCTCGAACGTGCGGCTCCAGTGGACCCGGATCATGGACCCTCGGGCAACAAGTTAGAGCGCCGCGCAGTTCAGCTTGGCCTGCGCGGCGAGATGCTGCGCCGGTTCGTCGTCGAAGAGACGCTGTCGATAGAGGACATCAGCGACTTCGTGCGCGAGCAGCGGGAACATCGCAGCACGCTTGATGCCCTGCGAGTTCCGGCGGAGCGGGTGTACATGCCACGACTTCGCAGCGGCTCCTGACCGCTCTGGACCGCATCGACGCGGGTTGAGTTTGTGGGGTCGTGTCGGCCGGTGACCGCCGCGGTCTCACACGGGGGGCCGGGGGCGGAGGGCGTCTGCTACGATCGGTTGCCTCGTGCGGAAACCATGGTTCATCGCGGTGTTGCTGACGGTGTCGGCTTGCAGGGACGACGCGTTCTTCTGCACCGACGACGACCAGTGCATGGAGGACGGGGTCGCCGGGATATGCCAGCCCAACGATCTGTGCAGTTTCTGTCTCTTATACACATCTGACGCTGCCGACGAGCGATCTAGTGTAGAT
>CAJXVA010000738.1 GCA_913061055.1 uncultured Pseudomonadota bacterium
GGTCCTGCTCTCGCCGGCCGTGGGCTCCCCGGCGGGCGCAGGTGCATCCGGCTCCTTGCCTTGCCGGCGATCGATCATCTCCGGCGTCCCATAGATCTCTCCCTGCGGCCGCCCTGGGTTCCCGCACCCAACGATCGCGAGTAGGGGCACCGCCAGCCCGAGCCACCGCGAGTCCAACGAGGATGCCTGGGCTGCCCCTGCTCCGCAGAACGGACAGTCGAGCCCAACTTCGATGTGGCAGCGACACGAACAGCAGCTCTCAAGACGCACGCTCGGAGAGTAGCAGCCCGGCCTTGCGCCTCTCACTCAGACGGGATCCGACCAAGCCGAGACAGCGTCGCCGCGGAGGGCCCGAATGCGAAAGACCTGTGCGTCGGATGTCGTCTCGTAGCTCAGCGTGTCCAACGGAACCCAGTCGGGGTGCGCGTCGGTGTCGAAGTTCCGTGGGGCTCGTTCAGCGATCCTCGCCAGGACCCAATCGGGGAGGTCCCAGGTGTCAGATCGATCCCTCGCCGGCCCCGGAGGCACGTTGTCGTTGCCGTCGTTGGTTGGCATGCGCCTTGCTCATTGTGTCCCCATGCGACTTCGTTTGTCCCTGATTCCGCTCCTCGGCCTGCTCGCATGCGGAACCACGAACGAGGACACCTCCACCGAAACGGAAGGGTCGAGCGGTGGGGCCGACACGGACACCGGCGGTCTTTCCGGCTCGAGCGAGGGCACCGCTGCCGCCGCGAGCAGCGGTGCCACTGGTGAGCCTCCGAGTGCGGGGTCGACAACCGGCGCGGGTGAAAGCAGCGGGACAGCCGATCCCGCCGGCGCCACTGGGGACCCCGCGACATCCGGGTCGTCGGGCGAAGGCGAGACCTCGGCCGCAGAAACCGGAGGCGGCGAGGGCCCCAGCGCCCAGTGCGTCGAACTGGAGGCGTGCTGCGACCAGATCGGCAGCGCGCTGTTTGGCGGCTGCATCTCGGTGGTGCAGATGGACAGCCCCGAGCTGTGCGATTCGATCCTGACGAACTACCACCAAGAGGGCTACTGCACCGGCGAGACCTACTGCGCCGAGCTCGGAGACTGCTGCGCCGAACTCCCGCCCGGACCTGGCTGGCAAGAGACGTGCGAGTACTACGCGGACTTTGGCAACCAGCCGCAGTGCGCCATGCTCATCGGCGACTACCAGCTGTCCGACTATTGCTTCTAGGGGGGTCCTCAACTCAGTCGCGGGTGGCGAGCTGGACGGTTCGAACGGCCTGGCACTCCAAGGCAACACCGACCAGTGAACGTCCCGAGTAGTTGAAGTGCACGCCAGTGGCGACTTGCTCCGAGGGGCACATCCGAGTTCGTTCCCAAGTACTGCAGTTCGGGCGGCTGAACTGGTTGTTGTAGGCGCTGTCACGTCGGACGTCGCCGTCGTTGTTGATGCTCGCTCCGTAGACCTTGATGCCCTTGACGCGGGTTCGTTGCTTGTTCATGCACACCCGGACGCCCGCCACGACGCGAACCCGGCCGTCGCTGTGACGATAGCCACCTCCTGCGACGCTGGCCCGCAGCTCGGAGCCGGAGTTCCCCCATTCGCCGCTCGCACACTTTCGGCTACTCCTGCGCTCGTAGTGCGCGATGCGGGTGGGGACGCGCGGTGACTCTGGGCGTTCATGAAAGAACCGTGCACGGTTGTCACAGGGCTCGTCACCTCGCTCGCGCGCCCGGAGTTGGTAGAGAAAGTCGGGCGTCGGAGTGGTGATGATGTCCGTGACGCCTCCGCGTCCGCTGATGAGGGTCGTTGTCACGGCGCCGGTAGGGCGGAAGACGGTGCGGTCCCACGACGGCAGCGGATCGGGTGCTGGCGCTGCCGCGGTCGCCACCGAAGCCATGGGGGAGAGCGTCACCGAGGCGATGCAAGAAAGGGCGAGCAAACAGCGCTGAACAACCTTCACACTCAACAAGAGTCGGCGCAGACCCGATCGGATCACGCTCGAGGTCCGCCGAGCACGACCCCGCACGGTCGGCGTATCCGCAGCGGGGCAGGTTCCCGTCACGTCTGGGGTCTCATCCGCGGACTCGACGTTCATCGCGGTGGCGATCGACTTCGCGGACCGGCAAGACACGGTTTCGATGTCGCTGGGCTTTCGAAACCGGCCCGGCGATCTCGTAGAACGATTGCGGCGCCGATCTCGTACTATCGCGAGCATGGGGACGTACCGACTCGCTTGGCTCGTGATCGCCACCTTCGTCGTGGGGTTGGTCTCGTCCAGCGCCCTGGCGGCGCCTCCGAGCAGTGAGGTACCCGCCGAGCTCGCCGACTGGGTGAAGTGGGTGAAGGAGGTCGAGCCCGAGCCGCGGGACTGTCGGACGGTCGAGGGGGACGTCACGATCTGCGTGTGGCCGAGCTACCTCGAGTTGGGGGTGACGGCCGAGGGCGCGAGCTTCTCCTTGGACGTGTCGGTGTTTGGACCGATGGAGGTCGAGCTCCCCGGTGATGCGCAGAGCTGGCCGCAGGACGTCAAGGTTGACGGGAAGACCAGTGCGGTTCTCCGCGAGGGGGAAGGGCCGCTGGTCAAACTCGAAGAAGGCCGCCATACGGTGACCGGCTTCATCCCGTGGCGTGAGGCGCCCGACAGCTTGCGCGTGCCTGAGCCCATCGGGCTCGTCAACCTGACCGTCGGCGGAACTGCCGTCCCGTTCCCATCGCGCACCGAAGCGACGTTGTCACTCGAGGGCGTGGAGGAAGATGGGGACGAGCCAGACGAGCCCGAGCCGGAAGAACCGGAAGACCCGGAGGAGCCGGTGCCGGATTCGGAGACGATGGAGGTGTCGCGACGTTTGACCGACTGGGTGCCGCTGCGCGTGACGACGCGGATCGACATCCACGTTGCAGGCGAGGCTCGCGAGTTCGTCTTGCCGAACCCGACGCTCGAGGGCGCCAAGCTGCTGCAGATCTCCTCGCCGGTTCCAGTCGCGATGGGAGAGGACGGCACGCTCGTGCTCCAGGTGCGTCCCGGAACCTTCTCGGTCGATCTCGAGTCGTTGATGCCGCAGTCGCCGACCAGCATGCGCCCGCCAAGCCACCCGGCGCCTTGGCCCGACAGTGAGATCTGGGTCTGGAAGGCGGCCGGAGGTGGCCGCAGCATCGGACAGGTGAGCCTCTCGGGCGCGCAGGCGGTCGACCACACGCGCACCCACGCCCCCAGCGAGTGGCAGGGTGGCGCAACCTATCGGATCGACGCCGGCGGAAGCCTCGAGTTTGAGCTGATCCAGCGCGGTGTCTCCGAGACGAGCACGAACGAGCTGGTGTTGAAACGAGAGATGCGAGTCGACCTGGACGGCGCGGGGTGGACCGTCGTCGACGACATCAACGGCGAGATGAACACGACCAACCGCATGGACCTGCGTGCTGCCCAGGGGGTCCTGGGGAGCGTGGCGGCGGGCGGTCAGCCGCAAGTCGTCACCGTCAGTGGAGATGGACACTCCGGCGTCGAGGTTCGGGGCTCTGCGCTCAACATGCGCGCGATCTGGCGGATCGAGGGCGCGACGTCGAGCCTGCCTCTGGGCGGATGGTCCGAGGACTTCGACGCGGTCGAGTTGGGGTTCACGCTGCCGCGAGGCTGGGACCTGCTTCACGCCGAGGGCCCAGGTTCTCCGGAGCCCACCTGGTTTGGTGCGTGGCGAACCCTCGACCTGATCGTCTTGCTCGGTGTGGTTCTTCTCGTGGGGCGAATCGTCGGCGTTGGTGCCGGTGGGGCCGCGTTGGTCGGCTTGGGGCTGGCCTACACCCGCAACGGCGACGGCTACATGATGCTGCTCGTGCTGGTGGCAGCGCTCGCGGTGCTGCTGGTGCCGTTGCGGAGGCCCCAGAGCAAGGCCGTTGCGCTGACGCTCCGTAGCGTGTGGGCGGTCGTGGCGTTCGTGGTCACCGCTTGGGTGGTCTGGAGAGTGCCAGCGGGTGTGGCCGCGGTGTGGAGAGACGGGCTCTCGGGCCTGGCACATGTGCAGCTCGAGCGCGAACTCGAGTCTGTCTCTTATACACATCTGACGCTGCCGACGAGCGATCTAGTG
>CAJXVA010000739.1 GCA_913061055.1 uncultured Pseudomonadota bacterium
CGGCCCCCCGCCGAGGAGGAACTGGCGGCCGGACTTGGAATGACCGTCGGCGACTACCGCGAGCTGGTCGCACGCGTCGGCAGCGTGCGCATGCTGAGCCTCGACGAGATGAGCCGCAACGACGACGATGGCGGGCGCGGCATGGAGCTGCCCTCCCCAAGCCCACGCCCCGATGAGCTCAGCATGAAACGGGAGATGGTCCGCAGGCTCGGTCGAGCCATCGGCAACCTGCCGCCTCGAAAGCAACGGGTGCTCGAGATGTACTATCAGCGGGAGATGACCCTGCGCGAAATCGGGCTCGAGCTTGGCGTGACGGAGTCTCGGATCTGCCAGATCATGGGCGAGGCCACCGCGAAGCTCCGGACGATGCTGAGGTCCGACAGCTCGCCGCGCTGAGGCGCGACCACCGAAGGGTTGTCACTTTTCAGAAAAAAGCGGCTCTTGGGCCGCTTTTTCAATGCGCATTTCCCGACCGCCGCATCGTCCCTGTGTCATACTTCGGGGACCACGCCCCCCATGACCCGTCCGGCCGCTTCCTACGCCGGCATACAGAGGGATACGGCGATGGCGCCGGCCTGAAACGGTCGCGAGAACCGACGGACTTGAACCAAGATGAGCAAACGGGAGAAGCCGAATCCTTCGACCGCACCCTCGGGAGACGCCAATGCTGACACTCACGCGGAAGATCGGACAGAAGATACTGATCGGCAACGGAATCGAGATCGTGGTCCGGGAGGTCCGGGGCCGTCAGGTTCGGCTGGGGATCTCGGCGCCGGCGGGACTGCCGGTGTATCGGGAGGAGCTGTACCAGGGGATCGCGGACGAGAACATCAAGGCGTCGAACACGCCGAGTCCGGACGAGCTGTCGCGCCTTTACGCGCAGTGGAAAGCGCTCGCTTCGGTCGAATAGAGGTTCCTGAGGGTCAGCTCATCACGCTGCCGATGGGCTTGCCCGGCTTCCCGGAAGCCAAAACGTTCGTCCTGATCGACGGACAAAGCGACAACCCGTTCCGCTGGTTGCAGGCCTTCGAGCGACCCGACCTCGCGCTCATCGTCATCGACCCGCTCGAGGTCGCACCCGACTTCCCGCTCGACCTCGTCCGGCGCTCCGCGTCCTTTGCGGGGATCGATCCCGACGAAGACCTCGTGGTGCTGGTCGTCTGCACCGTCTCCCAGACCGAAGAACCTACCGCCAACTTCCTCTCGCCAATCGGTATCGGCAAGACGTCGCGCCTCGGAGCGCAGGTCGTCGTGCACGAATCCGGGTTTGGCTCGCAGGAGAAGTTCCTCCACCTGCTCGCGACGCCGGACCGCGCCTAGGCGCGGCCCATCGTTGGACACCGACGGCCGCGCTCGCCCGGGCCAGCCCTAGCCACGGCCGTCTGGGGTCGGCGGGGCGGGCCAGCGCCAGCGGGGCTCGATCGTCAATGAACCGGTCGACCGGATCGCCATGAATTCGTCGATCGTCAGCGTGCCGTGGGGTCGATCGCCATGGTCTCGTCGATCGTCGGCGCGCTGGCGTCTGACCTCCAACCACCACGGCGCCGAGGACTCGACACGTGTGTCCCTGTCGGCATGGAGAGGCCCTCGAACCGGATTCGAGGCGTGAGCGGTCCCCAGGTCCCTTCGCCGGCATATTCGCGTTTGCTCAACACCAAAGAACGAAACGAAGCCCACGTCAAAGTTTCGGAGTGTCCGCGCAATGCAAGGGTTGGCACGCTTCGAGCAACAAGTGTTCTCGCCTACCGATTCTTCGAGGACCGCCATGCATCTCGTCACTACCCCCTCCGTCACCACTCCCGTCCGCGTCCTTCCTTTCAACAGCGCTTGCCGAGGGGAATCCGCGAACGACTCTGGATTGATGACACCGCAGACCCGAACCCATCAGGTGAACATGCTGGTGGCCGGGTTGGTCGGCCGGGTCGCGGCTCGGGTTCAGTCAAAGAGCGTCAACATCGCTCTGCGTCTCGCACCCGGCGACCCGGCGGTGACGACCGACCCCGGAGAGCTCTCCTTCGTCATCGGGGCAGTGCTCGGTGCTGCCCTGCGCATCGTTGAGGAGGAGCGTGGTGAGTACGTCGGCGTGCATGTCTCGGCAGCCCGCTCGAAGGTTCGCATCTCCATCACGACAGACGGTGTGCCTCCGCTGCGCTTCGTTCGCGCCCTCGACCCGCGCGGCACGAGTGCGGACGTCGACCCCACCCTCGCCCACTGCCGCCGACTCGTCGAAGCCCGCGGCGGCGCGCTGGTGCTCACCGAAGAAGACGGACGCCTTGGGTTTGCGCTCGAGCTTCCCCGCGCCGTCCTCTCCCCCGGCATCCGACTCGTCCCCGGCCTTCGCGAAGCAGCGTGAACCGCACCGTGATTCCTCCAAGCGCCAACGGACCACCGGCGCACGTCCTGCTCGTCGATGACGAGCCGGTCGTCGCGAGAGAGTTGCGCGACCTCGTCCAGTCCTACGGCCATCGGGTGACCGCTTGCAACAGCTGGACCGAGGCCTTGCGCGCGTTCGGGAAGGGAGACGTCGACCTCATCTTGATGGATGCCGTCATGCCCACAGTGGATGGTTTCAAGCTCACCCGGATCATTCGGTCCCGCGCGAAGACCTACGTCCCGATTGTCTTTCTCACCGGCCTCGCCGACGACAACGCTCGGGCCAACGGCATCGAGGCGGGCGGCGACGATTTCCTGACCAAGCCGATCGATCCACTGGAGCTTCAGGTTCGCATCAAAGCGATGCTTCGAATCCGCTCGCTGACGAAGGCGCTGGAGGAGAAGTCACGCACGCTGAGTCGACTCGTCGCGATGGATGCTCTCACCGGGATCGGCAACCGCCGGTCCTTTGACGAACGCATGCAGACCGAGCTCGGCGAGACCACCCGTACACACGAATCGGTATCGGTCTTGCTTCTCGACCTCGACCATTTCAAGTCCGTGAACGACTCGTTTGGACACACGGTCGGCGACGATCTACTTCGCGTGTTCGGCAGGCTCCTGGCGGACAACACCCGCGCGTGCGACCTGCCGTATCGCTACGGCGGGGAGGAGTTCGCCGTCGTGTGCCCAAGTTCAACGACCGACGATGCGTGCACCCTCGCGGAGCGCATTCGGGCCGCGTTCATGCGTGTCAGCCCGAGCGCCACCGCTGCGGGTGCCCGAACGTGTTCGATCGGCGTCGCGGGAACGGACATCCTGCCAGGAGCATCCAAAGAGGTTCTGCTTCAGGCTGCCGATGCTGCGCTCTATCGCGCGAAAGACTCGGGACGGAACTGCGTCTGCAAGTTCGACCCGCTGTTTGACCAGAAGGTCGCGTAGGCCGAGCCCAAGACGGACTCGACACACACAGGCTAGAAGTCGTGCCGCGACCAACCGTCGGGTTCCTGCGCGAACCAACTCGAAGCGTGCACCGACAACCACTGCTCGGCCCGTCGGGTGCCGGAGGTCCCGAGCAAGATGCGCTGCGCGCCGGGGGCAGTGCGAGCCCGGGTCTCCACGACCACGATCGAGCCCTCTTCGAGCCGTCGAAGAATCCAGCCGAGGACCAGGTTCGGGTCCTCCAAGCGGACCGCGAACCGACTTCCAGGCTCCAGCTCCGCGGCGGCACGCAGCACGCCTTCGGGCGCGGCGTCGTCGATGAGTGCGTAGTCGCCCTCGGGCATCGCCGTCGCCAACGCTTCGGCGCCGCCTTCTCCCTGCACGATGCACAGGGTTCCCAATGCCACCTCACCCGCGAACGCCTCCAGCGAATCGCGGACGTCAAGCACCTGGGGCGCCTGCGATGCGAGCGAATCCACCGGTTCGTGATCCGGCGGCGGGATGACGAGCTCGGCGAGATCGATGTCGTCGTCGTCGAGCCCTTCATCGTCGACCCTCGAGGAGAACTCATGAGCGTCGACGAGATTGGCGGGCTGCTCTCCGGTCGGCGTTCGCAGCTCGAAGTCCGAGCCTTCTTCGCCGGCCATCTGTTTGGACCAACTCGGTTTCGACGGCGGGGGGGTCGGGGCTCTGTCTCTTATACACATCTGACGCTGCCGACGA
>CAJXVA010000740.1 GCA_913061055.1 uncultured Pseudomonadota bacterium
CGCTCGTCGGCAGCGTCAGATGTGTATAAGAGACAGGCGACGAGGACAGCACCGGTGGCAGCGGCAGCACCACTGGGGGCGTCGAGTTGCCGCCGTACCCCGACCTGGCGCTCGGCCCCTACCCCAGCCTCACCACCCAAGCGATCGACAGCATGTTGTCGAACACCGACGCGCTGGATACGAGCACATCCTACGGACACAGCGCGGCGCAAGGCTACGTGCTCCAGGCGATGGGCGAGCTGCTGTGGCACGCCCGGGACTACGACCTCCCCGAGCGCGAGGCGCTCATCGACGCGGCACTCGTGGAGATCGATGAACTCCAGGCGTCCGCCGACATGGTTGTGGGTGGCGGACCCGCGTTCGGACTCGAAGATGCCTGGGATGCGTTTGGGGACGGCAGCACCAACCCGGCCTTCACCGCGTACACGTGGCAGTCGGGCATGGTGGCGCTGGGCGTCGCCAAGATCGTCCGGGTGCTCGATGACGCCGGTCACCCGGACACCGACGAGGTGCGTGCATTCGGCGAAGCGCTCATCGAGCGCTGGGACAGCCACTACACGAGCGTCGCGGACGGAGGATACTGGTGGTACTCGACCCAGCCCTCCGATGCGATCGCGGTCCACAACACGAGCGCCCTCGTGGCGATGGCGAGCCAGATTCTCAGCGAGTCCGGGAGCGACGCCAGCTTTGCGGAGCGTCCACCCGAGACCGCCAGTTTGTTGTGGGCCCGCACCAGCGGCAACCCCACCGACGGCTACACGTGGAACTACGCCGACGACGGGTACCCGGTCGCACAACGGCGCGCCGAGGATGTCTCCCACGCGCTGGTCACCACACAGCTGATGCGAGAAGCGGGTGAGCGTGGCTGGTGGAGCGCGTCCCAGATGCAAGGCGTCGCGGCGACCCTCACCGACATCATGTGGAGCGGCCACCCTGCGCGGCTCCACGGCTTCGTGGACGGCACCGACGGTGGGGACAACGAGTGGGCGTGGTCGCGGGCAGCCGCGATCGCCTACGCCGCCCATGGCGATGCGCCCGGCGGTGATCCAGCGGTGTTCGAGTTTGGCCGCTCGCTGTACTTCAGCAGCTACCTCAGCCGGTTCGAGCGGGCCTTCGAAGGTGGCACGGTCGACAGCGCACGAACGCTCGCCGTCGCCCTCATGCTCACCCACCGCCCCGACGACCTGGCCGAAGGCACCGCATGGGAGATGGTTGCCGGCCCTGGTGACGACGCCGCCCCGGTCGCCCCCGGAGGCGTTCGCTTCTACACCGTCGATTGGGGGGCACCCGCAGACCTCAGCCGGGGCCTCACCCTTCCAGCGCGGACCTCGACCGGCGTCAACGCCAACCTCGTCGTCGATATCGAAGACGGTGAGGACCGACGGATCCTCGTCAGCCTGACCTACGCGTCCGGGACCACCGGCACCCTGCAGCAGTGGGACGGAGTCAGCTACCGCACGCTCGGGTCCATGCCGGCGACGCTCGATGACGAAGGAACGGTTCGCTGGATGCGGACCACGTTCGAACTCGGCGCCGACCGCTTCGACTACCAGGGCGGCGTGCCCGGGACGAACGTCTTGCTGCAGCTCACCCACCCCGCCGTTTCGATGAGCCGCATCGAAGCCTCGCCGCTGGAATGACGCCGTACGACAAGCTCCTGGTGCTCGATCTGGATGAGACCCTCGTCCACGCCTGTGAGCGCCCGCTGGAGCGAGAACCGGACTTCTCCGTCGGGCCCTATGCACTGTACCGACGACCGCATCTCGATGCGTTCTTGAACGGAGTCCTCGCAGCGTTCGAGCACGTCGGCATCTGGACCGCGTCGACCTTGCCATATGCGGTGCCGGTCCTCGACCACATCATCGACCGCAGTCGACTCTCGTTCGTGTGGGGTCGCGAGCGGTGCACGCACAAGTACATCCGGGAGACCGACGAGCACGTCTGGCTCAAGCCGATCCGGAAGCTTCGGCGGCTCGGCTTTCGCAAAGAGCGTGTCCTGTACGTTGATGACTCCCCGGAAAAGCTCATGCAGAGCTACTCGAACCTGGTTCCGATTCGGCCCTTCGTGGGGAATCAGAGCGACGCCGAACTCCCCCTGGTGCTCGCGTACCTCCACACGCTCGGGCCCCTGACGAACGTTCGCCCGATTGAGAAGCGATGGTGGCGAGCCCGGGTTGACCGCCAGTGGGAGTAGACTGCGGAGCGTGCCCCCCTCGGCAACCGAGTTGGCCCAACTCCTCGCCTCGCTCCCCGACGAAGGGCGAGCCTCACTGCTCGACGCGAACCGGACCGGGCTCGACCTGCACTTGGGGATCCGATACGAGTCGGTTGCGGACGACCGCGTGGTCGCGACGCTCGCAGTGACGCAGGCCCACTTGCAGCCGTATGGGCTCGTGCACGGCGGGGTGTATTCGGCGATGCTCGAGTCGGTCTGCTCGGTTGGGGCTGCGCTCGCCGAACTGGCGCGGGGCCGCAACGCAGTCGGACTGGAGAACACGACACGATTCCTTCGGGGCAAACGGGTGGGCGCGCGCCTTCGGGCCGAAGCGGTTCCCGTGGCGGAACCGGCCGAGGACCGGGCCCGGTGGGAGGCGACGATTACGGACGAAGCGGGAGAGGTTTGCGCCACCGGTCAGCTGGTCGTGGCCATTTTGGCGCCGGATGCGACGGTCGGGGGAGAGGTCGTCGGCCTCCCACGTGTCGAGGTCCCCGATATCGATTAAAATCCGCCAAAACAAACTCCAACAAAGCTATCGTACACCGATGCTGCCCTGTCCGTCTTGTGCGCGTCACGTCCTCGGCGAGGAAAAGGCCTGCCCGTTCTGCTTCGCGCCGCTGCGCTCCGCGCCGACCCGACGCGTTCCGGTCGCCGTCATGGTCATTGCGGTGGGCTGTGTACTCAGCGCCTGCGGACCCGCGCAGCCCGATGCCGGAGATATGGCGGACACGTCAAGCAGCTCGAGCGGGGTCGGTTCGAGCACCGGCGCGAGTGGCACAACCCAGGGCGCGTCAGGCACGACGACCGACCCGACCGCGACCACGTCCGGGAGCACGAGCATCGGGGACACGACCACCGGCGGGAGCAGCACCACCCTCGACGACGACACGCTCGACTCGGTGGGCGGCTTCTACGGTGGGGCCCCGGATCTCGGAGGCGGCGCCTACGAGTGCAACGTGTTCATGCAGGACTGCGTCAAGGGCGAGAAGTGTGCGCCGTGGGCCGACGATGGAGGCGAGACCTGGAACTCGACCCGCTGTACGCCGGTTGACCCCGCCCCCGTCAGCCCCGGAGAGCCGTGTGCGGCCGAGGGGAGTGGCGTCTCGGGGATCGACAACTGCGTGGCCGGATCTATGTGTTTCCACGTCGACGCCAAGACCAACGCGGGGGTCTGTGTCGAGATGTGCAGCAACTCCGAGGAAGCGCCGGTGTGCCTCGAAGGGACATGTGTCGTCCAGTTCGAAGGTGTGCTCCCGCTGTGTTTCGAGACGTGTGATCCCAAGGTGACCACGTGCGCCAAGGGCGAAGCCTGCGAGCCCGTCGCCGACGAAACCGTGGACACCACCGTTTGCGTTCCGGGCTGACGTGCGGCTCGAAGAGGCCAGACGCCGCCTGCGCGTACTTCAAGACCTACCGGTGCCCGATGCCCGGCGGCTGCGAGACACGCCCGCGGGCGAAGTCCCCACTCCGCGTTATGCGGTCTGGGAGATCACCCTGGCGTGCGACCAGCGCTGCATTCACTGCGGCTCTCGGGCGGGCAAAGCACGCAAGGACGAGCTGAATACGCAGGAGTGCCTGGACCTCGTGCACCAGCTCGCCGACATCGGCGTCGGCGAGGTCACCCTGGTCGGTGGGGAAGCCTACCTGCGCAACGACTTCGTGCTGATCGTCAATGAGATCCGGGCTCGCGGGATGTCGGTCACGATGACCACCGGTGGACTGAACCTCACCGAGGAGCGGGTCGAAGCGCTGCGGCAGGCCGGGATTCGAACGGTTTCGATTTCGATCGACGGCCTGGCCGAGGCCCACGA
>CAJXVA010000741.1 GCA_913061055.1 uncultured Pseudomonadota bacterium
ACGAGATGTAGAGAGGTCTCGTGGGCTCGGAGATGTGTATAAGAGACAGACCGTGGCGGAAGCGATCGCGGTCCGAGATATGTTTCTTGAGTCTCCGGTACTCGCGGTGCTGGTCGTTCTGGCCGGGTTGGTGGCCTGGGGCATGAGAACTGATGCCCTTGGGGTTGTGTCGAGGCGGAAGCACCAGCGACGCGCTCGCGTCTTCGACACGTTCGAGAAGCTCAAGGAGATGAACGGGCTCACCGAAGAGGACCGAGCGTCGCTGGTCTTGGAAATGCGCGAGGCAGGAGAAGGATTATCGAGTCCGCCGATCGTTGCCGGGGAGCCTTCCTACGGGTCCGAAGGCGAAGCCGTCTTGCCGCCGGCTGCCAAGCAGGCTGTCCAGGTGGCGGATGGGGTGCTCGCGGTGTTCTTGGGGACTCTCATGGCCGGGATGCTCGCGGTGTTTGCGGCCGGGTTCCTTGGGGGCATCGCGATGCTGGTGCTTTCAGGTGGCGACATCTCGATGATTGCCGGCGGGCTCGGGTCGGTGTTCCTCTTCGGATGGTTGCTTGCGAAGCTTGGCTCAGAGATGCTTCGGGGCCTGGCAAAGAAATTCCCTCGCCGACTCGTCTTCCTTTCGGAGGGGATGGATTGGCTGGGGCGGCGGACGGAGCTTGCGCGGACTCTGGGTGCTGTCGGGATGTTCGTGACGTTGCATCTCGCCGTCGTCGCGATGGGGGCGGTCATCACCTACTACCTCGCGGTCGAGTCCGAGTCCGCGCTGGGGTTTGTGGGGGCGGCTTTCGCTGGCGCCGTCACTGCTGCGATCGCTGTGAAGGAAGCGATGGGCGCCCTCGCGTTCCTTGGAGTCATCACCGGGGGCGAGGGAGAGGCAGAGGTCGACGGCTCGGAGGAACTGGGCGCGGTCGAGCCCGAGGGTGGCGCGGTCGTCGCAAACGGGGGGTGATACTTCTTTTTTATCGGACACCGATCGACGCCGGCCGATGATCGAAAACGATCACGTTGGCCGGTTCGGTCCCGACGGACTCCGGCCCCGAGGCGTTAGCCGCGCGCGAGGATTCGCCGTCCAAAGCCTTCGACCTCGATCCCGCCAAATAGAAGGATGGTTGTCGATGGCGACGGCGATGGCAGATGAGAGAGCCGGGGTCTCCGACCTGGGGCTGAAGCGACTCGCACAGCGAAGGCTTCGGCAGGTGCTCCAGCTGCTCGACGCCGAGGACCCGGGGGAGCTCGGCCAGGCGTTCGAGCTGATCGGCGAGGCTGAGGTGACGATCGACCGGATGCTTCAGCGAACGGAGGGATTCGGTGGGTGACCTGGCTCGCATGGAGGTGACGGGGTTGGTGCCGGCGAGCGTGCTCGAGCTTGGGAAGAAGGCCGAGCGAACGTTCGTCGAGTTCTTCGTCGCCCACCTCAGCAACGACCATACTCGGCGGGCCTACGCTCACGCAGCCGGGCATCTGTCCGACTGGTTGGCGGGGCGAGGGTGGTCGCTTGCCGAGTTGGAGCCGATCGGGGCGGCGACGTACATCGAGTCCCTAAAGAAGGAAGGGAAGGCGACGTCCACGATCAAGGCGCGGCTGTCAGCGCTGCGAAACCTCTGCGACTACATGGCGTCGAGGGGCGTGCTGGAGTGGAACCCGTTCTCGGTAGTTCGAGCGCCTTGGGTGAGTGCCGGCGAGGGGAAGACGCCGATCCTCGGGGCCGAGGACGTGCGGGCGCTTTTCGGATCGATTGGAACCGAGGACGTTGTCGACCTCCGGGACCGGGCGATCCTCTCGTTGATGCTCTACACGTTCGCGCGGGTAGGGGCGATGGTGAAGGTCGACGGCCGCCACTACGAGGCGGGCACGGCTCTAGCGAGTATCGCCCTGTACGAGAAGCGCGGGCGGTTCCACAGGGTGCCGTGTCACCACCAGCTGCACGAGGCGATGGAGGCGTCCCCCTCTGGCCACGGACTCGTTCACCCTTCGAGCGGCTCATTTCGCTGCCGCGGCGGCGGTACGCGCACATCGGAAGGCCGTATGCGGAGAGCCATAGTCCGGATTGTAGAAGTCTTCGAAGACAGACGCAGCCGCGACAGGTGGTTGGCCCCACGAGCCGCCTCGCCGCGCGCACTGGCGCTCGGAGAAGTTGGGTGAGTTCGTCATCTCGCCGATTCCGCCGGCCATGTCGAGGTGTCCAAACGGGGAGGCTCCCGCGGGAAATGCTCCAACCGGGGAGGTTCGCGCGTAGCCATCGTCGTATGACACCACGGGAAAGAGCCCAGCACTCTCCGGTGACGCCGCGAAGCTGCGGTCCGCGAAGTTGCCAACACGTGACTGAAGCTGGGAAGCCGGTGTATCGCCCCATGGAAACAACCGACCCTCAGGTCCTCGCGCAGCGAACTCCCACTCATCGAGGGTCGGCAGTCGTGCTCCCCGCGAGTCGCAATACGTCATCGCCTGCTTCCAGCTCACGCAATTGACTGGATGCTCGGCGTACTTCGGCTTGCCCCAGGTCGCGAACTCGGGGTCGGAACAATCGGCCATGTTTGGTTCTGTGCACGCTCCCGCGTCGACACACCGTGCGTACGCCTTGACAGAAACGGGGTAGAGGTCGAGGTAGTAGGCTGCGAGCACGACTTGACGGGTCGGCGTTGCGCTTCCTAGGTCGGCCCGAGACCACCTCAACCCGTCCGCCTGAGAGACTTCCACCAGCTTTCTAAGGTCGGCCTCAGACGCCCCGAGCTGTACCCGTCCGCCGGGAACCAAGCCCATTCCATCGGTCGGGGCGTCCGTTCGCGGGGCCGCCGGTTGCTCCTTCGCGGCACACGGCTCCCCGAGGTCCGAGTTCCCTCTGGCACCAACGCCTTGTGAGCTGCCCGCCTCTGATCCTCGGCGAGGCGAACCAGCCTGAACCGCCGGTTCTGACGGTTCGTGTGAGGTGCTCGCACTGCACGCGGTGAGCACAGAGCCACAAATGCCGAGAATGCCGATCCGCAGGCCACGCTCCACGCCGCGTGGGAGAGCGAGGAGCCGTTGTTTACGACGCATGAAAGCCCTCGGCGGTTGGGGGAGGTGAGCCGCCACGACCGTGCCGGTTGAGACGATGATAGCTGATCTAGAACCGACCAGATGCGCACGGCCAGCAATCGGCCCAAAAACCGTCTCGGAACGAGTTGGCTAAGAAGGCCCTCTGTCCGCCCTCCGGAGAACCTAGGGTAGCGACCAGATCGGTGGGAGAACCCATCAGCGCAAGTGGCGCTCAGTATTTGGCGGGCTGGCGAACTCGGATACGATCAAGGGTGTCAGGCAGATCGCTGTAACCATATACGCTAAGCGCCTCGCCCGACGTGCCGCACGCGTTGGCGATCCAGGCGGTGCTCGCCGTACAGGACGATGTTGCTCCAGCCGATGGGGCGCCCTGCTGCCACCGGGTTTCAACCGCGAGCTGCTCTAGGTCGCCGCCTCTTCGGCGTGTACCCCTCCATGATCTGCCGGGTCATCGCCGCGGCGGGCTGAATTGTTGAACGGAGCTGCGTTTCTTTTGTGAGGCGTCAAAGGTCAGGTGGTAGAGGCAACGAGTTCTTCTGACGAACCGAAAAAAAGGCTGCGCCCTTAGCTGCGCTTCCGGCATCTTGGCCGACATGAGGCTTTCGATTTGTTCTTCGGTTGGCTTTGCGGCCCTCATCGCGGCGGCTTGTCTTGGTTGCACTGACGCGACTACCGACGCGACTACCGACGCGACCGCCGACGCGACCGCCGACGCGACCGCCGACGCGACTACCGGAGGCTCAGACGATGGCGTCACGTCTTCCAACGAGACGCTGTCCGAGACGAACGGGCGTGACCTCGGGATCTGCGAGCTGCTCATAGATTGTGCGTTCGGCAGCGAGAGCTTTCCCGTCGGCCCCCTACAGGCGCTCTACGGCCCTGAAGGCGCCTGTTGGCAGGAGTTCGGCGACGACGTGTGCCTGCATGACTGCGAGTGATGCTGCCTCGGTTTTGTGGACGCCTGGAGATGAGAGAAGA
>CAJXVA010000742.1 GCA_913061055.1 uncultured Pseudomonadota bacterium
GAGACAGGGCAGGCGATGTACGACGAGGTGAAGGCCTACCGCGAGGCGTGCGGCGAGGCGCACCTCAAGGCGATTCTGGCGACCGGCGACCTCAACACCCTGCGCAACGTCGCCAAGGCGAGCCTGGTGTGCATGATGGCCGGAGCGGACTTCATCAAGACCTCCACCGGCAAAGAGTCGGTCAACGCGACGCTCCCGGTCAGCTTGGTCATGGTGCGCATGATTCGGGCGTTCCGCGAGCGCACCGGACACATCATCGGCTTCAAGCCCGCCGGCGGCATCTCCAGCGCCAAGCTCTCGCTGACCTACCTCGCGCTGATGAAGGACGAGCTCGGGGACCGCTGGCTGCAACCCGACCTGTTCCGCTTCGGCGCCAGCAGCTTACTCGGCGACATCGAACGGCAGCTCGAGCACTTCCTCACGGGCCGCTACGCCGCCGGCTACCGCCACCCGATGGCCTAAACGGCCCCCCACCGCGCACACGCGAAGGACGACTTCCCCATGACCAACGTCGCCGACATTCTCGAGACCATGGAGTACGGACCCGCCCCTGAAGGCGATGGACCGGCTCGCGCTTGGTTGGACGCCCACAGCAGCCGCTTCGGCTTGTTCATCGGCGGAACCTGGACCGAGCCCGACACGGGCAAATGGTTCGCAGCCGAAAACCCAGCCACCGGCGACAGCATCGCGCAGCTCGCCCAAGCAGGCTCCCGCAGCGTCGACGAGGCGGTCGCGGCTGCCCGCGCGGCACAGCCTGCATGGGCTGGCCTCGGTGGCCCTGGCCGAGCTCGCTACCTCTACGCGCTCGCCCGTCTGGTGCAGCGCCACAGCCGTCTGCTGTCGGTCGTCGAGACGATGGACAACGGCAAGCCGATCCGCGAGACCCGGGACATCGACATCCCCCTCGTCGCGCGGCATTTCTATCACCACGCCGGCTGGGCCCAGCTGTTCGAGCAAGAGCTCAGCGGCATGGCGCCCGTCGGGGTCGTGGGCCAGGTCATCCCCTGGAACTTCCCGCTGCTGATGGCCGCGTGGAAGATCGCTCCGGCCATCGCGGCCGGCAACACGGTCGTGCTCAAGCCGGCCGAGTTCACCAGCCTCTCCGCCCTTCTCTTCGCTGAGCTGTGCCAGAAGGCGGGTCTTCCCCCCGGCGTGGTCAACATCATCACCGGCGATGGCAGCACTGGCGCTGCGCTGGTCGAGCACGAGGACGTCGACAAGGTCGCGTTCACCGGCTCCACCGAGGTGGGCAAGATCATCCGCAAGGCCACCGCCGGCAGCGGCAAGCACCTCACCCTCGAGCTCGGCGGCAAGAGCCCATTCATCGTGTTCGCCGACGCCGACCTCGACTCCGCCGTCGAGGGTGTCGTGGATGCGATCTGGTTCAACCAGGGCCAGGTCTGCTGCGCCGGATCGCGACTGCTGATCCAAGAAGAGATCGCCGATGCCATGATCGCCAAGCTCAAGGCGCGCATGGAGACCCTTCGGGTCGGAAACCCCCTCGACAAATGCGTCGACGTGGGCGCCATCGTGGCCCCGGTCCAGGTCGAGATGATCGACAAGCTGGTTCAACAGGGCGTTCGCGAGGGCGCAACGCTGCACCAGCCCAGCGGGGGCTGTCCCAAGGACGGTAGCTTCTACCCGCCCACGCTGCTCACTGGAGTACAGCCCGCCTCGACCGTCGCCCAGGAGGAAATCTTCGGGCCCGTGCTCGTCGCGATGACGTTCCGGACGCCCGACGAGGCGGTTGCGCTCGCCAACAACACGAAGTACGGCCTCGCGGCCAGCGTGTGGAGCGAAAGCATCAACCAGGCGCTCGATGTGGCACCCCGTATCCAGGCCGGCATCGTCTGGGTCAACAGCACCAACATGTTCGACGCCGCGTGTGGCTTCGGCGGCTATCGGGAGTCCGGGTTCGGGCGCGAGGGCGGCATCGAGGGCATGCACGCCTACGTCGAGCCCGCGTTCCTACGCGAGCTTCCCAAGTACGACGAAGCATCGTCGCAGGCGCCTGCGTACCCGGGCGCCGTTCCTGACGGCGGCCTGCCCGACGGACCCGGCGGTCTCGACCGCACAACCAAGCTCTACATCGGCGGCAAGCAGTCCCGCCCCGATGGCGGCTACAGCCGCGCGATTGTGTCCCCCGAGGGCACGATGGTCGGCGAGGTCGGCGAGGGCAACCGCAAGGACATCCGCAACGCGGTCGAAGCGGCACGCAAGCAGACCGCGTGGCCCAAGGCCACCACGCACAACAAAGCGCAGGTCCTGTACTACATCGCCGAGAACCTCGAGGCGCGCGCGTCCGAGTTCACCGCGCGCATCCAGTCCATGACCGGGGTGGGCATCGACGAAGCCGCCGCCGAGGTGGCTGCGACCGTCCGCCGGCTGTTCAGCTACGGCGCATGGGCGGACAAGTTCGAGGGCCGGGTCCACTCGCCCCCCCTGCGCAACGTCACCCTCGCCATGAACGAGCCGATCGGCATCGTGGGCATCGTCTGCCCCGACGACCGCCCCCTGCTCTCGTTCGTGTCGCTGGTCGCCCCCGCGATCGCGATGGGCAACCGCGTGGTCGCCCTGCCCTCCGAGCGCCACCCGCTGGCAGCCACCGACCTCTACCAGGTGCTCGACACGTCCGACCTGCCCGGTGGCGTGCTCAACATCGTCACCGGCCAAAGCGCCGGGCTGAGCAAGGTGCTCGCCGGGCACGATGGGGTCGATGCACTCTGGTACGTCGGGCCCGAAGCCGGCAGCAAGCAGATCGAAGCGCTGTCGGTGGGCAACATGAAGCGCACCTGGGTCAACGATGGCCGCAAGCGTGACTGGATGGACCCGCGCCAAGGCGAGGGGCGCGAGTTCCTGCGCGAAGCGGTGCAGGTCAAGAACATCTGGGTCCCGTACGGAGAGTGAACCGCATGTCGTTGCTTCCTCAGGAGATCATCCGTCACAAGCGTGACGGCAAAGTCCTTTCCACCGAAGAGGTCCAGGCCTTCGCCGATGGGCTGACCCACGGCAGCTTCACGGAAGGACAGGTCGCCGCGTTTGCGATGGCCGTGTTCTTCCAGGGCATGAGCATGGACGAGCGCATCTCGCTGACCCAGGCCATGACTCGCTCCGGCGAAGTGCTCGACTGGTCCAAGCACGACTTCGGCAAGCCGATCGTCGACAAGCACAGCACCGGAGGCGTGGGCGACAAGGTGAGCCTGATGCTCGCGCCCATGCTCGCCGCCTGCGGCACGGTCGTGCCGATGATCTCCGGCCGCGGCCTGGGCCACACCGGGGGCACGCTCGACAAACTCGAAGCCATCGAAGGCTACGTCGCCAAGCCCAGTGCCGAGCTGTGGGGCAACGTGCTGCGAGAGGCCGGCTGCGCCATCATCGGCCAGACCAACGACATCGCCCCTGCCGACCGGCGTTTCTATTCGATTCGCGACGTCACGGCCACGGTCGAGTCGATTCCGCTGATCACCGCGTCGATCCTCTCGAAGAAGCTGGCGGCCGGCCTGCAGCGACTCGTCATTGACGTGAAGTTTGGCTCCGGCGCCTTTGCGAGTTCCTACGAGATGGCGCAGGAGCTCGCCCGCAGCCTGGTCGACGTGGCCAACGGCGCGGGGCTGCCCACCACCGCGCTGCTCACCGACATGAACGAAGTGCTCGGTCGCACCGCGGGCAACGCCGTCGAAACCCGAGAGTCGATCGACTACCTCACCGGAGCCGCTCGAGATCCACGATTGCACGAGGTCACCTTGGCGCTGTGCTCCGAACTCCTCGTCGGCGTGGGCCAGTACGAAGACGACGCCTCGGCTCGCGGCGCGCTTCAGACCGCGCTCGACGATGGCAGTGCTGCAGAACGATTTGCGGTCATGGTTCGCGCGCTTGGAGGACCGGCCGACCTGCTCGACAAGCCGGACGCCCACCTGCCCCTGCCCGAGGTGACGATCGACGTCGGTCCGGAGCACGACCTGTCTCTTATACACATCTCCGAGCCCACGAGACCTCTCTACATCTCG
>CAJXVA010000743.1 GCA_913061055.1 uncultured Pseudomonadota bacterium
CGAGCGGGGGGAGGGCGAGCACGCCCTCCCCAAAACAAAGGAGGGGGGCCCCGCAATTCGCGACTTGTCGCGAGCGGGGGGAGGGCGAGCACGCCCTCCCCAAAACTAGATCCGGCCGATGAAGTGGGTGCCCGCCTGGCCGTCGAGCGCGTCTCGTAGGCTCTCCGCGTCCGTGATCAGGCCGCGCTGTCCACCGCGCCGCAAGAATCCGTAGATCGACTCGACCTTCGGCCCCATCGATCCGGGCGGGAAGTGCCCCGCGTCGATGTGCCGCCGACACTCCGCCATGGTCACGGCACCCAAGACGCTCGCGTTCTCTTCGCCAAAGTTGATGTAGACGCCGTCGACGGCGGTCAGGATGACCAGCAGGTCTGCATCGACATCGGTGGCAAGCACCCCCGAAGTGAGGTCCTTGTCGATCACCGCTTCGATACCGCGGAACTCCCCGGTCTCGGGGTTGATCGTCACCGGAATGCCACCCCCGCCCGCCGCGACGACGATGTTGCCCGAGACCACCGCTTCGCGAATCATCGCGGCCTGAACGATCTTCTGGGGCTTGGGACTGGGGACAACCCGTCGCCAGCCGCGGGTGAGGTCCTTTGCGATCTCCCAGCCCGACTCGTCGCGTTTCTTCTCCGCGGCCTCCTGGTCCATGAACGGCCCGACTGGCTTGGTCGGGTTGCCGAAGGCGGGGTCGTCCGGAGACACCATGACCTGGGTGACCATGGTCGTGACGAAGCGCGCGATGTTTCGTGAGCGCAGCTCTTCCAGCAGGACCCGCTGCAGGTAGTAGCCGAGGCTTCCCTGGGTCTGCGCGACAAGAACATCGAGCGGCAGACGAGGCACCTCGGACACGCTCATCTCGGTCCGTGTCATCAAGTCGCCGATCTGCGGCCCGTTGCCGTGCGTGATGACGAGGCGGTAGCCGCGTTCGATCAACACCATCAACGCGCGCGAAATCTCCGTGGCGTTGTTGATGTGTTCTTCGTAGGTGCCGCGTTGTCCCGGCTTGAGGAATGCGTGGCCTCCCATCGCCACGACGGCGGTCGGAGGGGGCTGGGTTGCGGTCCGCGAACCAGGCTCGGATCTTTGAATCATAGTTGTTTCCTCCTCAGCGGCATGGAGAGACACCGGCCTCCGCCTCTGGCGCGCGACAGCTCGCTTCCGGTGAATGTGAACACGGTCGGTTGGCTCTCGAGGTTGGCCATCGCCTCCGCGACCCGCTCGTTCCGTTCGTCCTCAGGCTCGACCAGAGGAAGGTGAAGCTCGCGGAACCCTCGTTCTTCCAACGCGGCGACGGTTTTGCGGTTGCGTGAGTACAGGATGATGCCGCCGGGCCCGAGGGCGATGGCGTTGGCCCCGTCGGTCCATTGCTCGCGCTCCTGATGCAGCGGATCATCGCCGCCGCATGGGACGAGCTTGGTCTGTCGACCGAACTCATCCTTGAGTACGTCGAAGGCAGAAGCCTTGGCCATGATGGCGGCCGGTCCGTGTCGGTCGATACGGACGACAGGCAAAGCGGGCTTGCGCTGCGTCCCGGAGATCAGCGGCGCGTGCCCGAGGAAGAGCTTGCGATCGACCTGCGTGAGGATGGTGTCGAGGTGCATGACCGAGCGGGCGGTGGGCATCACGACGGCGTAGACGCGCTGCAACTCCGGGTGAGACGGAAACAGCGCCTCGCGGCTCATTCGCTCGATCGTGGTCGGCAGCGTCCGTTCGGAACAGCCGATCATCAAGACGTCGCACTTGAGAACCAAGACGTCTCCACCCTCGATGCAGTCGTAGGCCTCGGTGAGCGAGTCGGCGGTCTCGAACGACAGCGGCGCGCCGATCTTCGGAGAGTGCTGGAGCGCGAATGCGACCAGCTCGGGTTCCCGGGCGCGGGCGGGCGTCGCCATGCGTCCTTGGACCACGCGATCGAAGACCGTGATGCACGGGTCGCGCAAGAACATGAGGTTGGGCAACGGCCGCAGCGCCATCGGGTCCGCCTCGCGAAGGAGCGCCACGACGTGGGCCAGGCTCGATTGCTGGGCTTCGAGGTCACGCCAGTAAACCCCCTCGATGAGCGCCTTGGCGAGCGTGTCGGCGGGCCATTGGACGAGGACAGCGGCCGCACTCGGGCAGCCGGCGCTTGCGCAGCATCGGGCAACGAGCGCCTCGAGCTTCGCGGTCGGTGCAGCCTCCAGGCTGGCGGTGAGGACGGCTTCGAGTTCGAGCACCTCCGCCCCGGTGGCGGCGATGATATTGGCCATCACCTCGTGCTCCCGCGCGGCCTCGGCTGCGGACAGGATGTCGTCGAACAACATGCGGTCGAGGTCGTGCTGCGTCATCCGCACAATCTCGTCGCCGGGTCGGTGCAGGAGCACGGACTCGAGCCGACCCACCTCGCTGTGCACGTCAATCTTCATCACGCCGTTCGATGCTCACACGGGACGGTGGGCCAAGCCAGAGCCCATCGCAGAACGCGGACGGAGCCGTGGGGACCTACGACTTGTCGCGTTCGAACGTTGTCCACTGTCCCGCGACACGCCGCTGGTGCGGAAGGAAGCGGGCCTTGTATGACATCGAGGCGCAGTCTTGGATGTAGAGCCCGAGGTAGACGTGCTGCAGGCCCCACTGGCGCGCGAGCTCGACCTGGGTGAGGATCGAGAACGTGCCCAATCCCAGATGCGAGAGGTCGGGGTCGAAGTAGCAGTAGACAGCCGAGAGGGCGGAATCGCTGCGATCGGTGATGGCCACCCCGACCAGACGCCCTTGGTGCGTGTAGCGGACCTCGAATGTGTCGCAGCACGACTCTCCGAGAAAGGCACGGTACCCGTCGAGATCGATCTCCGACTCCCCGACGGCCAGGTCGCGGCCGTGCTTGTGCCGGTTGTAGAGATCGACCTTCTCTTGTGAAGGCTCGAGCGGTCCGACCGTGGCTTGGATTTCGACGCTGGTCTTGCGGAACGTTCGCCGCTGGGTGCGGCCTGGGCTGAACGTGTCGACGTCGAGACGAATCGGCTCGCATGCCTGACACTCGGGGCAGGCGGTTCGATACAGCAGCAGGCCCTGGCGGCGATCGCCCTCACCTAGCCGAAGCTCGAACTCGCTCCGGCGGAGCGCACGGATTGGGAGGCGTAGAGGAAGACGCGCGGTCGCGTCTTCGAGGTAGGGGCAGGCTGATGTCGCGTCGTGCACCAACAGCTCCGGCGGGGTGCCGGGCAGGAGGCGGTGTGGAGACGACGGTGCAGACACCCACTCAAGGATGACGCGGCAAACCGGTGGCGTCCAACGCCGCGCGCAAAATCGGCGCGTACATCCGAGCGGTTGGACCCGTTTTTCATGACCAGCGTCACGCAGCGGTGCGTCAGGGCACGTGCAGGGCCTTGGGGTGCAGGGTAGTTTCCAGGCCTTGGCGTCCGCTGTGGGCGCCGAAGCGAGGAAGAATCCGCATGAGCGCCACGACGTCCACGCCGCCCTCCGACAAGCCCCAGAAGAAAGCCAAGAAGAAGGGAGCGGTCGCCGATCGTCGGCTGCCGCGTCCGCCACGGGTTCCCGGTGGCCTCCCGCTTCTCGGACATGCCCTCGACATGCGTCGCAACCCGGTGGATCTCTTCCAGCGCGGCCGCGACCTGTTCGGCGATGTCTTCTCGATCGGACTGCCGGGAACGACGGGCGTGATGATGAGCGGCCCGAAGGCGCAGCAGAAGTTCTTCCGCATGAAGGACACCGACGTCGACCTGCGGGAGACCTACAAGCTGATGACGCCGATCTTCGGCAAGGGCATCGCCTACGACGCCGAGCCCGAGATCATGAAGGAGCAGCTCGCGTTCTTTCATGATGCGCTCCGCGAGCACCGACTGCGGAGCTATGCGCAGGGCTTTGTCGAGGAGGCCGAGGACTTCTTCGGCAAGTGGGGCGACGAGGGGGAGGTCGACCTCTACGAGGTCGGCAACCAGCTGACGATCTACACGTCGAGTCGCTCCTTGCTCTGTCTCTTATACACAT
>CAJXVA010000744.1 GCA_913061055.1 uncultured Pseudomonadota bacterium
CTCGTCGGCAGCGTCAGATGTGTATAAGAGACAGACTCCGAGGCAACTGCCCTGGAGACTCCGCCGGACGCTCCAGTGGAGGTCGCGCCCGCCCCTGGATCACGCCGACGCTCCAAGGCTCCGGCCAAGCCTGCATCACGCCGAGATCGCCTGGCGGCCCTCGAGCAAGATGCCAACGCAGCTTGGCGCGCGGGCAAGCTCGACAAGGCCGAGTCGACGTTCCGCAAGATCATCGCGCTCGACGGGCGAGGAAGCTGGGGCGAGAGCGCCTACGGTGAGTTGTTCACGCTGCAGCGTCAGCGGGGGCGATCGTCGGTCGCCCTGTGGAAGGCCTACCTCAAGCGCTTTCCCAAGGGCCGATTCGCGGACGATGCCCGGGCGGGTCTGTGTCGCCGCGCCGGCGACGACTCCAAGGCTGCCTGCTGGACCGCGTACCTCGAAGCGATGCCGCGCGGCTCGTTCCGGGCCCAAGCGCAGCGCGAGCTGGAAAGCGCCCGCGGAAAGGACACCCCATGAACCGACGTTGCATGCGGGCCCTCGTCCTCGTACCGGCGTTGGCCCTGGCCCCAGCTGCGTGCACGGCGGATTTCTTCGTCGGACCGCTCGAGGGCAGCTCGAGCACCGCGGCGGGTACCGACGATTCGGACCCTTCCTCCGCTACGACCGCCCCGCTCAGCACGACCGGGGAGGGCATGAGTACGACGCAGGCTCCCACCACGCAGGACCCCGAGCTCACCACGTCGAGCACCACCGATGAGTCGAGCACCACCGGCGCCGAGACGTCCGAGCGCACCACGCTCGACACGGAAAGCACCACCGGTGAGGCCACGGGCGACACGGAGGAGCCGCAGGACTGCATTCCGAAGGACGCGCCCGCCTGCGAGGAGGCGTTCCCAACCTGCCTGTGGAACGGGGAGGAATGCACGGTGAACCTCTGCAACGTCGGCGGCGAGAAAGCTTGCCTCACCGAAGCCCCGGAATGCATCTGGGAGGGTGGCGGGTGCATCCCCAGCGAGTGCAACGAGGAGGCAGAGTGCAGCGTCCTGGAACCTGCGGCCTGCGAAAAGACTAAGGGATGCGTATTGGTCGCGGAGATGTGCTTCACGCCGCCGTGCGTCCCCTGTACCGAGGTCGAGGCAATTCCGGCCTGCAACGAGCTGCCGAACTGCGCCTACAATGAGGGTCGCGAGGCTTGCTTGCCTCAATGATGCTCGTTCCCCTCTTCAGCGCGTCCCTGGCCGTCGCAGCACTGACCGCCCCTTCCAGCCCGGATGGCGATCGCATCGAGCTGCTCGCCCTCGACATCGAGGGCGTCGAAGCAGCCGCGTTCGAGCGCGCGCTGCAGACCCGACTTCCCGACCGCCCGCGCATCCCCGCGGGCAACCCCGACGCCCGCGCTGGCATCGAGCGCTGGGGGTACGTGCTGGTTCGCCCGCTGGACGACGGCTGGAGTCTGGCGCTGATCCTCGCCGATGGCCGGGGCTACTACCGACACGTCGCGGCACACGAGGGAGGCGATCCAGGGCGCTTGATCGCGAGCACCCTCTCCAACCTGATCGCGAGCGTCGAGGAGGATGCGCTGGTGGCCGACGCGCAGAACGTCGTGGTGCCCGACGAGCGCCCGACCGAGCCCGAGCCCGAACCCGAGCCCACCCCGGAGCTCCCGGTGGAGCCCGACAAGGACCCCGAGCCTCCGCCCACCGAGCTGCCGCACACCGAGCTTGGGGTCACGCTCCGCGGCATGGCGCTGTGGTCCTTGGCGCCCCCGGACCCGACCGGATTCGCGGGCGGCGGTGCGGAGCTGTCGGTGAGCGGACGCCGTCCGGGGGGACTCGTGCTGGGCGGCTCGTTCGGCGGCCTGGGACGGGCCGTCGCCGGGTATGGGCTGGGTCGCTTGCGGCTGGCCGCATTCGCCGGCTATGGGCTACGGCGCGGGCGATTCGAACTGGTCAGCGTCGCGGGGGCGAGCGCCGAGCCGTGGTTCGTCCGCGGTCCCGATGGTTCCGAGAGCCTGCGCTCGGCCCAAGACGACCGCTCGCTCTCCGCGGTGTGGGGCGGGTTCGTCCAGCTCAGCCCCGGCGTGCTGCTCGACGGCGGCGAGGCCCGGCTTCGCATCGGACCCACCCTTCGCCTCAGCGGGGCCGTCACCACCCAGGGCGGCGGAGGCATTGCTCGCGTTCTTCAGCAGACCGAAAACGGCCCCGAAGCGCTGTTTCGACTCGGCGGACTCGAGCTCACCACCGGGCTCGACGTGACCCTGTGGTGGACGCTCGGAGACCGCTGATCCGGCACGCCCACGGCACTAGCGGCGGGCCGGTGGACCGATGACGTCTTTGCCCATGTAGGGGCGTAGCGCCTCGGGAATCCGCACGGTGCCGTCCTCTTGCTGGTGGTTCTCCAGCACCGCGAGAATCGTGCGCGTGTTGGCGATCGCCGTGCCATTGAGCATGTGCACGAAGCGGTTCTTGCCTTTGGATTTCTTGTCCGTCGCGCCGTTGCTGCCGCCCTCGGTCCGGTAACGGATTCGCAGGCGCCGCGCTTGGTAGTCGGTGCAGTTCGAGGTGCTCGTCACCTCGCCATAGTCCCCGCGACCGGGCATCCAGGCCTCGATGTCGTACTTGCGATACGCCGGGCCGCCGAGGTCACCGCTGGCGATGTCGAGCACGCGGTACGGCAGCTCGAGACCTTGGAAAATCTCTTCCTCGATCTCGAGCATGCGCATGTGCATCGCCTCGGAGACTTCAAGGTTGCCCTCGACGAACGCGAACAGCTCCACCTTGGTGAACTGGTGCACGCGGTACAGGCCGCGAGATTCCTTGCCGGCCGCACCCGCCTCGGTGCGAAAGCAGTGCGAAAGCCCGGCGACGAGGATCGGCAACTCTTCGGCCTCGAGGATCGAGTCGGCCAGCATGCCGCCGAGCGTGATCTCGGCCGTGCCCACCAGGCACAGGTCGGAGTTCGCGATGCTGTAGACCTGCGTGGACTCCCCACGCGGGTTGAATCCGAGACCCTGCAGGATCTCCACGCGGGCCAGGTCGGGAGTCGTGTGCAGGGTGAAGCCGTGCTTGGACGCGATGTCGAGCGCGTACCGCTGTAGGGCCAGGTCGAGCAACACGGCGTCGTTCTTGAGGTAGTAGAACTTCGCGCCGGTCACCCGCGATCCCGCCGCAAAATCGACGAGGTCGAGGTCTTCGGAGATCTGGATGTGGTCCCGCGCGGCAAACCCCTCGGCCTCGAAGTCCCGCTGGACTCCCCAGGTATGCACAAGCCCGTGGTCGTCGTCGGTGTGCCCGAGCGGAACATCGGGGTGCGTGATGTTGGGCAGCAGTCCCCACACCTCGTCCCGGGCATGCATCGCAGCCTCGACCGCGACTTTGACTTCTTTCTCGCGGTCCCGCAGCACGCGGCCCGCTTCGATGAGCGGAACTCGAGCAGCGCCCTGCTCCTCTTTGGGAAGCTTACCCACGGCTTTCATGCCGGACGCGTTCTCGTTCATCCCCCGCCGCACGGATTCCTCCTCTTGCAACAGGCTGCGGTAGCGCTCGTCGAGCTCGACCAGGCGGTCGATGGACGCTTTCGCCCAGTCCCCTTCAGTGAGGTCTTCGAACACCCGAACACCCCGATCGCGCAGGGTGGCGACCAGCAGATCGGGTTCGGTACGCAGGAGCTTGATGTCCAGCATGGGGGCAGAAGGTAGCGCCAACCGGCGGCGGCTGGTCCGATTTCTTGGAGCGGAGATTACACACTGCTACCTGTAGGTACTCCGAGCACACACACCCGCCCCGCTCGGCCTGGAGGCCGCCATGTTCCCCCGATCCCTCGCGTTTTCCACCGTCACCGCGGTGCTTGCTTCGAGCCTCCTGCTCCCCACCGCGAGCGCAGGGGTGGAGCCGGGAGCCGGAGCGGCGGTCGCCGTCGCAGCATCGGTGCTGCCCGAGATGCAACTCGGTGCGGAGCCCCTGCCGACGTCC
>CAJXVA010000745.1 GCA_913061055.1 uncultured Pseudomonadota bacterium
ACGAGATGTAGAGAGGTCTCGTGGGCTCGGAGATGTGTATAAGAGACAGACCCATGTGCATCGCGCGGGCGACATCGGTCTGTTCTCGATCACGTCCGAAGGCGGGATTGCACAAGGTGTGCGCCGCCTCGAGGCTGTGACCGGGATGAACGCAGTCCGGCACGTGCAGTCGATCCGCGAGGTCGTGCAAACGTCGATGGGGCACCTGCATGCGGGCGCGGCGGCGGAGTTGCCCGGCCGGATCGAAAAGCTGCAAGGAGAGCTCAAGTCCCGAGACCGGGCGATCGAGCAGCTCAACCAAAAACTGGCGACCGGTGGCGGCGGCGATGAAGGCGAGGTCTCCGAGGTTTCGGGGGTCAAGTTGATCGCCCGGAAGGTGGCGATCGCAGATGGCAAAGCCCTGCGAGCCGCCGCGGACACGCTGCGGGATCGTCTCGGAACCGGCGTTGTCGTCCTGGCGGCCGATACCGGCGGCAAGGCGACCATCCTCGTCGCGGTGACCAAGGACCTGACCGATAAGGTCCATGCCGGGAAACTCGTCGGCGCGCTCGCCCAACACGTGGATGGCCGCGGCGGTGGGCGCCCTGATTTTGCACAAGCGGGCGGGTCCAACGTGGCCGGTCTCGATGCGGCGCTTGGCGCCGCTACGGAAGCGCTGGGAGCGATGCTGCAATGAGCCAAGACCTCGAAGACCTCCTTGCCCGTGAGGGCCACGAAGACGTCGATGCGCTGATGGACTGGGCCCGAGAGCGTGCCGCCGAGTTGGTGCCCCAGCTTGAGGGCGACGAAGAACTCGGCCCGCTGCTGGGCGCGGGCGGTGAGGCGGGCGCGGCTGTGTCCCCGTCCCAGGCGCAGCCGGAAGTGCAGACAGAAGCCCAGCGAGAGGCGGAGGCGCTTCGGGTGGAACAAGTCGCGCTCACTGCTCGTCGCGAGGCGTCAAACGCCGCCCCACTTCCTCCGATCCCTGTGGCCACCCCCGCGGTTCCCACCGACGAACTCGACGTCGATGAGATCGAAGAGCTCGACATGGAAGAGCTCGAGATGGTCGACGAGGACGACGACGAGACCGGCGAGCATGCCAACGAGTCGGCCGAGGACGAGCCTACGGCGGCCGGTCCCGCCCCCGCGCCTCCAGGTCCTCCCGCGGTCGACTCCGAGGCCCCTGCCTCCGAGGGCGAGGGCGAGGGCGAGGGCGAGGGCGAGGGCGAAACGACCTCCTTCGGTCCCCCCGATGGCAACGAGCACGTGCCCGAGTGGAAGGCAGCGCTCCTGAGCACGCAAACCGCAACGGACCAAGAGGCCGCGGAGCGGGTGAAGGAAGCGTCGAGTGCCGGGCCCCTGCCCGAGATGGAGTTCCCGCAGGACGAGGGCACCCCGCCCTCGGGCCGGCTCGAAGCCGAACACGACGAGGTCTCCCAACACTCCGTCGACCTGTCGGACCTCGACAGCGACGACGCGTAGGGGCCGCTGCCGCCACAAGAAAGGCCGGGTCCCCGCGAGGGTCCCGGCCTTTGTTCTTGGTTGCGAGGCGGGCTGCTACGCAGGAGGTGCGATGCCCTCGGCCGTCTGGTCGCCGATGACCTCGAGCTCTCCGGGGCAGGCGGTGGCGCCGAGGAAGGCGGCGATGTCTTTGACTTCTTCGTCGCTCAGCTTGCGGTCGAGGAGCAGCGGGTCGACGGTGAGTCCGTCCTGCGGGTTTCCGCCGCCAGCCATCAGCTTGATCGCGTCCTCGAGCGACTCGGTGCTGCCGTCGTGAAAGTAGGGCCCCGTCTTCGAGACGTTGCGCAGGGTCGGCGTCTTGAAGGCGTACTTCTGCGCTTCGTTTTGCGAGACCTTGAAACGACCCACGTCGGCCTTCTCATCCTTCACGTCCGTGCCGATTCCGGTCACGTGATAGATGCCATCGCTGAGATTCGCGCCGTTGTGGCAGGTCATACAGCCTGCTTTGCCCATGAACAGTGTCTGACCCCGCTTCTGCGCCTCGGACAGCTCCTGCTTGTCATATCCGGTGTCGCCGCAAAGCAAGGTGCGCTCGTAGGCAGACAACGCCTTGGCGACATGGTCGGGCTCGATCGTTGCGCCCTCGGCGAGGCCGAACACCTTGACGAACGCGTCCTTGTACTCCGGAAGCGATCCGACCTCCGTCGCTTTGGCCGCGAGCGTATCGCCCAGTCCCATGTTGCCGCCCTTGAGTGCACCGATGGCCTGCTTCTCCAGGGAAGGTGCGCGGCCGTCCCAGTAGAACTCCTTGTGCAGTCCCACGTTCCAGATCGTCGGCGAGTTCCGCGAGAGCGGTTTGGCCTTGGCACCCAACGCTGTCTTGCGCCCGTCGGCGGCCCCGTGCTGGTTCTGATGGCAGCTGTAGCAGCTGCGCGACCCGTCCGCGCTCAGGCGCTTGTCCATGAACAGCTTGTGCCCCAAAGCGACCTTCTCGGCGGTCATCGGGTTGTCCGCAGGAACGACAGGAGCATCGGTGATGCCGGCGGGGAGCTTCCAAGCCCATGTCGCCGTGTCTTCCTTCGCGGGTGTCTTGGCGTCGGGCTTGGCTTTTGCGTCGGGCTTGGCTTTCGCGTCCTTGCCGTCCTTCGGCTTGCCCGTTGTTCCGTCGTCGCAACCCGCGGCGAAGGTGAGCGTACCGAGCATCGCGACCAAGAGCGTGCGTTTCATGGCTGCACTATGCCTGCTCGGTGGGGGCCTGCAAGTGCTGCAGGATCGTGGCCCGGGCCCCACACCCGGGCTGCTAGGGCGTGACTCGGGGGGGGCCGTCGAAGTCGGCCATCAAGGCGTCGCTGAGCACGCGGCCAAAGTGGGTGTAGCCCACGGGGGTGAGGTGTAGATGGTCGCCCTTGGCGAGTTGGGGGTCCGCCGCGACCCATTCGGGCATGCTGCCAAGCCCGCCGGTGAGTTTCGACGTGTCGAAGAACCCACAGCCTCGCTGCGCCGCGATCTCCCGTTGCGCGGTGAGAATCTCCCGCAGCCGGGGACGGACTCCCCAGGTCTCCGTCTCCTCGTCCTTGAGCGGGTAGTCGACGGGGCCCACCAGGACGCAGCTTGCGTCGGGGACCGCCGCGGCGAAGCGGTCGAGGACGGCCTCGAGGTTCTCTCGATAGATGTCGATCGGTTCGTCCTCGTCGACGGATTCGTTCGCGCCGTAGGCGAGCACGTACAAGGATGGCGCTCGGTCACGCAGGGCGGCCGACCACATCGGCACGTCCCAGTTGACGATGTTGGCCGACCGGGTGCCGCCGATCCCCAGCGCGTCGACCACCACACCGGACTGGTCGCGCTCGAAAATGCCTCCCATGATCCGGACCTCGGCATCGGAGGCCGCTTGGATCGTCATTGGAGTGAAGGTGTCGGGGAGGGGGACAGAGACCGTCTTCAGCGCGAATGCCTCGGCGGCCGTCGCCAAGGACGCTGAGGTTGCGGACTTCCCGGTGCCGAACTTCACCGACAACGATCCGCCGCCCGGTTGCTCGAGCAGCTGGATCGCGAAGCTGTCGCTGTCGTTGATGCCCGAGACTGCGGATGCCTTGGAGTGAAGGGTGCTCCGAGCGCGCTTGTGGGTGCTGTGGGCGGATGCGCCGAGCAGTCCGTAGTACCCGTCAAGCTTCCCGGTTTTGCGCTGGCCGTGCTCGATCTTCCAGTGCTTGTTGGCATCGAGTCGGACCGCGTCGTGCCGGTGCCAACGCCATAGCGGCACCAGGGTGACGAATCCAACCCCGCCGTCCCCGAATCGTTGCTGCAGGTAGCCTCGCAGGTACCCCGGATACCGATCGGCCGCGACGCTGCTGGCGCCGTAGAACGCAACGCGAACCTTCTTGCCCTCTTTGGGGTGGTCCTGGAGGTCGCGCAGCGAGGCGTGAAACGCATGCAGCGCGCGACCCGAGGGATCCTCGACGGGCGTGAAGCTGTCTCTTATACACATCTCCGAGCCCACGAGACCTCTCTACATCTCGT
>CAJXVA010000746.1 GCA_913061055.1 uncultured Pseudomonadota bacterium
ATGTAGAGAGGTCTCGTGGGCTCGGAGATGTGTATAAGAGACAGGAATGTTGCGCTCGCGGCAGACCCGCTCGAGGTCTTCGCGCCGAACCCGGCGGTGACCGCCGACGGTCTTGAACGCCGGGATGAGCCCGTCTTCGATCCAACGAATGACGGTCGTGGGCGTGACGCAGCAAATCTTCGCAACGTCGTGCGTGGAGTAGGTGTCTTTGACAGGTGGGCGTCCGCGGGCCATTGGGAGTCCTAGGTCGGCAGGTCGGTTGGGCTGGAAGCGACAGCAGAGCGGGCTGGAAGGATGACCGTAAACCGGGCCCCCCTTCCATCAGATTCGACCACGATGTCGCCGCCGTGGTCTTGCACGATGCCATAGGAGATCGCCAGGCCCAGTCCGGTGCCTTTGCCGATCTCCTTCGTGGAGAAGAAAGGGTCGAAAATGCGCGGGAGGACCTCGGGCGGAATGCCGTGTCCTTCATCCGCAACGCTCAGCCGCACCTCGTCCCCCTCGCGGGCGAGGTTGATGCGAACCGTGCCTCCGCGGGGCATGGCGTCGACGGCATTGGAGAGCAGGTTGAGCGCGACCTGCTCGAGTTGGTCGGGGTCGGCGTGCACAACCGCCGTGTCGTTGCGTTCTCGCATGACTCTCACGTTGTGCATTTTCCACTGATACTCGCCGATGCCAACGACCCGGTCGATGAGGGAACCCAGGTCGATCGGGGCCCGCTGGCCTCCCTCACGCTGCCGGGAGAACAGCAGCACGCCCTCGACGATCTTCCGGCAACGCTCCCCACTTTGGGCGATCTTCTCGACCTTTCGGCGGACTCCCTCGGGAAGGGTGCGCTGCTCGAGCAGGAGCTTGGAGTAGCCCACGACGCCGGACAGGGGGTTGTTGATCTCGTGGGCGATCCCCGCGGCCAGCAAGCCCACGGCGGCGAGTTTTTGGCTGCGTAGGATCTGAGTCTCCAGCGCTCGCCGGTCACGAAGGTCGAGCCCGACAAACACGGCTCCGGCCGTCTCGCCGCCGGAGTCGAGGCGACGGCCTTCGAGGTGCAGCGGAATCTCGTCGCCCCCGCGGTGACGCAGCGTGATCTCGCGAGCGACCTCGCCTTCACGCAGGACGGTGTCCCAGAAGTCCGCCCACTGATCGGGAACCTGCGCGATGCCAACCTCGACACCAAACCGCCGTCCTTCCGCCTCGCCGCTGGGGATCCCCAACAGCGCCTCACTGGCCCGGTTCCACGTGACGACGCGGCCCGAAGCGTCGACCGACCCCAGCAACACCGTGGTCTGGTTGAGCAGCATCGACTGGTAGGCCGCGAGTTCGCGGGTCTCGAGCGTGAGCAGGCCCGAGGCGAGACCCAGCGCGATCTGTGCGGCGACCGTGCCGAGCAACGTCCGGTCGCGATCATCCCACGAGCCTCCGTCTTTGCGGCCCAACAACAGATGTCCAACAACGCCGGACGGCCCGCGCAGGGGCACACGCGCGACATGGGACAGGGCCACCCGGACCCCGAACGCGTCCAGGATGGCGCTCCCCTCTTCGGAGTTCCCCAGCACCACGTCGCGCCCTTGCTCCCAGCTCTCGGGCGGCACTTGGTCTCCGGTGAGGTCCACGGCGGGTTGCGGCTGATCCCCGACCAAACCCCATCGTTGCCACCCGTCGGCCGTTCGTGCGAGCACGCAGACGCGATCGGATTCGAGGGCCGTCCCCAAGGCGGCGCAGGCGGCCATCACCGCCTGCAAAGGATCGTCGGCCTGAACGAGGCAACGGTCGACCTGGGCCACGAGACGCTCTTCGAAGGCCCGCCGCCGCCGCTCGCTGAGGTCGCGGATCAGCATGACCGCAGGACCCGTGCCGGCCGCGAGCGAGAGTTCGGTCGGGACCGTCTCGCCATCTCGGCGGCGCAGGGTCATCTCGCCCTGCCAGCTTCCGGTGCGCGCCACGGTCAACGCCCGCGACAACGCCGGAACGTCACCGCGGCTGGCGAGTTCGAGCACGCTTCGCCCGACGATTCCCTCACCGAGCAGCGTGGTGGCGGAGGGGTTCGCGTGAACGACCCGGCCGTCGTTGTCGACGAGCAGCACGCCTTGATCGAGCGCGTCGAGGCTGCGCGTGACCGCCACACCCAACTCCGCCTCGGGACCCAGGCGCGAGGGACTGGTGGGATGACAGGTCACCACCACCGCCCCACCCGGCAGGCTCGCGCTACGGACGAGGATGTCGACCCGCGGTCCCAATCTCGGCAGCAGCCCGACCTCGAGTGCAAACCCGCGGCCGCTGTCGCGCTCACGAAGCGCACGAAAGGCACGACCGAATCCTTCGCGCTCGCTGGCGCGGGAGAGCCACAACAAGAACGGCTCGCCCAGGCATGCCTCGGCCGTCAGATGCAGGAGATCCGCGAACGCCTTGTTCGCGTCGACGACCAAGCCGGCCGAGTCGAGCACCACGGTTGCGACCGGAAGCGCTGCGACAACGTCACGATGAAGATCCGATCGCCCCGGTGGCGACGTCCCGGCGCGAAAGCCGACAGTCCCCTCGTCTCCTTCGGGGTCGATATGCGGGTGTTTGTCCATCGCGAGGACACCGTCCGTCTGGGGGCGCAGAGGCTCGATCCGCCACGGTTCGCCGGCGCTGTCGGCCTGTAGCCAGCGTACCGTACCCATGCGCGGGCCGCACGTGGTACTGCGGAACCCGCCATGGCCGATGAGCAGCCAGCTGAGCCCCGTCATGCCGCCACCGTGGTCGTCGCCCGGCCGACCCCCACGGGCGACGATGCGGAGATCTTCATGGTGCGGCGCTCCGCCAAGAGCCCGTTCATGCCCTCCACACTGGTGTTTCCAGGTGGGCGGCTCGATCCGGAGGATGGCTCGCCACAGCGAGATGACAGCTGGGATCGTGCAGCACGTCGGGAAACCGCTGAGGAGATCGGTGTGGCCCTGGACGTCGACCTGCTGTGGTTCGACACTTGGCTCACGCCGTCCGCCGAGAGTCGCCGGCGCTATCTCACGCGCTTCTACTGGGCCTGCATCGACCGAGACGCAGGGGACCGCGCCCAGGCCGATGGCCACGAGACTCACGAGGGCCGCTGGGCCACCGCGGCCACCCACCTGGAGCACTGGAAGGCGCAGGAAGTGGATCTCCCCCCGCCGACCCTCGCCACCCTGCTTCGTTTGGCGCCGTTGGGACTCGACGCAGCCGTGAGCTTGGGTACCCTGGGTCCGCAGGACGTCATCCTTCCCAAGGTCACCGCGACGGAGGCTGGCGTGCAGGTCGTGATGCCCCATGATCCCGAGTACGCCACGCTTCCCGGGGAGGCTGCCCCCGCCCCGGCTCGCGCGCACTCGCTGCCCACCCGCTTCTCTCGCCTCGAACGCGTATGGACGCCCGTCTCCCAGCCCTCCTCCTCGGACTGACCCTCGCCGTCGCCTGCGACGACTCGAAGTCCAAGCCTGACCCCGGCACGCCCAACGGCTCGACTCCCGCTGAGCCCGCGACCGAAACCAAGGCCGAGCCGGACACGCCCGCCGCCAGCGGCAACCCCCTGCTGGAGTGGCTCGACCCCGAGGCCGTCGCCATCGTCTACGTCAAACGAGAGGTCGACATCGATCCCGAGTCGTTCGCGACCGCGTTCGCGATCCCTCCCAAGCTCGCCCGCATGCTCCGCGACGTGCCGGCGGTGGTCGAAGGCCTGGATGCGATCCGCGACGCCAGCGACCCCGAGCCCCACACGTGGTTCGGTCCCGAGGCGCTCGCCTCGACCTCGATTGTCGCATCGGGGACCTACGTCCTGCACACCCTCGAGAAGCCACGCGCCGACGTCGAGGGTTATCTCGAGCGTGCCTCCATGCGCGCGGATGAGATCGAGGGCTTCCGCGTGTTTCTGCCCAAGGGACCCTTCCCGTGGAAGGTCTGTCTCTTATACACATCTGACGCTGCCGACGAGCGATCTAGTGTAGAT
>CAJXVA010000747.1 GCA_913061055.1 uncultured Pseudomonadota bacterium
GGCAGCGTCAGATGTGTATAAGAGACAGGCTCAGACCCGAGCCATCGTTCCACGCCGCACCTGCATTGTCGGTGGGGAGCGAAGGCATCCAGTCCACGACGGCCGAGCCTCCCGCGGCGTAGGTGCTCTCGCCTTCGACCGCCCACCCTAGGTGGCGAAGCCAGATGTCCGCGAACTCGTTGTGGCTGCGGACGTTGATCGGCACCGCCATCGAGCTCAACGGCGGGGAGCGCCAGCTCAGCAGCGCACTCGTCCCCGCGGGCGGTTCGAAGTCGGGGCTGCTCCCGGTCGTGCCCTGCACGGTGATGCCCGCGGTCTGCAACGCTTCCCGAAACCGGGTGGCTGCTGTCGCGCGGTACGCCGCGGCATCGTAGGTGCCCAGTGAGGCCCCCCCGTACATGAACTCGCCTCGCGCGATCACATCGCCGGTGACCGTCCGGACCCCATCGTCGTAGAGCAGGTCGGCGATGCGATCCAACGGTTCCCGAGCACCGCCGTAGAAGTCGGTCGACCACGACACGTCGTGGTGGCCCATCAGGTAAAGATCGCCGCTGACAACACCGGCGCCATCGGGCTCGGCTCCTGCGAAGACCTCGGTCTCGATCCGCGTGTCGGGGCCCAGAATGTCGAGCATTGCCGCGGTGGTGAACATCTTGGTGTTGGAGGCCGGCACCAACACGGTGTCCGCGCTGCGCTCAAACAACACCTGCTCGGTCTCGAGGTCCACGACCAGCGCACCGACGGTGGCACCCCCCAGCGCGCCCCCGTCGAGGATTCCTCCCAGGGTCGCACCCAACCCCGCAATCGTTGCGTCGTCCAGCGGCTCCGGCTCCGGCACCGGATCGAAGGGATCACCTGGGTCGTCCGGCGGCTCCCCGGTCGACCCCCCGCTGCTGTCAGGATCGGTCGCTCCGTCCGTGCTCGAACCGGTGGTCGTGCCATCGGAGCTGGGCCCGGGACCGCTCGAAGGACTCGAGGATGCGCCGGTGCTGGGCGAGGGGTCGGTGTCCTGCGGATCCCAGCCCATCGCAGACGGGTCACCTCCGCATCCGACCAGCAGCGTTGTCACCGCGAGTCCCCGCCAACCTCTGCCGCTACCCATCCCAGCGACGATACCTGAGCATCGGCCGGACGTGAGCCCGGCGCTGGCGCTACCCCCCAAGTCGCGGTACCACTCCCGCCTAACTTTAGTCGCCTTGTCCCGTCTGTCCCCATCGATTCCACCGTCAGTCTCGCCGGCGGTATCACCGAGCGCGCCGGATTCGCGCCCGCAGGGTTGGTCCGCCCACGTCTTTGCGTGGTTGTGGACGCAGCGGTGGCTGATCTGCATCTTCCTGGGGGCGCTCGCGGTCCGGCTGCACTGGAACCTCGAGGTCCATCCGCTGGGCGACTACGTCTACTCGGACATGAACGGGTACGTGCAGCGGGCGGAGCGGCTGTTGCGCGATTTCTCCAAGCCGCACGAGTACTCCGCGTTTTTCCCGTTCGCGACGCACTGGATGGTCGCGGCCATCATCTGGCTGTTCGACGACCTCGATCCTGCGATCAGCATCTGGTACGCGCTGATGGGCGCGACCTCCGTCGCGATGGCCTACGCGATCGCGCGCCGGGTGAGCCCGTTCCCCGTGGTGGCGCCCGCCGTCGGCCTCATCGGCATCCTGTACTACCCCCACTTCTCCAACGGCGGGTACATCCTCTCCGAGACCCCGTTCTGCCTGTGCCTGACCGGAGCGGTCCTCGCGGTGGTTCGCATGGCCGACCATGGTCGCCGCCGCGATGCGCTGCTGCTCGGACTCTTCGCGGGCGTCGGCGCGCTGTTCCGCCCTCAGATCCTGCTCTCGGCTGCGTTCGTCGGGATCTACTGGATCATCCGGCGCAAGGCCCTCCCCAACATCAAGTTCACGCACCTGCTGCTGTCCGCCATCCCCCTGGGGATGTGCTTGGTCGCGGGGGTCGTGCACCTGCACCACAACACCGACCGCTGGGGCCTGATCTCCGAGAACGGCAGCTTCAACCTGGTGATGGGCCGGTGCCACAACTCGAAGATCGAGTCCCTGCCCGACGGCAAGGGCCACGGAAAAGTCCACTTCAGACCGCCTCCCCTGCTGCAGGTCGTCAACGCCGAGGACGCGGCTCGTCGCGAGCGCGTCGAGCCGGGCATGCGCATGAACGCCGCCTTCGGGGACACGTTTAGTTACAAGGGCTACATCGGCGACAAGAAGCAGCACCACGAGTACATCCGGCGCTGCATCGAGAAGACCGGCTGGGGCCAGCAGCTCGCCTACTCGTGGGACAACATGTCGCTGTTGTGGTTTCACAACATCCCCTGGCCAGACTCTGGGCCCAGACAGTGGCGCCCGGTGGCTCAGTGGTGGAATGACCAGGTTCTGCTGTGGCTGATGGTGCCCTCGTGGCTCGGGCTCCTGTGGGTGTTGGTCCCCGGGCACCGCGCCGCCAAACGGGGACTGCTCACCGTTCAGATCCTCGCGCTCATGTTGCAGTCGGCGATCTTCTTCGGAGGCACGCGATTCCGGATGCCGTACGACTTCGTGCTGATCGTCCTGGCGGTCGAGAGCTATGCGTTCGTGGGTTGGGGGGCGTGGAAGCTGTTCCAGCGCCAGCGTCAATCGGCCTCGAGCGGGGCCGAGGGCAGCGGCAGCGGCAACGGCAAGTCGGCGCAGAACAAAGTCTCCTCGTAGAGGTACCCGAAGTGCTTCGCGTGCGTCTGCGAGGGCTCAAACACCGCAACTGCCAGCGGAAGCTCGCCGTACCCCGATCGACACAGGGACCGCGAGAGTAGAAACCGCCGGACGCCCTTGGCCTCGGCCACGGCGGTCTGGGAGCCGCCCCCCTCCGCCGGGATGAACCGAGCCAGCGTCGTCACCGGGCCAGTCCCGGGCACGAACATCGAGCCCATCTCCACATCCCAACGTCCCGACTCGTCGAGCGCGTCAGAGCCCAGCGCGCGTTCGACCCGCCCCAAGCGAGCGCGGGCGTCGACGAGGTCTGCGTCCGCGAATCGGCGGCGGCGCGGAGAACAGAGGTCCTCGAGAGCCTCATAGACCGCGCCCATCGCCCCCACGCGGTCGGCCAGCGTCACCCACCGAGGCTCCAGCTGCGACACCGTAGCCACGGTGGCCTCGGTCGCCGCGGTCGCCAGCGCCCCCTCGACATCGATCTCGATCCGGTCGTCGCAATCGTCCGGACTCCACTGCGGAGCCGGCATCGCCACCGCAGCTCCGCCCCGAAGCACGAGTCGGGGCCCGGCCACACAACGCTCCCCCTGCAAACAGGCTGCGGCCGCCTCGACCTGAAGGTATCGCGCGTGCCCACACGCGTGGGTCTGCCGCTCCTGCGATGTCGCGTCCGTGGGTGCCTCGGCCGACGCATAGGACTCGAGCGCTGCGCGAAGCTCCGGCACGACGCCCGCAACTGCGGCGCGGAAGTTCAGCCGCAACACGGTGTCGGCGTGATCGAGAAACGGCTCCACGTAGGCCAAGGATTGTTCCTGGCTGAGCGCGAGGGCGTCGTAGAGCGGTTGACACGAACCAGACCACGCCGCCGGCAGTGCCCGCCAGGGGCGCACGTCCACAGCTGCCTCCCCGATCACGAGCACCGTCCGCCCCGACGTATCCCTGAGAGACACACCGTCGGAGGCGTAGGTTGGCGGGGCCCCGACGGCGGCGGGTTGGCGGGTCACGGGCAGCTCCCCAGCCACATTCGCATCCCAGGCACCGGCCTCGACGATCCACGTCGTCTTGGGAGCGAGTGATGTCAGCACCCGCGGCAGCTGGGAACCAACATCGAGGCGGCGCTCCACCCTCGCCACCGCGTTCGACGACGACGCCAGGGCCTCCCGAAGTGCACTCAGATCTCCAGCGACCTGACGCGGGGGCGACCAGTCCACGGCGAGCGGAACGACCGGGAGGCCATGCGAAGGCGGCGGGGGGG
>CAJXVA010000748.1 GCA_913061055.1 uncultured Pseudomonadota bacterium
CCCTTCGAGAGGCGCTGCTCGTCACGCCCGGCCTGCAAGATCGCGAGCTTCACCGGCGCATGCTCTTGGTCGCGCTGCGGGACGTCGATGTCTCTTGGGGGCAGGATCTCTTCGGTGGCGAGGGCGCCACGCGCGGTCACGTTGCGGACTACCTGGACCCCGTCCCACGTCCTCTGCGGTGGAGGGAGGAACACGCGCTGCTGGGCGCGGTCGAGGCGGACGGACTGGCGGCCTCCCTCGACCCCGAGGCCCGACAACGACTGATCGCCGCGCTGGGTGGGGAACAGGCTCTGTCTCTCCTGCACCCACGTATCCTTGCGCGCCTGAAGGGCGAGGCGGCCGCACCCCCCGATGGTCCTCTTCACGATGCCGGGATGGCTGACGCGGCGGTCGCGGGGCGACTGCTGGCGGTCCCCGCACTCGTTGGTGCGCTGGCAGACCCCCGTGCCTTCGAGTCGACACGCATGGCGCTGGCGACTTCGGCCCGGGACTGGTCCGTTCGCCGGAAGATGGCGATCTCATTGCTGGTGCTGGGTGGCTCGCGAGCCCGGCTTGTGGGGTGGACGCAGCTGGCCGAGATGGCGGGCGAGTCCAAGACGGCCCAACTCCAGGCCCTGCGCGATCTCGTGGTGCAGCGCCCGGCCAGCCTGGTCCCGATGTGGGGACGCTGGGCACCTGTCACCCCCGGTGTCGTCCTCGAGGGACAGGACAATCTCGTTCGGGTCGTTCTGGGCCTCGATCTGGAACCGTCGCTCGTGGCACCGTAAGTGGGTGCCCGTGGCTAAGCACAAACCCTCGAGTGGCCGGGCTCGCGTCACCGTGGCCGCAGCCGCCGTGCTGTCCTTGGTGTTGTCCCTCCTGGGGGCTGCGGCGGCGCTCGAGGACGCCGGGGCCGAGCGCGCGCGACGTGTGGTCGAGCAACTGGTCCGCCTCGCCGCGCTCGAGTCTGAAGAGGGCGCGGACCCGCGGCGAAAACTCCCGGTCCGGGTGAACCAAGAGGGGGGGCCGCTGTGGGTCACTTCGGTCGTCGAGGCCGCGGTCACCGAGCAGCCGTCTTTGGTCCTCGCCGACGACGGGGTCGGCATCGTTCGTATGGAAGTCATCTCGGACGAGACGCACCTGGCCTTGCGGGGGGGGCTGTATCGACAAGGCTGGAACCTGCGCAGCGAGCACCCGCTTCAAGTGCGGGTCAAACCGTGGATCCCGATGTTGTCGTTGGCGCTCGGCCTGATCGCCATGACGTTCACCCGTCGCATGGGGGTGGGCTTTGCGGTCGCCGGCGTCGCGGCCCAGCTGATCGACGCCGCGGTGGATTGGCCGGCGGAGTTTCTGGCGATCCCCTGGCAGGCGCAGGTTCGTGATGGCCCGATCGGGAGCGTCGTCATCGACCTCGCGTTGGGGCTGCCGGACGCCGCGGTCGCGGTGGGAGCGGGGGTGGTGACCCTGTGCACTGTGCTGGTGGCGTTCGACCATCGGCGCTCGACGGGGAAGGGCGGTGCGATGATGGCGGCCGGTCTTCTCGGTGTGCTCGGCATCGCCATCTGGACTGAGGCGGCCGCGCGCTGCGGCGTGGGCCCTTGGATCGGCACGGCAGCCGGCGCAGCATCGATCCTGGCGATGGCCCTGGCGTGGGGCCAACAGGGGCGTACCCTGCGTCGGACATGAGACGAACGCTCGTCACTGCGCTCCTCGCACTCCACGCTGTGGGCTGCGTGGTGGGCTGCGGAGATGACATCGACGAAGCTCCGAGCACCGCCGCGGTCGAGCCTCCGCCGGTGCTCCCGGACGCGCCGGTCGCCTCGGTTGCGGGCACGGGCCTGTGGCTGGATCTCCTGTCTCAGCGACCCAGCGCGACGCTCTCGCGGTTTGGCGCGCTCGAGATCGACCTGGGTGCCAAGACCTCGACCAAGCACCTGTCCCTGGGCTCCCGGACCGCTTGGCGACTCGGCGAGTCCGTTGGGGACAAGGTCGCCGGCGTCGTCGTCGGTCGCAGCGCCTCGCTCGAGTTTCCCCTCGACGGAGCCCTCAGTCCTGCCGCCAACCCGAGCATCGAGGAGGTCCCGGGATTGGCGATGTCCATCGAGGTCAAGCCGTTGGTCGCCAAACAGAGCATGACGGTGCTGCTCAACGAGCGGCCGCTGGCCAACCTCGTGCTCGAGGACAAGTGGGCGAGGCGGACCTTCTCGCTCCCCCCCGAATCGATTCACCCCGGCGAGAACCGAGTGCGGCTGTTCTTCCGGAAGATCGACGGCGAGAACGGGGACGTGGCGGCCGCGGTCTCTCGGGTCGTCGTGGGCACGCACGAACGCATCAAGTCTCCGCCGCCGCAGGCCCAGCGCCGAGATGCGATCACGGTCAGCGCGCCGAAGGGAGCCGCCGCCGACCCGCTGAGTGTTCGCGCCTCACGAGATGCTGGGGGCGTGGTCATGGCGGAAGGGACGGGGCTGGCCTACTACTTTGTGCCGCCGCCCCGGGCTCGTTTGGCCCTGCAAGTGGAAGGGCAGGGCGCCGTTTCCGTCTCGGTCAGCTCAGACGCCGATCATGAGGCGGGGAAGGCACCCACCCGACTCGTCGACGAGCCGCTGCGGGGATCGGGGCAAGACATCCGAGCCGACCTCTCGGCATGGGGCGGCACGCCGATCCGAATGGAGATCGCGGTGCGGGGGACGGGGGCTTCGGCCACCGTGTCGAAGGCGCGCATCGACGTACAGCGCTCGATTCCCGTCGACCGTCGGGCTCGGTCGCCACGCGATTTGTTCATCGTGACGGTCGAAGGGATGCGCCAGGACGCGCTCAAGGTCGGACGCCGGCCTTCGCTACCCAACCTCGACGCGTTCCTCTCCGACGCGCTGGTGTTCGAGCGGGCGTACTCCCCGTCACCGGCTGCCGTTCCGGCCCACGCCACCTGGCTGACTTCGGTGGCTCCGCCCCGCCACCTCACCGTGCGTGGCACCTTCGTCGCGGACAACCAGGTGTTGCTGCCCGAGGCGCTCGAGCGGGGCGGCTACGTCCGGGTGCAGTCCACGGCGAATGCCGATGTCAATGGCGCTCGGGGGCTCAGGCAAGGCATTGATGCGCACGGGGTCCTCTCCGATGTCGTCGATGCCCCTCGGGCGACCGCGGTGGTGGCCGACGCCATGGAACGCCTCCAAGGAAAGGCGGGGCGCTGGTACATGCACGCCAACGTCAACGACCCGCAGGCGCCCTACGATCCCCCGCGGGAGCTGGTGCGTGATGTGACGCCTCCGCCGGGCGCCCCGCTGGCTCACTTGACGCACATCTGGGTGGGGCGGGTTCGCCTCGGAAAGACCGAGCCCACCGCGGCAGACCTTGCGTACATGCGCCGGCTCTACCGAGGCGAGGTTCAGGTCGTCGACCAGGCGATCGGCGATCTGGTGCACTGGTTGGAGCGTGAGCGCCGCCTGGACGACGCCATCGTGGTTCTCCTGGGGGTCCACGGCGAAGAGTTCTATGAACACGGCGGCGCTGGGCACTCCCGGAGCCTGTTCGAGGAGAGTCTTGGCGTTCCCTTGGCCATCCGCGCGCCCTCCCTGCTGGCCGCCGGACGGGTCGATACCCCCGTTGACCTGCTGGACCTCTCTCCGACGTTGCTGGACCTCCAGGGCATCGAGAGCCCGGACCGCTGGCAGGGTCGCTCGCTGCTGCCGATCATCGATGATCCCCAGCCGCCTCCACAGGCCGTCAATGCCTACCTCGGGGATGGCTCGCGGGCGATGGTTGTTGGGCAGCACAAGCTCGTGCTCGGTCCCGGTCGCAACGAGGAGTACACGGACCTGCGCGCAGATCCGGCAGAAGACCCCGAATCTCCATCCATGCCGGGGATCGGCCTGAGAATCGTGCGGACTGCGCTCGCCTGGGAGCTGCTGGGGGATACCTGTCTCTTATACACATCTCCGAGCCCACGAGACCTCTCTACATCTC
>CAJXVA010000749.1 GCA_913061055.1 uncultured Pseudomonadota bacterium
AAGAGACAGGCCCGCGTCCGAGCGCTGTGCGCCCTGGGACGGGCGACCGACGCCCGCGAGGCCGGCCAAGACTTCATTCGCAAACACCCCCGCTCCCACCTGGTCTCGCAGTTCAAGGCCGCGTGTCCGCTCTGAAGAAAAAACGGACCGGCGATCACGGATTCGCACAGGTGGGTGCATGGGGGAGTTGAGGCAACCCGCACATGACTTACGCCAAGCCCCAATACCTCCCGTTTCTCACCGCACTCATGCTCGTCCCCGTCGCCTGTGATGGCGACCTCGGCAAAGACGAAGGCGGCGATACGGCAGCCAACGATGATGACACCGCGGAGTCCGGCGACGACGAATCCGAGTCGGCATCGGAGTCCGAGTCGGCATCGGAGTCCGAGTCAGACTCCGCGAGTGACTCGGCCGGTGACGAAGCCGGCGACGAAGCCGGCGGAGTGTGCACGGACGAGGACTGCGGCCCCCCGCCGGGCGCCCCTGACATTCTGTGCGAAGACGGCGTGACGACGGCGGGCTTCGCCTGCGTTGAGACCGGAGATGGTTGCGGCTGGGAGATCGAAGAGTGCCCGGTTGTCGAGCCGTGTACCGAAGACGAGTGTGGGCCTGCTCCGGGCGCGCCTTCGATGCTCTGCGAAGACGGGGTGAACTCCTCGGGCCCCGGCGCCTGCGAACGCAACGACGAGGGCGTGTGCGGCTGGACGTGGACCGAATGCCCTGCCTGCTGCGACCCGGCCGAGCTCCCCGACTGCGCCGACCCGATCACGTGCTGCGCCGATGGGTCCTGGGCCTGCGGCGACGAGACTGCCTGCGAAGACGGCACCGCCTTGGAGTGTGTTGGCATGTGCCAGGACGAGGGCAGCACCTGCGCTGGCGGTGAGACCTGCTGCGACGGTCTGCAGTGTTGCGCCGGCATTCCCGTGCCCGAGGGCCAGGAGTACTGCGATCAGGTGTGCCCGATCAGCGACCGCAACAAGAAGGAGAACTTCAAAGGCGTCGACGTCGACACGGTGCTCGACAAGGTCAGCGCGCTCAAGATCTCCACGTGGAACTACACCTTCCAAGACCCCAAGTTCCGCCACCTCGGCCCCATGGCCCAGGACTTCAAGGCGGCGTTCTCGATCGGACACACCGACAAGGCCATCTTCCAGGTCGACGCCGACGGTGTTGCGCTCGCGTCGATCCAGGCACTGCACGGGCAGGTCAAAGCGCTCGACAAGGAGAACGCTGCGCTCCGCAAGACGTTGTCTGCGATGGAAAAGCGCCTCGAGAAGCTCGAGAAGAGGTAGCGGCGCCCGGACGGACCGGCGACGACTCGCCGCCCGCCGGTTTCGCCGACGAAACGAGCTGACAGCGTGCGGGCGAGAGCGGGCGAGTTGCGACAACATGTCGTAGTTTGGATGCGGCCGGAGCTGGCGCATCCGGGCGTTGGGGGCGAAAGTCGGACCGGCACTGGCCTTGCAGTGAATCGCCTCATGAGATCGAGAGTCTTCGATGCGGTGCTGATCATGGCCGTCGCATTCACCGGTTGCGGATTCGAGTCGCGGGTTGAGGGAACGTGGGAGCCCGTCGCGCTGGAGCCCGAGCAACTCGCGCGCAGTGGCGTGCCCGCCCCGATGGCAAAAACCCTGGCTTCGAGTACGTTCGTGGCGGCCGACGGGGTCGTGTACGTCGGGCTCGAGCACGAACAAGCGACCCTGGCCCGGTACAGGATCCTGAGCGAGGAAGGGGATTGCGCGGCGGTGCGCTTGGACGCTGCGGCGCCGGAGTCCGGTGGCCCCGAGTCGGTCGAGGTCGAAGCGTGCCTCGACGACGATACGCTGACGCTGCGATACGGTGCCAAGGGCAAGCCCCTTGCGGTGACGTTTCGCCGTGGACCGTGAGGCGATACGGCGTCGCGCGTCTACAGCGAGGCGCTCTAGATCTTGAACCGGTGCTTCGTGGTCTGGCTGCGTTGCGCTTCGCCGAAGCGGGCGCGCTTGATCGCCTTGACGATGCAGTCGACACCGGCCTTGGCGTGTGTCCCCTTGACGTCGACCTGGCTCGCGCGGCCCTGCGTCGCGATCGAAACGGTGACATCGACGCTCTCGCCCTTGAACACGCCCGCCTTCTTGCCGCATGCGCTCACCTTGCCGCTCAGCTTGCCGAGCGTTTGCGCGAGCGCTCGCTTGCTTCGGCGAACGGGGATCTCGGGTTCTGCGTCGGGCTGCTCAGCAGCGTCGGCGGGCAGCTCCGCTGGTGCTTCTTCGGGTTGGCTGGGGGGCGGCTCAGCAGCGTCGGCGGGCTCTGTGGGCGGCTCGGCAACGATGCTCGGGGTCTCGACCGCCGGCGGTTCGTCCTGCGGTGCCTCCGGTTCCTGCTTGGGGGCGACGGGTGCGGACGCCGCGAGCGCAGCGGGTTGCGGAGCGGCTGGACCTTCCTCGCCGCCGCGCGTTGCAACCCAACCGACCGCAAGGGTCCCAAGCGCGATGGCTGCGACCACCGTCCCGATCCGCGCTGGGGTCCACGGTGTTCCCGAACCCGCGCCGGCGTCCTCGATCTGCTCGAGCGCCTCGATGAACTCGGCCGCGCTTGCGAAGCGGTGCGCGGGATCCTTCGCCAATGCCTTGAGCACGAGCGCATCGACCTGGCTGCCGAACCCCGCATCCGGGCATTCGGCGCTCGGCGGCTTGGGAGCGTTGTGCACATGCAGAAAGACCGTCGCCATCGCGTTGCCAGCCTTGAACGGCACGCGACCGGTCAGCATGCGGTACAGAATGATGCCGACCGAGTACAGATCGGAGCGGCCGTCGAGCTCCATGCCCTGGCCCTGCTCGGGCGACATGTAATCGGCGGTCCCCATGATCGCGCCGGTCTGCGTGAGCTGCTCCTCCGAAGAACCGTCGCGCAGCTTTGCGATGCCGAAGTCGATGATCTTGACGAACTCGGGGTTGTTCTCGCGGGGGCTGACGAAGCAGTTGTGGGGTTTGACGTCACGGTGGATGATTCCGACGTCGTGCGCGGCCCCAAGTCCCTCGAGGATCTGGATCGTCAGCGCCTTGGCTCGGGTCCACGACAACCGGTCCTCTCGTTTGACGATCGCGCTGAGGTCCTCGCCGTCGAGGTACTCCATCACGAAGAAGGCGAGGCCATCGACCTCACCAAAGTCCGTGATGTCGACGATGTGCTCGTGGCGGATCTTGGAGGTGGCTTTCGCCTCTTGGATGAACCGGCTGATGGTCTTGGGACGGCGGGCCCGGTCCGGCGCAAGGAGCTTGATCGCGACGAGCTTGTCGATCCCCTTGTGACGCGCGAGGTAGACCTCGCCCATCCCGCCCTCACCGATCAGACGCTGAATTTCGTAGCGCCCCGCCAGGACGGTACCCGCGGCGAGGGCCGGTTGCTCCTCATGTACCCGCTGTGGTTCGGTCACGCTGGTGTCATCCCGCGTGCCGGACTCGCTCGACCCCACCGCCCGAGTATAACGGTCTGCTTGAGAGGACGGGGTACACGGCGCTATCATGCGTCGGGTGCGGGGGAGGCGAGGGAGTGGAGAGCGGCGGTGGGTGAGCATGTTGGTGCTGGCCCTGAGCCTTGGCGCGCCGCGTCTGGCTCCGGCCCGCGCGCCCGAATCGGTGCCTGGCCCCGATCAGGGCTCCTTGTGGCGCGACGCGCAGGCGAAGCTGGAGACCGCGGACTACGCCGGAGCGATCACGGCCCTCACGGTCCTGTATGAGCAGGTTGTCCACGATCCGGAGGCCGACGCCCTCCGAAACCGGGTACGGGTTTCCCTACAGGAGGCCCACGTCGGCGCATACGGCGTGGACAGCGACAAGGAGCACCTCGTCGTCGCGCTCGATCTCCTCGATCGCACCCTCGAGAGCGTGCCGGAGGCCGAGGCTTCTCAGCGAGAGACGCTCACCGCACGGCGGGCCGAGGTCCAGGC
>CAJXVA010000750.1 GCA_913061055.1 uncultured Pseudomonadota bacterium
ATCTACACTAGATCGCTCGTCGGCAGCGTCAGATGTGTATAAGAGACAGCAATTGGACCCAGCCGGCCAGAAGCGCTCCCAACACCGGAAGCATGAGCACCGCGACCGCGCCTGCGTGACTCACCTTCGGACCCTACCGCCGGTCCTTCACTTTTCCAACCGAGCCGGCCTCGCGCCGCGGTGGGTCTGTCGATTCGATTGACCCGAAGTCGGCTGTGCCCACCACAGGGGATGCGTCATGTCCTTCTCGCACCTGGTCTCCTCGTCGAAGAAAATCCTTCTCGCTGTCTGCGCCGCCGCCCTGCTGCCGATGGCCTCTGCGTGCGACGACACCCAAGACGCCTGCGTCAAAGGACAAGCCTGTGTTTGCGAAGACGACTGCAGCGAGGAGTGCGAGGGGTCGGGCTGTGGATTCACCTGCGAGCCCGGAGCCGACTGCGACTTTGCCTGCCCCGAGGGCGGGTGCTCGGTGGTGTGCGGCGACGGGACCGAGTGCGACCTCGACTGCCCCGGCGGAAACTGTCAGATGACGTGCTCGGCTGAGGCGTCTTGCAACGTCACCGACTGCGCGGGCGGGGCTTGCGTCCTGACGTGCGACCCCGCGTCTGCCACCTGCGAGAACGCCTGTGGCCTCGAGCAAGGCTGCATCACCGGCTGAGGTTGGCCTCCGCTAGATCGCGACCGACTCCATTGCCTTGGCGCATCGAACCAGCTCGTCCTTGAGGTACGTGGCGGCGCGGGTGCGGTGGAGGTCGGCTCGGAAGACGAGGTGAATCGTGTCTTCGAAGACGGGCAGAGTGTGGTGCAGCCGGCGGAGCTGGTGCGGCGTTCGGTGGGCGGCGATCCGCCGGGGCAGCAGCGCAGGTCCGATGCCGCCCAATGCGAGGCTCTTCACCAGCCCGAAATCGCCGCAGTCCAGCCGGCGCGGCGGCGCAAAACCACGCGCGTCGAGTTGCTCGAGCAGCGCCACACACTCGCCAACCCGGCTTGGGTACACCAGGGGGTGGCTTTCGAAGTAGGCCCGGGCTTCGTCGACATCGGCGAAGCGAGAGCCCTGCGCCCCGTAATACTCCGCTGGGTCGGCAGGCCCGGGCTCCCCATCCTCGGCGGCGACGAACACGTCCATCGCGTCCCGGAACAGCTCGGTGAGCACAACGTCGGGGTGGGGCCGTGGGTTGACCACGATGCCGAAGTGCACGTCTCGCGAGACCACCGCATCCAACACGGACGAGGATGAGGTGTTGTGCAGGGTGACGGTGACGTCCGGGGCGTCGGTCAGGACGCGCTCGAGGAACCCCGGCAAGAAGTACGCGCCCAGCGACTCGTGACATCCGATCACGAAGCTTCCGGTCAGCTGGTGGTCGAGGCCGGAGATACGCTCGACCGCGCGGTCGAGGACCGCCATGACCTCATCGACGTGTCGCAGGAGCTCCTCGCCGCTCGCGGTCAGCGACACACCCGCGCGGTGCCGCAGGAACAGTGTTGTATCGAGAGACGCCTCGAGTTGTTTGACCGCGACGCTGACCGTCGGCTGACTGACGCGCAGAGACCGCGCCGCACCGGTCATGCTGCCGGCGCGGGCGATCTCTCGAAAGTAACGCAGCTGCGTCAGGTCCACAGCCACAGGGTAGCGCGCTACTCGGGCTGGACGACCGGCGGAGCGAATCCCGTGGGGCAAAACTGCTGCCCGCTGGGGACGGCGATGGTCTCCGTGTCGTCATCGATGGTCTGCAGGAACGCGACGAGATCTGCGCGCTGCTCGTCCGTGGGCGAAAAGACCTGGTTGCCCGAGCGAAGGTGGCTGCCGAAGTCGTCCGAGAGCAGCTCTTCGAGCGAAGCGGCGGCGCCGTTGTGCAGGAAGGGAGCGCCCATCCCGATGCCGAGCAAGGAGGGGACGTTGAAGCCGTCTACGCCCTGCGCGTTGCCGCCGTTTTGACGGATCTCTGCCGCGCCGTGACCATCCGGACCACCGGCGTCGAAGGTCCCGACCCGTCGCACCACGCACGAGTGGCGGTGCGGAGGTCCGTTGGCATCGACATCGATGACCGAGAACGTGGACGTGTCCGTGCTCGCGAGCTGGTCGGCGCGGACGTCCCCGACATCAGCCACGCCCGCGTCCGCCAGGGTGACGGCGCTGGCGTCGGAGTTGAGCAGCGGATTGTAGTAGCGCTCCGAAAGGGTCCACAGCGCACCGCCGTGGCAGTTTTGGCACCCACCGTCGAGGAAGACTTGGCGGCCGGCCTCGGGATCGCCTTCGGTCACGGTGCGTGCATGGGGGCTTCGGAGGCTCCGGATGTAGTCCTCGATGTGGTCCCAGTCTTCGGGGGTGGCGCCCCCAGCTGCGACCGCGGCTGCGCTGCCGCGGTTGAAGCCGTTGATCGGGTTGCCCACGCCGCCGGGCCCGACGAAGTCGATGCGCGCGGCCGTGTTCGGGGTCCCGTCCGCGTTGAGCCCCGCATCCGAGACGATCGCTCCGGTCCCGTTGGCCACGCCCCGCGTGTTGAGCTCGAAGTCGTGGACCTCGTCGAAGATCGCGGTCCAGTTGAGGATGCGCTGCACCGATCCCGACGCATCGAACGTCGCGGTGAGGTCGACGGACTGCCGAGGCCCGGCGGGAAAGGTCCAGGTGACGTTGTCCGTGGTCCCAAACGGGTGGCACGACGCGCACGAGACCCAGCCGTTGGCCGACCACCGGGCCAGGCCGGTATCGAAGAACCGCTGCCCAGCCAGAATGTCGGCTTCGGCAGCGCCGGCGGGCTGCGCTGCGGACTCGACCTCTGCCACGGTTTCTTGCGCAGCGAGATCCGTGACGGTCACCGACCGGGCGACCTCGTTGTAGACGTAGGCGGTCGTGCCGGCAATCGCGATGCCGGTTGGGGACAGGGACGCGGGAAGGAAGCTGGCGCCCGAGGGCGAGCCGGCGACGGGCGGAGCGACTGACCAATCCACCCGCAACACCGAGTTCGAGGCCAGCGACGCGACGTAGCCGAAATCGCTGTTGGGGGCGAAGGCGATGTCGGCCGGAATGGCGACGAAGCGCTTGGGGGCGAGCTGCTCGTCCACCAAGGCGTTGAGGTTGACCGTGCGAGCCTCGTCCACGGCTCCGCTCTCCACCTCGATGGCGTGGACGAGGCCTTGCACGTTCTGGCGGAAGTCGGTGGTCGTTCCCAGGGGCTCAGGCGAAGCGCCGACCGAGGTCACGTACAGGTGCGCGTCGTTGAGGACACAGCCGTAGAGCTGGTTGGGGAAGACTCCCGAGCCCTTGGCCTCTGGAATGCCCGCGTCGTCGAAGGCCTCCAGGCTGATCTCGTCGACCGCTCCGTCCCCGGTTGACACGGCGAACACCCGCGCTCTGCGGCCCGTGTCCGTGGCTTCCTCGCCGATGCGGTCGAGCGCATAGAAGTCGGTGACGTACAGGGTTTCGTCGTCGTCGTCGTCGTCCAGGTCATTGCTGACACAGACCGCATAGGGAGCCCCGCCCAGTGCGAGCGTGTCGAGCACTTCCATGGCCTCGGTGTCGACCACGCTGACCGATCCATCGGCCCAGTTCGACACGTACAGGCGTTGCCCCGTGGGGGAGAGGGCGCCGATGCTGGCCTCGGAGCCCACGTCGACCGTCCCGTCTACCGAGGGGGCGTCACCGTCGGCATCGACGATCCGACTGACGGAGCCCGAGCCCCGATTGACCACGAAGAGCTCGGTACCCGCTGCGTTCCACGCGACCGACGTTGGCTCGTCGCCCACCGCGATACGAGCGAGCTCCACCGGATCCTCGGCACCGTCGATCTCGAAAATCGTGACGTCTCCGGTGCCCTTGTTGGCGACGGCGAGACGGTCGCCGGCCTCGTTCGTTGCGATCGGACCCCCTTTGGTCGGCCCGGCTGCGACTGTGACCTCTGGGCTGT
>CAJXVA010000751.1 GCA_913061055.1 uncultured Pseudomonadota bacterium
TCGCTTCGGTGAAGGGCGGCCAGCGTCAGGAGCCGGGCTACTTGAGGCACGCTGCCCGCCCTTCACCGAAGCGACGCTTGAAGTCGACGTGAATCATGCACGCCCCGTCGCTGCGCTGCTGGTCGCCGAACTTCCCGGCGTTGACGTAGTTGATCAGCAGGTGCTGCTTGAACGCTGCGCGGTCGTCCTTTTTGATCGAGCGGTCGATGTGCCGGAACTCGGCGAACTCCTCGACCGTGGCCCGAAGGTCGGCATCAGAGACGCCCGCGATCCAGCTGGCGACGGCGGTGTCGGACTTCAGCGCGAGGGTGACCGCATCGACCGCGTCATCGTCGATCTCGTAGACGTTGTGGCAGACCTTGTCGCATTCACTGTGCCGCGTGGTGTGCCTCCACTGGACCGAGTGCCCGTCTTCGGACGACACGAGGCGGTTGTAGGTGCCCTTGCCGTTGACGTCTTCTTCGACGCTGTGAAGCGAGGTGAGGACGAACTTCGGCACGCCGTGAGCCCACATGCCGCGCTTGTTCTCGATGGCCTCCTTTTGCGCCTCCACGAGAACGGGCTTGGCTGGGTTGTCATCGATGGTCATCGCGTGCGCGTAACCGCCTCGGACCAACTCGACCGCCAGGTCTTCGCACCACAGCAGCGTTCGTCCGTAGGTGTCGGTATCGCCCGCGGTCTCGCAGTGCCAAACGCCTTTGCGAGCGAGCAGTGTCGCCATCTTGGCGAGCACGTACATCTCTTTCTCGGTCCAGTCGCCCCAGCTGTGCACCGGGCCGTAGGACTCGAGCGTGTTGTACCCGGCGAGCCTGGCCTTGGTGCCCTGGTAGCTGCCACCCATGCCGCGGAAGCTGTCTCCGTCGTTGAAGAAGACCGGAGTGGGCTTCCCATTGATGAAGACCTTGGTCTGCGGTTCCTTCGCGCCGGCGGTCGGGGTGACGAGCGCGCCCACGGTGACGGCGACCAAGGCGGAGGCGAGTTTCCAGTTGCGGTACGACATGGCGAAAGCGGGCTCCGGGCCGCGGAGCCGGGCGCATCATGCGGGAAGGTGGCCCGCAGAAACAACCGAAACCCCAAGGTCCGTGGTGTGTGGCAGCCCCTCAGTACGCGTCGTGGCGGTCCTCACCGCAGGGGCACGGCGCGAAGTTCGGCCGCGAGGGCCCGCAGCTGCGGCTCCAGCGGCGAGTCGGCTTCAAAAAGCAGCCGAAAGGTATCTCCCAAGAACGGGAGATCCGGGAGGAGCTCGATCAGCGGGCCGCCGAGCTTGTCCTGCACCGTGTGTCGCGGGAGCACCGCGACCCCCAGGCCGCGGAGAACCATCGCTTCCACCGCCGCCGAGCTGCCACACGGCCAGACTTCGGCGAACGTCATCGAGGGCGAGGCCGAGAGCATGTATCGAGCGAGCGGGAGTTCGGCGCTGATGTCGATCAGCACGTGACCCGCGAGATCTTCCGGGGTCTCGATGTCCGCGGCGATGGTTTCACTGGCGACCAACACGTACGCCTCGGGGTGCAGGACCTCGGCAAGCCAGCGCGCATCCGCGATCGGGGCGCTGGTGACGATCGCGTCGAGCTTCTGAGCGCGAAGCCGGCCGAGTAAATCCGCGCCCGAACCGAAGTAGAGCTCGATCTTCCACAGTGGCCGCCGCCCGCGGAGCTCGGCGACGATGGGGACGACCCACGAGATCCCCAGCTCGAAGCGGGTGCCCAGCCGGATCGTTGCGGGACCTTCGTCGCCGGACTCACCGCGCACGATGGACCCGACTCGAGCGGCCTGCTCGAGGAGCGTCTCCGCGTGCGGGAGCAGCCGCCGGCCAGCGGCGGTGAGCTGCACGCTGCGCGAGGTCCGATCGAACACGCGCTCGCCGAGCTGGTCCTCGAGCTGGCGGATGCGCTGGCTGAGGGCGGTGGGTGTGACGCCAACGTGCTCCGCCGCTCGGCGAAAGCTCGATCGGTGCGCGATCGCGACGAAGCACCGAAGGCTCTCCAGCGAGGGCAGGGACACCCCTCGAGGATAGCGGGCGGGTGTGGCTGAACTTCATGCCGGCGTTCACCGTGGGCGCATCTGGCACCCAGGTGCGAACCGCGAGGCATCTCAGCGGTCGGCGCGATCTCCGACGGCATCAAACCGTCCCAAGCTCCCGGTTTTTACGGTTCTAACCGCGAAAACCGCTCGCATATGTCGGAGCAAAGCTCATACTTGCCTACATGAAGTCGGTGTTGTTCACAGCCATGCTCGCGGTCACTTTGGGAACGGGTTGCGACTCCTCCGAGGACAAAGAGCCGGGCGCCCCGGCCGGAAGTGCTTCCGGCAAGGCGGACGACTTTGGCGACACGGACACGGACACGTCGGGCTGGGACGGAACTACGGACAACACCGATGGCTGGGCTTCGAGTTCGTCCGGCGGCACATCGACCGACGGCTACGGCACTTCGAGCTCGAGCGGCGGCGAGGCCGGGAGCAGCAGCGGATCGACGGGCGGCTGGGGTAGTTCCTCGGGGTCCGGTTCCAGCTCCGGCACCTCGGGCTGAGCCTTGGAGCGAAGCCGCGATATCGTCCGCTCGATGGACGAGCTCGCAGGCAAAGTCGCAGTCATCACGGGAGCGGGTAGCGGCTTGGGCCGAGCACTCGCGCATCGGCTTGGGTCCGCTGGCATGCGGTTGGTGCTCGCCGACATCGACTCGAGCCGCCTCAACGATGTCGGCGGCGAACTCGATGACGCTGGAGTTCAGGTCGCCACCCTCGTGACCGATGTTTCCAAGCGCAGTCAGGTGGAAGGGTTGGCCGACCTCGCGTACGAGCAGTTCGGTGCGGTCAACGTCTTGTGCAACAACGCCGGCGTGGCCGTGGTCGGTTCTGCGTGGGAATGCACCGATGCGGACTGGGCCTGGGCGATGGGTGTGAACCTGTGGGGCGTGATCCATGGACTGCAGGCGTTTGTGCCCCGGATGCTTGCCGCCGGAGAGCCCGGGCACATCGTCAACACGGCTTCCGCCGCTGGAATCCTGGCACCCCCGCTCAGCAGCCCCTACGTGGCGACCAAACACGCCGTCGTTGGAATGACCGAGAGCCTCTTTCACGACTTGGCCCTGCGGCAGTCCAAGCTCGGATGCTCGGTGCTGGCGCCAGGGTTTGTGAAGACTCAGATCGCCGCCTCGGAGTCCGTCCGCCCCGATGAACTGAAGAACCCCGTCCCCTCGTCCGACCCGCTGATGGCGGAGGTGGGCAAGTACTACGCGGACGAGGTCGCCCGCGGACTCCCCGCGGAGGCCGTCGCGGATGCTGTGCACGAGGCGATCGTCGAGGGTCGCTTTTACATCTTCACCCATCCCGAGATGACCCCCGCATTTGAAGACCGCTTCTCGCGAATGGTTGCCGGCAAGAACCCGAAGACCCGCCCCCTCGCCGCGTCCAGGGACGACGGCAAGTCCTCCTGATTGACCGACCGGGGGCTCAGCCGCCGAGCTTCGCGTCGACTTTCTCGATGCGCCGGGCCGCAGCCGAAACACCGAGTTCGTCTGCCTCGACGTAGTGCTTTCGTGCCTTGGAAAAACGACCGAGCTTGAAGTACGTGTCGCCGAGGAGCAGGCGGTACTTCGCGTTGCCTGGCACCTTTCGAACCGCCTTCTCCAAGTAGGACGCGGCCTTCTTGTATTCCCCGCGGTTGAAGGCTCCGTTGCCCAACTCGGCGAGCTCCGAGGCGGAGGCGCCACTGGTGTTGACCGCGGGCTTCGAGTCGTTGTTCGAGGTCTTACGGGGAGACGCGGGCCTGTTCGGTTTCGCGGGCTTGGGCGTCCGCTTTGTCGCGGCCGGCTTCTTCGCCACGGGCTCGGGTTCCGGTTCCGGCTCTGGCTCTGGCTCTGGCTCTGGCTCTGGCTCTGGCTCTGGCTCTGGCTCTG
>CAJXVA010000752.1 GCA_913061055.1 uncultured Pseudomonadota bacterium
CGGCAGCGTCAGATGTGTATAAGAGACAGACGACGCATCCTGGGCGGTTCCCGTGACGACTCGCAGGACGACGCGGCGGCGGACGGATTCGCCGAGGAAGAGGCTCTCGCCGAGGCAGCACTGCCCGCAGACGCGCTCGAAGCCAAGCTCGACGTGATGGACAAGGAGCTGGGGCGACGCGAAGCCGTGACCCAGACCGGGGTCATCAAAGACGACAAGGGCTACGGCGTGGTCGTGTCCAAGTCGGGCGACCTGTGGATTGTCGAGGTTCTCGTTCCGGACGGTATCGACTGGGCACCTGGCGGCGAGCTGACCATTCGACTGGCCGATGGCACCGACATCGGGGCCGCAGTCGTCACCGAAGGCACGACACGGGAGGGCAAGATCCCTCCGGGGACCCGCATCCGGCTGGTCGTACGCGTTTCGGAGCCGACCCCGCAGGATCCGCGCTCGCTCTGTCTCACCAACAACGGACGCGCGTTTGCAGTCGTCTTCTGAGCCGCGATGACTGACCTCGACACCCACCTGCCCAACATCGCCGCCGGCGACCCTGACGCGTTCGCGCGCTGGGTCGCCGGTGCGGAGTCTCGCGTCCGGGCCAGTCTCACCTCGGTCGCTGGGGCGGTCGACGTCGAGGCGGTCGTGCAGGAGACGCTTCTGAGGATCTGGCAGGTCGCGCCTCGCGTCGAACCTGACGGAAAGCCGAACTGCTTGCTTCGACTCGCGGTTCGAATCGGCCGCAATCTTGCGGTCAGCGACCTGCGACGCCGACGGGTTCGCCCCGACGTCGTCGCGCGGCTCGAGTCGAGAGCGCTGAGCGACCAGGTTGATGCGGCGCCCCCCGATCCCATGCTTCGCCGCGCGATCGAAGCGTGTCGCGAGAAGCTCCCGGGCAAACCGGCATCGGCCCTCGACGCGCGCCTGTCCGGCCCGGGCACGCCCGACGTCACCCTGGCCACGCGCATGAACATGAAGCTCAACACCTTCCTGCAAAACGTGACCCGCGCCCGCAGCCTGCTGGCGCAGTGTTTGAAGAAGCGTGGCATCGACCTCGACGCGGAGTTGGCATGACCCCACAAGCCGAACGCGAACTGCTGATCGAACAGGTCGTGGCAGCCTGGCGCCCCGAGGGTGGGGAAGACGGCGTCCGGTCCCATCCCGCCTGGCACGACCTGGACGAGGCCGGCCGGATGGAGGCCGCAGAGCGGACGATGCGAGCGCGGAGAATCGAGGCGGCCTTGCATCCGCAGGGGCTCACCACCACCGCACGCTTGGTGTTGGCCAAGATCCGCGGCAGCTAGGGACCAGATGCGGTCGTTTCCCCGAATTCTTGCCCCAACCCCCAATTAATGCTTGCGCACATTGTAGGATGAGGTATGAAGTGTGTGTCGAGGGCACACCACTGTCGGCAAGCAGCGGGCCCTCTTGGATTCTCCTGATTCGTCGTTTCGTTTTCCTAGTCCATCACTCTGCACATCCCGCTCCTACTCTCGTGCAGAGGATTCCGGAGCGTCTGAGCCAACTCCCGCAAATCTGGCTCAGGCGCTCATTTTTATTGGTTCGGGCGCACAGCAGCGCCGCGGTTGTCAGCGGCTCATCACCGGCGCGACTACAGAGCGCAGGAGAACTTGCCCGACACTTCGAGCACCTCGCCGAGATCGTTGCACAGGACGAGTTGAAGCGTCCCCCACGTGGCGACCTCATCGCCGGTGATGCCATCGAAGGGCTCTTCGCCCTCGAAGCGCACTACGGACTCTCCGCACTCGGAGCTCGACGTGTAGGTCTCGGGCCCAACCCAAGACGCGGAGACCTGATCGGCCTCGGAGCTGTAGCGATCGATCTCCCGACCCGTCACAGAGACCTCGAAGAACCCGACGGTCACCCGGAAGCGGACTCCGGTCGCGTCGATCGTGGGTCCGTGACTGCATTGCCCCTCGTCTTCGTACCCCTCGCCATCCACGACAATGTCGACCCGGGCCGAGTCCAGCGCCTCGAGCTGTGGAAAGTCATCGGGGATCTCCGGCGCCTCGGACGAATCGGACGACACGGCGTCGGCCAGTCCGCAGCCCCCAGCCAGGGCAAGCACGAATCCGAACGCGGCGCTCCGGCAAACCATCGCCACTCCCACGTCTCGAACGAACCAGCTCACGCAGCAGTGGTGTAGCGCCGCCCGCCGTAGACCGCCAGCCCTACTGCGAAGCGCTCCGCACCCTGGTACGAATTCATCGATGCGTCTTCGCTCTCGCATGCTCCTCGCACTCCTCGGGACGATGCTCTCCTGCTCGCTTCCCCTCGAGGACAAGGCCGCGTGCGATGACGGGCGCGACTGCCTCGATGGGCGAGCCTGCGTCGATGGACAATGCACCGACGGGGCGTGCGCCCTGGCATGCGATGCCCTGTGCTCGACCCGCACCGACTGCGCCTCGAGTCCGCCGTGCACCTCGACGTGTTCCACCGACCTGACCGAATACTTCGGATTGGACCCAGCCCAATGCGGCATCCAATACGACCTGATCGAGAGCGGCTCCTGCGAAGCCGAGGCCTGCTTTGATGGCTGCGTGGGGACCTGCGACCAGGGGGTCGCGTGCGCGCTGATCGACGACGCGGCGACCTGCACCGTGCAGTGCCAACTCGAACCCATCTGCACGGGATTTGCTTCGGCCTGCAACGAGCTCGATGCCGCGGCCTTGTCGTGCTGGGCCCGCGGCCAAGCCCGCGGATGCTGAGCCTTCTCGTAGGCTGAGGAAAAACCCGGCACGGCATCTCACTCGTCCTTGCGAGCCTTGGCCCGGCGCAACAGCAGACCGCCCAGGACTCCGGTCACGCCGCTGGTGAGGGCCATGACGACCGCCGCGGTCGCGCGTTGACGATGCGGGTCGACGTAGCGCGCGGCGTCCCGTTCGTTCGCCGCGCTTGTAAATCGAGACCGGAGGACCCCCGCACTGATTCCAGTCCCGACTGCCACCGCCCCGGTGATCGCGGAGACCGTGACCAATGCAATCCCACCGCGGCGCGCCCGCTTCGACCGTTGTGGCGGGGGCCCGAGATCGCTCGGTGACGACTCCAAGCGCGGCGGCGGGACCGGCCGGGGCACAGCAGCGGCCGTACGCCGAGGCGCGACGACCGGGAGCGCCCCCACGCTGTCCACGTACCCCCGGTAGTAGTCGTAGGTGTAGGGCTCGGCGAACAACTCCCGTCGAAACGACGCGGCCGTGCTGCCTCGCGCCGCGTCCTGGACCGCGCGCGGCTGCAGCTGATCGAAAGAGATCGTCTCTCCGGCGCGAAGCACCATCGGGTACTCCACATCACCGGCTCGCAGATACAGCTCCCCCTCGGGAAGCGCGAGCGTCACCGTCCCGCCGACGTGGCCATCGAGGTGCCGGCGCCCGTTCGCGAGCTCGACGTGAAAGTGCCCGAGTGAAGAGAGGTCCCCCTGCAGCAACGCGGCCTCACGGATCGAACTCAGATCGATGAGCGGCTCGTGCGGATCGAGTGCCGGAGGGTGCACGACGACGCTGGGCTTGGCTCGCGGGTCTTCCACCGCCCGGTTCGCAGACGCGACGAACGACTGGAGTTCGCTGTACTCGATGCGCTTGTCCTCGTTGATATCGGCAGCACCCGACAAGCCGGAGAGCACCTCATGGCTGAACACCCCAGCCTCGAGCACCGACCACTCGTGGGACGACTCCCCGGCGCTGCTCGAGGCCAGCACGCCCACGTGGGGAAATCGCGCCAGCGTCCGCTGCTTGGCCCAGCGCTCCTCCTCGTCCGCCGTGACCTCGGAGGTGGTGCCATCGATTTCCTTGCCGAACCGGTCCCCACGGATGCCGACGACACC
>CAJXVA010000753.1 GCA_913061055.1 uncultured Pseudomonadota bacterium
CTTGGCCTGGACTCTGCTGACACCCCTCTGACCATTCCACCGAATTGGGGACGGCCGCTAGCGGAACGCGATTCTCGTTTCAGCCGCCGAGCTTCCAGACGGGTTTTTCACCGGGGTCCCGTGCTTCACGCTGGCCCGAGCGAGATCAACAGCTCTTGGTAGGAGTTCTGCTGCGTATCGTCCCCACAAGCGTCGCTGTCCGGCCAGCATTCCGGCCCGGACCTCGGAGTGACACAAATGTCGAGGAACTCGGCGTCGTCGAAGGGGTCGCGGGCGGCGAGATCCGTCTGGTCTTCATGGTGACCAACGCCGAATGAGACCGCGAGCGTCGAGCTGGCAATTGCAGCCAGTCGCGCGGGCGACTGGCCGGAGTAGAACGTGAACACGACGTGATCCGCGATCGCGTTCCCGCAGTCGAGGGGGCCGAGGCCTTCGATAGTTGTCGGCGTTTGGGGCACCCCGATCACGGCAGTTGTGTACGGACCCTCGCCGGGCGGTTCGGTGACGATGGAGACGTCGAAGGCCGCATAGTGCGCCCGCATCCGCTGGAGAATTTCGTCGCGTTCCTCTTCGAAGGGGTACGGCGTCATGGTGGCCGCGGGCCCGCTGTCCGAGAACTCGCCGCCTTCGAAGTTGACGAAGACCACGGTCGACGCGAGCTGCCCGCCTGTGGTCGAGCTGCCGGTGGCCGAGCCGCCCGAGGAGGCGTCCGACGAGGAGGACAGAATCGCGCCGGTGGACCCCTCGTTCGTCGACGTGGATTCCGGACCGGTATTGGTCGGGAGTACGCCGGTCGAGTCTTCGGTGGTGCTGGAGGACCCCGCGTCCGCTTCGGTCGCACGTCCTCCGCTCGGCGAGGAGGAGTTACACGCCGCCACCCAGACCAGGCTGCTGAGCCACGCGCAGGCCCGCGATGCGTTCGATTTCATCTTGGTCATGGGGATGTGTGGCCCCGTCCGAAGCTGAGAAGATCACCGCCGGGGAAAGAAAACCGTGCGGGCAGGGCGCAACGCTCGATTCCCGCCCGTTGATGAGCTGGTCGGCGGGGATTGAGACCGAACTCGACGGGCGTGCCGGCGCTATCATCCCGCTCGTGACGGACCTCCTCCCCTTGACTCGAATCTGCGCCATCCAGGGGTCTGGACTCCTCTCCCCCGTGTCGGGCGAGACCGTGCGCATCCAGGGCGTCGTCACCGGCCACGCGCGCAAGGGCTACTTCGTGCAGGACCCGATGGGCTCCGAGGACCCGCTCGTGTCGGACGCGGTGTTCGTCTACAGCCCGCGGCGCAAGGCCAAAGTGGGACTGCACCTCGAACTCGAGGGCCGCGTGCTCGACTATGTGAACGGTGACAACGGCCGACCCACGACCCAGCTCAAACCGTTCGAAGCCAAGCTCGTTCCTGGGGATGCGCCTTCGATCGAACCGGTGTGGCTGACCGCGGAGTTTCTGCCGGACGACGAGGAGCAGCTGGCCCGAGTCCTCAATGGCCTCGAGGCGATGTTGGTGGGGATCCCCAAGGACTCCACGTTCGTCGCGCCGAGCAATCCGTTCGGCGACTACGTGTGCGCTCCCCCTGGCCTCAGCGGCACGCGCACGGTTCACGGCGGCGTCGTCATCGACCCGGCTCGTCCCCACCGGTGGCTTCCCGGCTTCCGCATGCTGGACTACGACCGCGCTCCGCCGGTGAACGTCGGCGCTACGCTGCGCTCCGCAGTCATCGGGCCGCTGAACTACCGCTCCGAGGCTTATCAAATCGTCGCCCGCGGAAGCATCGAGGTCGACGACGTGCCGCCGGTGGTGGAGTCCAAGGTCTCCCTCACCAGCGACGGCGAGGGGATCACCATCCTCACGCTCAACGGCTTCAACCTCGACGTGCACGTGGAAGGGGCCCACATGGTCAAGGACCCGGAGCGCGACATTGATGACGACCTCCACTACGGACGGTTCGAGATGCTCGCTCGGGCCATCGTGGACGAGGCGGGAGCCCCCGACATCGTCGCGCTGCAGGAGATCCAGGACAACGACGGCGCAGAACTCAGCTCGGTCGTCGACGCCTCGGAGACGTACAAGCAGCTGATCAAGGATGTGAAGCGCCAGGGCGGTCCGAGCTATCGCTGGGCCGATATTCCCCCCGAAGTCGACGCCGACGGCGGTCAACCGGGTGGCAACATCCGCAACGGGTACTTGTACAACCCGAAGCGCGTAGAGCTGCACCGCAGGTCCATGCGGCGCCTGGGCGATGGCAGCGAAGCATTCGAGGGCTCACGCAAGCCGCTGCTCGCCCGCTTCGAGGTGCTGGGGCAGGATCGGGATCTCGTGGTCGTCAACGTGCACCTCGCCAGCAAGCGCCACCAAAACAGCGTGTTCGCACCGGAGCGGCCCGGCTTCGATGAGAAAGAGAAGACCCGCGTCTCGCAGGCCCGGATCATTCGAGCCGCGGTGGACGAGGTCCACGAAGCGGGTGTGGATTACTACGTCACGGGCGACTTCAACGACTTCGAGTTCAGCTCGACCTTGCGCACGCTGTGTGGCGACGACAGCGTCAACATGGTGGAGACCCTGCCGCCAAGCGAGCGGTACGACTACAACCACCGCGGACAGCTGCAGGTGTTGATGCACGGGGTGGTCTCCAAGCGAGCGTTCGAGGCTGGTGCGGTGGAGTACGAGGTCCTGCATGGCAACGAGTTGAACGGTGTCGATCCCGGGAGTTTGGGCGGGAAGGCCAGCGACCACGCGTATGTGCTGGCGCGCGTTTGTGTGGGGCGAGGGGCAGGGGCAAGCGTGGTTGGCGCGGACTGAGAGAGGGGCGAGGCTGGGGGACTCGTCAGCCCCAAGCCTAGATGCATTCGGTCACGTCGAAGAGCGCGCAGGGTACGTCCTCGGCGCTGTGCCACACGTCCGACCACCACACGTCGGTGGCACCGATGTCGTGAGCGGCGACGCGCCACCCGTCGCCGCTTCGCTCGAGGAACACCTCCATGTGAGGTCCGTCGAACAGGCCCTCTTCCACCGACTCGGCGTAGACGCTGTTGCTCCAGTCGAGTTCGGTTCCACCGACACCCTGTACATCGGCTTGCAAGAAGGCATAGCGCTCACCGGCGCGCATCCAGGAGATGACGAGCTCGTTTGCTTGGCCGCCCAGTTCCTCATCGAGGAACTGGTCATGAATCGCCCCGGTGATCGCCTTGCGGCCATCGGTCCCGAACGCTGGCTCGGAGACGTCCGTGCACCGCCCGTCGAGCGGGAACAGGCCGCACTGAATCGGGTAGTCGAGCCACAGCCGGTCCCACCACACGTCTGTCGCTCCGATGTCCGCGGTGACGACCCCCCACTCGTCTCCGTCGTTGGCCACGAGTGCGGCGAGGAACGGGCCGTCGAATTCCCCTGAGTCGATGAGGGGCCGGTAGTCGCTTTGTGTCCAGTCGATCTCGCCACCGCCGGGCGCTTGCACCTTGGCCTGCACCCACGCGTAGTTCCCCGCCACTTCGTACGTTGTGACCAAGAACTCATTCGGCAGACCGTTGACGGCCTCGTCGACAAAGTCGTTGTGGATGGCACGGATGACAGCGCTGCGTTCTGCGGTGGCGTCGAGGTCGTCACCTTTGCCGCCGACCTCGCCTTGGTCGTCCTCGGCCTCAACGCCGGGTCCGGGCCCCCCGTCGTCGCAGGCTGCAAGCGGGGCGGCCAACAGCGAGAGTGCCAAGAGCGTGTGAATCTGGGTTGTGATCGTGTTCATTGAGTTACCGATGGGCTGGAGCGTTCGCCTTCCAGCGTCGCCTAGGGGGTGTCCTCAATTCGGTGAGCGGAGAACCTGAATTATCTCGATCGGTTA
>CAJXVA010000754.1 GCA_913061055.1 uncultured Pseudomonadota bacterium
GCGCAGCCTTCTTGGCAGGCGCAGCCTTCTTGGCGGGCGCAGCCTTCTTGGCAGGCGCGGCCTTCTTGGCAGGCGCAGCCTTCTTGGCGGGCGCAGCCTTCTTGGCAGGCGCAGCCTTCTTGGCAGGAGCAGCCTTCTTGGCGGGCGCAGCCTCCTTCGAGGGGGCAGCCTCCTTCGCGGCTACAGGTTTCGCCGTCGGGTCCTGCTTCTTGGCGGGGGCGCTTGGGGCGTCATCCTTCGCAGCAACGGGAGACTCGGAACTCGGTGCCCGCGGATTTTTCTTTGTCGCGGCGCCCCTTTTTTTCGCCGAAGCCTTGGCGGGGGCAGCTGCGTTCGACGCGGCGGCCTCGTCCTTGGCGTCGCCGGCCGACGGGGAACTCACCGCAGCCTTGGCCTTCGCCCGACCGGGTTTCTTCGGCGCGGGCTCTGCGACGGGAGCTTCGTCTTCTGCGGGTGCCGCTTCCGGTTCCGACACGGTCTCCGCGGCAGCCTCCCAGATCCCAAAGATGGCGCCCGCCGGGTCTCCGATCACCGCGACCGGGCTGTGCCCTTCGACGTCGGAGGTGTCGACCAAGATCCGCGCTCCCGCATCACGGGCCCGGGCGACGGTGTCGGCCACACTGTCGACCGCGACGTACGGCATCCAGTGCGCCGGCAGTTCTTCGTCGGCCTTGAGCTGGATGCCTCCGCCGGGAGCGGTCGGCGTGTTGATCTGTGTATAGGTCTCCCCACCGATCGGCACGTCGTCGAACGACCACCCGAGCACCTGCTCGTAGAACGCGCGAGCGTGCTGGATGTCGTCAGTGTTGAGCTCGAGATGGACGAACGCGCGATGCATGCAGACCCAGACAGACAGGGTCTTACTACGCACGCCGCGGCCACTTCAACGCCTGGAAACCCGACGCAACAGCTCAGCCGTCTTTTTCCCCCTACGATGGGCTCCGCGAGCCCCCAAGGGGTATCGAATCGAGGCTGCTACTCGATGAGGAAGGTCTTCTGCAGGGTCTTGTTGTTGCGAATGACGGTGACGGTCACACGGTCGGCCTGCTGAAGATCGGAGATCGCCTCGCGAGCAGCCCGGCGAGAGTCGAGACGCTGGTCTTCGATGGCGGTGATCAGGTCCCCTTCCCGGAAGCCGAGTCGGCGGAAGAAGCCGTCCTTGGCCGCGTTCTCCAAGCGGAATCCGTTGAGACCACTGCACTCTCGCTGAGGAACGAGGTCGCCGGCGCCGCGGAGCAAACTGGGATCCGCGAAGATCCGCTCCACGGCCCGGCGGGGAACCCAGTGGGTCTCGGTCGCGCGAAAGGCCTTGGATCCGATCTTCCTCGGGGTGCGTGGTGTGGCCGCGGCCCGCCGCTTTCGGGCGGAGCGACGCTTGGCCTTCACCTTCTTCCCGTCTTGGTAGACGTCGACCTTGGTGCCTCGCGCAGCCTTGGCGACGACCGTCACTTCGGTCTTGTGGCCACCGTTGCAGAGCAAGCCTCCGTGAGCCGCGTACGCGAAGCCGGCGGCGATGGCCAGCGGCGCGATGGTGTACAGCAGCTCCTTGGAGACGAAACGACGCGAGGACATGCGCTCATGATATGGCATGATCGTTTCCGCTTCATGCGTCTCGGCCCACGATGAGCCGCAAAAAGAACAAGATCACCGGCGACAACGACGCGCTCGCGACCAACCCGTTCGCGGCCGCGCTCGGTGGGCTTGCGGATGTCGAGCTCGAGCCGGGTCCCGCCCCGGAGCCCAAGCCCACCACCTCGCCGATCGAGCAGGGTCCGGCGGACGAGACCGCGCTCCACCTAGGTCGGCGTGCCGTCGTTCGCCGCCAGAGCAAGGGGCAGGGCGGCAAGACGGTGACCTGTGTCGAAGGCATTCCCCCGGACGCGGCCAAGGCATTTCTTCCGCAGCTGAAGAAAGAACTCGGGTGCGGCGGCCGGATTCAGGACGAGATGCTGGTCCTCGGGACACGCAACCACGCCCGTGTGGCAGACTGGCTGCAGGCCGCGGGTGTACCGCGGGTCACGCTCGGAAACTGATCGGGAAGCGCGCGCTCCTGACAGTGGACGCATGTAGGCGTTGCCGCTACCGTAGAGGCCGTAGGGCTTCGGCCTGCAGACCCCCGTGGAAGAGGCCGATCCAAAGACCGACATCTACGGCACGCCGGTTCTGAAGCCGCGCGAGCCGACGGCCGAGCTTCCGATCGCTGAGGTCGACGTGCTCGGCCTGCTCGGAACGCAGATCCATGGAGGCTTCGTTGTCGAGGAACTCATCTCGAGCGATGGCTTGAGCATGGTGTACCGGGCCGCCTCTCCCGATGGCACCGGTGAGGCCGCCCTCAAGTGCTTCTACGGATTGCGGACCCTGTCCCCAGAGAGCCTATCGACGTTCCGCGATCGGTTCCGGCGGATCACCTCCCTGTTGGGGGCACTCTCCGCCGACCAACCCAGCATGACTCGGGTGTTGGGCCAAGGCTGGATGGGTGTCGGCGACCGCGAGATCCCGTGCATGTTGCTGGAGTGGGTCGAAGGGGTTTCGCTACAAACCGTTCTCGATGCCGAGAGGCGCGACGGTAGTAAACAGCGTTCCATCACCGAGGTGTTCGCGTTGATGCATCCGACGCTCCGTGCGCTGGCGGCCGCCCATGCGTATGGGCTCACCCACCGCAACCTCAACCCGGGCAACCTCTTCGTCGATGACGCCACCTTGGCGCTGGGCTCGACCGTTCGCATCATGGACTACGCGCTCGCGCGGCTCGAAGGCGAGCCGTTCGACGACGCGATCACGTTCCTCACCCCCGAGTACGCCTCGCCCGAACAGTTCATGGGCTACGAGCACCTCGTGGGCCCGTGGACCGACGTGTTTGCGATGGCCCTGGTGATCATGGAGATGATGCTCGGCGGCGGGCAGGTCATGCCCGGAGATGACTTCGAGTCGTTGCGGGACGCGTGCCTCGACGAGGAGCGACGGCCCACGCCGCGTTCGTTCGGACTCGACGTTTCCGACGCGGTCGAGATGGTCTTCCTGCGGGCGTTCGAGATCGACGTGCACCGTCGGTACAACTCCGGCGCCCACTTCATGGGGGCGTTGTCCCGGGCTCTGGAGAACTCGAAGGCCGTGCAAGTGTCGGCCGCTGGAGAGATCCAGCACGACGCGTCTCACTACCTCACCCGCAACGGAAAACCGCCGGTCGTTCGAGAGAAGCGTGGCGATGAGCCGACATCGCTGGGCGGCAACACCCTCGTCACCGCCCCCGTCGGCGGTGAGCTGAAGACGCCGCTGCCTGCGATCATCACGGGCGAAACCGTCATCGCACCGCGGCCGGTCCGTACCGGACAAACCGTGCTCGCGCCCGTGCCGACGTTCGAAGACTCGTGACGCTGGTGCAGGAGCCGGAGCAGGAGCCGGAGCCGGTTCGGCTCGACGTCGATATCGCGACGCTCCCGACGATCTTTCCCACCCCGTTCCGCCAGGGCTGCCCCCATCCGGTCGCCGTCCGGGCCGCGGAGCAGCTGAAGTCGCATCTGTCCGCGCACCTCCCGGCCGAGGTCGTGCGTGGTCCGATGGGGGGAAAGATGTTTGGCGTCCTGGTGGTCGTCGACGCAGATGGAAGGCCAGGCGTGCTGTGGGGGTTCGCCGGGATGGTCCAAGGCGACCGACGCCTGGCGGGATTCGTGCCCTCCGCTTGCGACCAGCGAGCGTTCGACACCTTGTGGGCGACCGAAGGTGCGCGCGTGGAGTCGTTCAACGATGCCATCGCGAACGCGCGCGGCTCGGCACGGGCATCCCTCGAGGCCTGTCTCTTATACACATCTCCGAGCCCACGAGACC
>CAJXVA010000755.1 GCA_913061055.1 uncultured Pseudomonadota bacterium
CGGCAGCGTCAGATGTGTATAAGAGACAGCCTCAACGTAGCGCGAGCCGAGGGCAAGGTCGGCGCCCTGCTCGGTGGCCCGCAGCAGGTCGCCGAGAAACCTCGGCGGATGGCTGCCGTCAGCGTCCATCTCGAACACATGGGTGAAGCCCGCCTCATGCTCGAGTGCCCACGTGAATCCATGGAGGTAGGCGCGACCGAGTCCTTCCTTGCCCGTGCGGTGCAGGACGTGGACCTTCTCGTCCCGGGCTGCCCAAGCGTCGGCGAGCGCGCCGGTCCCATCGGGACTCGCGTCATCGATCACGCAAACATCGAACGTCGGCTGCGCACTTCGAATCGCAGCGAGGATCGTGTCGATGTTCTCCTTCTCGTTGTAGGTGGGTACCAAAACGACCGCGCGGGTCGTTGGCTCGCCAGAAGCCGCCGAAGTCACGTTCTGCGCATCATAAGGCCCCCTCTGTCGCCGCGACGACAACAGGGTTCCCGCGGCCAACGCGCGACGGCTCACAAACGGACAACAGCCCGGCGAGTTGCGATGTGGTATGGTCAGCTACACCCACTGGAATTGTATCGGACATTGCGTAAAATTCGCTGCCACTACGCATCCCCTGAGGCCTTCGTCGAAGCGATCGACGCGCCCGGGGAAGAATGCGCGCTTCAGGTGTTCACCACGGACGGGTTCGAGCCGGGTGAAGAGGTCCTCCTCGAGGTGCACTTCCCCTCCCTGCCCGGAAAGATGATGGTCCGCGCGATTGGCCGTGACTGGCACCCCGCGCGGCCCCGACTGCGGGTTCGAGCCGGCGGCGTGCTCCGCTGCACCGGCACCGAGTGGACCAAGCTGCAATTCCTCCGCCGGGTCGGCGCTGGGGAGCTGAAGCTCAACGCGCGTCGGCGACACGTTCGCCTGCCCGTGATGGTCGAGATTCGGTGGCGCCGGCAAAACACCAACGACTTTGTGGTGGCCGCGCTCTCGGAGATCTCCGAAGGTGGAGGCCTGCTCCTCACCCCCGACGACACGCGGCCCAACTCCGGAGAAGAGGTGATCATCGAGATCACGCCCCCGGGCAGCGAGCGTCCGCTCGAGGTGTTATCTGTCGTCCGCAATACGGACCATCCTGATGGTGTCGGTCTTGAGTTCATGGCGCGCGACATGGGCGGTGTTCACCGCCTCCGCGAAGTCATTCGTCGCTTGGTCGAGCAGTAGCCTGCTGCTCGTTGCGGCGTGCGGGTCCGATCCGGTCTCGGTGCTGAGCCCGGCGCTGCACACCCCAGTGCCCAAGCCGCTCGCGCCGCCCCCGGTGCTGCCGGCGAACTGCGAGGAGGTCGGCGAGATGGCGGCGGAGGACCCGTACGCGGCGGCCCTGCTGCCGATGCTCTGCCCAGAGATTCCGCTCGACGCGGTGGCGGCACGAAAGGCCCTCCTGGCGGCCGACTCGGCCGATGCCGCGCGCAGGCGCATCCCGCTGCTGGCCGGTCACACCGAGCTGGAGGCGCTCGCCAAGCTCGTGGCGCAGGCAAGCGTAGACGTCGAGATCGATGCACGCTTGCCCGATCCGGCCACCGCCATCGTCACCCCACTGTCCGACACCGTCCTGTCGACCGTCGCCTTGGCGCGGGCCCGGCTTCAAACCTCCGGGCTCGGCCCGAGCGCGCACACCCAGGCCCGCGGCTACTTGGCGAAGGTCCACACCCACGCGCTGCGTCAGCTCGGCATTGAGACCACCCGCCCACCGGGACCCCTAGGCCGCCAGCTCGCCGCGCTGTCCATTCACTACGGACGCTCGTTCTGCACCGCCTACTGGCGTCGCCGAGTCCCCGGGCTCGGCACGCTGTTCAACGAGACCGAACGCGCCATCTTGTGGGCCGTCCTGGTGCTCGAAGCCGACTCCAGCGCCGGCGACCCACCCCTGGTGGCGTACGAGCTGTCGATGGGTCGTCAGTACGTGGAGCGGACCGACGTGCACGCGCGCCTGCTCAAGGCGTTTGAGCGCGACCTGGGCCCGCAGTCTCCGAACCGCGTGGAGCCGATCGCCAATGCCCTGCCCCGGCTGCTCGAGCACGGCTTCGTCGACCTCGCGATCGCCCGCGCCCTCACCCTTCGAAAACGCGGCAACGTGCCCCTTGCAGACATCGAGCAGCTGCTGCGCTCTGGCCTCACCGACGCCGAGGGCGACGAATACCTCGAGCGGCTCGATGCCCGGCTCAAGCGCGCCCGCGGCAAGTCGCCCCCGGCCTCGGCTGCCTCGCTCGACCACGCCGCGGATCCGGACTGGGACTCACCAAGCGTCGTGGCGCGGACCCAACTCGAAGCGATCGAAGCCGCGGACACCGAGTTCGCGCGAAGGTACGCGCTGGGGCGGGCGGTGTTGGTGTTTCGCGCCCGGCCCGATGCGCTGCGGGTTGCGTTGGACCGCGCCGGCAGCAGCACGCAGCCTTCGGTTGCGACCGCTGTCCCGTTGCTGCGCGCGGTGCTCGATGAGATCGACGACGGCCGGCTATCGTGGTTACGCCGCCAGGCGCAGACCGATGTTCGTGTTGTCACGGATGAGGAAGCCGCGACCCGGCGCAGCTTCGCGAAGCTGGCCCGCGAAGCGGGTGACGCAGCGCGGTAGCGAAGATCCTTAGGGCCCTGCAGGACACCGAGCGTCGCTGTTCACCGAGCCAGCCAAGGCTCCACGAAGCCGCGTTCCGACCGCGCATCGTACGCTGTGCTGCCGAATTCGCATCCGATAGGAAGGCCCTCGAGGACACTCTCGTCGGTGACACGAATCCGATACAGCGCAGTGGGTGCCGCATCACCATAGGACCACGGAAGCCCCTTCACCTCGTCGACCTCCATCGACGCAATGACTGCCCCAGTGCCTGCGGAGGACGTCCGTGAGGACTCCGAGCGCAAGCAATGGGGTCGTGTAAAACGGACAACAGTCGGGCTGGGTGGGCGTGAGCCGCAGCTCCAGCGAGGCGCCAGCGGCCTTTTCAACCACGACGTTGTAAAGGTCCGACATCAGGTCCGAGCATCTCACGCCCGTGGGTACAGGGCGCAGTTGTCCTTCCCGGCGGCCCTGGACCCCAGCGCTGAGTTCAACCGCCGCAGCGCTCGCGGTCGACCCCGATATCGACGCCGTCGTCGGTCTGCGCCGCCGTGACCGTCGCGGTGCGACCACGCCCGGCACCCACCCGCTTGCGTTGCCGCTCGCCCGTTCGACCGTCTACCACCGAGACCTTCAGCGACGCCTGCTTCGCCTCCGGCGCCTCCGCGCACTCGCCCGGCACCAACACCGTCCCGCCGACCTCGAGCGTCAGCGGCGCGTCGGGCTCGGCTTCGAAGCAGACCCGCGGCGGAGCTGAAGCTTGGCAGACCTGCTCGATGCGAACCCAGCCGGTCCGCGGAGCGCAACCGACCGACAACAGGGCCAGCGCGCCCACGACAGCGCGCAGCGGCAGGGCGTGGCACACTGATCGGAGTCCATGGCGCGTCGCATCAACCACGGCCAGAGCCGACCGGCGCGCGAGTTTGCCGCGCACGCGGTCCGGATCATCGTGCCGCCGGAGCGACTTCGGCTGACGCGGCTGCAGATCGCGTGGAGCGAGATGGTCGGACCCCGGCTGCGCGCCGTCGCCTGGCCCGGTGCCCTCAAGGGCAAGCAGCTGGTGGTCTTTGTCCGGGACACCCAGTGGCAGCACGAGCTGGTCTACATGAAGGACGAGCTGCTGGCGCGGATCGCCACGCAGTGCCCCGAGTGTCCGGTCAGCTCCATGCGGATGCGGGTCGGCGAGATTCCGCCGATCCCCGTGCGGCCGCCCCCGCCC
>CAJXVA010000756.1 GCA_913061055.1 uncultured Pseudomonadota bacterium
GAGATGTAGAGAGGTCTCGTGGGCTCGGAGATGTGTATAAGAGACAGGTTCTACGCCGCGCCCGTCGGGTACTGGGGTCCAGACTCGTTCCGCTACGCGCTCGAAGAGATCGCCGACGCGGTGGGCGGCAACGTGCGGAGCGTCGAGCGACGCTGGCGATTCGCCCGGGCGCGGTTGGCCAAGGAGCTCGCCACGACCCGGAGGGCGGCGCGGACGCAGGGACACGGCACTTTGAACTCGTCCCAAACCACGGCGTCCTCGGACGTCGCGCGAAGTTCCTCCAGCGCCGCGGTCGCAACCTGGCGCATCCGAGCGATCCCCTACAGCTGGGCGAGCAACACCAGCACCAGTTGGTCTTCGACCCGGCGGCGCGAGGCGGCGGGCATGAACGCCTTGGGCTTGGCGTTGACGAGGATGCTGAAGGCCACCGACGGCTGCCCGTCGATATCGGTCAGGACGCCCGAGAGGCCGCTGACCCCGTTGAGCGTGCCGGTCTTGGCGCGAACCCGGCCATCGGCGCGTCGCAGGCGAGCGCGAAGCGTCCCAGGCTCGCCGGACACGGGTAGCGCATCGAGCAGCTCGGGCGTCTCGCGTGATGCGGCGACGAGCACGTCGACCAGTCCTTCCGCCGTGAGGCGTCCGCGGCGAGTGAGGCCCGAGCCGTTCTCGATGACCGCACCATCGTCTCGTCCCAAGCCGGCCCAATAGGCCTGCACGATCTCGGTGCCGCCCTCCCAGGACCCGGGCTCATCGAAGACCTGCCACGCCATCGTGCGCAGGACCTGCTCGGCAATGAAGTTGTTGGAGTAGGCCAGGCCTCGGTCGAGAACCTCGGCCAAGGGCGCCGAATCGTTGACGACAATGGACTCCGCGTGAGGGCCCAGCACCCCGCGGACCACCGGTAACGGCTCGGCTTCCCACTGTTCGGCAAGGCGGGCCGCGAACACCGTCCCAGCGTGCAGCCCCGGGTCGAGGACGCGACGCCGAACGACGACCGTACGGGCCCTGCGGCTCATCGAGCCATGCACCGCGACCACGGTCTTGTCGCCCTCGGCGAAGGTTCTCACGATGATGACTCCGCGGCGGCCCACGCTCGCCTCGTTGCGAACTTCGACGTGGGCTCCGGCGGCGTCGACCTCGACCGAGGGAACGGTCGAACCCACCGCGGGTGCAACCCGGACCTCGATGGTGCTGAAGTCGACCGCGAGCGCGCCGCTGGGAGCCTCGTGCGCAGCGCTGGTGCCCTGGTCACTGAATCCGGGACCAAAGCGGCGGTCGGCGAACGCACTGTCGTCGATCACGAGCCGATCCACGTCGCCGAGGTCGAGCTGCTCCGCGACGATCACCGCCATCGCCTGCAGATCATCGCGGCCCAGCGAAGGGTCGCCCTGCCCCCGGAGAATCAGGTCTCGACCCGCGCGAAACACCTGGGTCTCAAACGTGTACTCGGGACCGAGGAGGTCTAGCGCGACGGCAGCCGTGAGCACCTTCTGGTTGCTGGCCGGGTTGAGCAGTGTGTCCCCACCGTGGTCGTACAGCACCGCGCCGGTCCGAAGGTCCCGAGCGTGCACGGCGACGTCGGCCTTGCGAGATGCCCGGCCCACGATGCCGTCGAGCTGCTCCCGAACGATTGGGTCGAGCTCCACGGACGCGGTGCGATTGAGATGGACGGCCAATCCAGAGAATCGGCGGGCCAGCGCACCTTCGTCCGGCGTCGACGTCGACTCGACCGCGCGAGGGATCCATCCGTAGCGGAGCGGCGCGAAGCTATGTGGTGTCTGCGGATCGAGACCCGGCAGGTCGGCCTCTGCCGTCTTGGATGCGCCGAACAACGCGGCGGCGAGCAATCCGGCGCCGACAACGCTGCGTGCGGCGATGGTTTTCCAAGGAGACGACATGGCGAGAACAAGTGAGGAAACCCCGTCCCCACACCTTCATGTTGGGTCCGGCCCAAGCTCTCGCAACCCAATCGCGGTGATCGGGACGTGAACGGCCCGCAAACCGGCCAGGCGAATGGCCCCGCATCCCACTCAACCCGGCAGTCACCGGTGCGCGGAGTGCGGCATTCCCGCTTCGGGGCTACACGCGAATGTCGATGTGCGCCTTCGCGCGCAGCTGGGTCCGCAGCTCGTTCTGCGCCTTGATGAACGCCTCGGCCTCGAGCTGCTGTCGGATCCGGTCCTTGGCCTTCTCGTAGTCCAGTGCCGCCGACTCGACGTGCTGCAACACCTGGAACACGACGTAGCCCTGCCCCGACGCGAGGGGCCCCACGATCTGGGTGTCCTTCGCCTCGAACAACGCGTCCTCGATCGCCGGTGCAACGTCACCGCGTCCGACGGAGCGGTTGGGCGACTCCTGGCCGAGACCCTTCGCGACCTCGTCCATCTCCTTGCCATCTCGAAGGGCTCGCGCAGCCGCCTGGGCCTTGGCGAAGACCCGGTCTCGGTCGCCGGGTTTTTGGGTCGGCGGGTTGAACACCAACTGACGCACACCGACTTTCGCCGACTCGTCCTTGGTCATCTTCCGGTAGTGCTCCCGGACCTGCGCTTCGCTGACGGACCACGTCGCGAGGTATTGCGGGAGCCGGTATTGCAGGATCTGGTCGCGGACCTCCCCCCGGTAGTCGGCCCAGCTTCCGTACTCGGGGCTGGCCACAACCTGCTTACGCAGCTCGTCCATCGTGAGCTGGTACTGCTTGGCGATGTCGGCGACCGCGTTGTCGACCTCGTCCTCGGAGATCTGGATGTCGAACTTGACCGCCTCGGCGCGCATCAGGGCGAGGTCGATCAGCTCGTCGAGGACCTTGGCCGTGATCTCCCTCGACTTCTGCTGAATCATCTTCGGGCTCGCGCCCGCGGGCAGCTGCGCCATGCCCTCTTGCATCAGCGGATGGCGGGCAGCGGATCGCTGCAGCTCGCTGGCGAGGATCACCTCGTCGCCCACAACCGCGGCGACACGGTCGAGTTCGATCCGTCCCCGGCCGGCGGTCGGCGCAGGCGCGGCCGCGTGGGCGGGCACAGCCAGCGACGCGAGGGTCGAACAAAGCACGAGCGCGAGGGCAGAGCGCATGCAGGATGGGTATCACGGCGCGAGATGCGTTGCAGGGCAACGGGTCACAGAGGGGCCTGCCCCTGCGCGAGTCGCTCCACGATGGCAGCCCGGGCCGCGTCCCGCCGCGGCTTGATGACGGCCTCGACCAGCTGTTCCTGCACCGCCGCGTCGTCGAAGGGCCGCAGGCGCGCCGGAGCGATCTTCTGGACCCGGCCGATCAGCAACGACTCCCCGAGGAATACGGGGTGGGCGAGGAAGTCCCCGACCTCCACCCCCTCCTCGAACAGGTACGGGTGAAACGCGGGATATTCGGCGTCGTCTCGGGCTTGCATCGGGGTCGCAAAGACGTCCCCCAGCTCGGTCAGCTCGCTCGTTCCCCCCTGCAGTGCGGCCAGGGCTTGGTCGGCCTCCGCAAACGTCTTGAACACGACGCCCTGGGCGCTGCGTTCTTGCGGGAGCGTGAACTCCTGTGGATGCGCCTCATAGTAGGCCCGCAGCGCCGCGGTATCGGCGGCCACCGCGTCTCGAGGGACCGCGCGCTCCAGGAGCGTCGTCAGGTACACCGTCGCGATCTCTTCCTGCAACGCAAACGCGACCCGAGGGTCACTCCCCCCGCCGGCCTCTTCGGCCTCCAGCGCCATCAGCTCGGTCGCGATGAGGGCTTCGAGCATGGTCGCCTCCCCTTCGGGTCCTGTCTCTTATACACATCTGACGCTGCCGACGAGCGATCTAGTGTAG
>CAJXVA010000757.1 GCA_913061055.1 uncultured Pseudomonadota bacterium
GTCGTCAACGAAGCCGCGAGCCACAAAGCCATGCTTGGTCAGTGCGCGCGTGACTCGTTTCGATCATCTCAGTCGAACCAGAATCCGCCGCCGCCGAGGGTGAGGCGCAGGAATCCGCCGCTGAGCCGGGCGCGACCCATGCCCTCGATGTCCTGGCCTCCCGTGCTCCAGGGGGAGGGGGCCACCGAGATGGTGGCTCCGACATCGAAGCCCAGCGCAAACCCTCCGTCACCGAAGAACAGGAGTCGGTGTGTCGCCAGGCCGAACTCCACGTACCCGAAGCCGGCGTCGTAAGCACGCGAGCCTTGGGAGGGGATGGACTCGTCGTCGGCGATCGTGATCGGGGCCTCCGACTCGTTGGAGACCTCCACTGTGAGGCCGCCGCCGCCGCCACCGACGTAGGGGATCAAGAGCCATGCGTCGCGGTTGACCGCTGCGACCCCGAGTTCGAGCCCTCCGCCGCCACCGCTGACCTGCGCAAAGCCACGGTCGCCGCCGACCCGGGCGGAGAAGACCCCGAAGCCGCGCCCGCCGATGACGAGGCGTCGCAGGATGAGGGCTCGACCGCCGCCGCCAATCGTGTAGCCGTAGCCTGGGCTGGTGGCGCGGTCCCCGAGTGCGGATGCCGGGGTGAGGGCGCTCGCGACGTCACCCACGGGCCCGATGTGCGTCCCAAGCTGCATGTAGCCAAGTCCCCCGATGCGTGCTCGCCGAGGCTTGGGCTCCGAGTCCTCGCCCTCGTGACCCCCGTGAGCCCGGGCGAGGGCCGGTGCGAACAGAACCAGCGCGGCGATGCACAGGGAGAGACGCATGCGCAAAGTGTCGCACGGACCGGTGGGATGGGACGCCCCCTACTTCGACGAGCCCCGGCGCCGGAAACCGAGGCCAAGCAGGAAGAGCGTGAACAGGCTCGCCCGACCTCCATCCCCACCGCTTCTGCAGAACCCACCGGTCACGACCTCGAAATCTGTCTCGACCTGCAGTCCTGCTTCTTGGAGTTCGTTGACGCAGTCCAGCGTCTCGTCACCGCCCGCCACGTACTGCCCGTCGCAATACACGGCGCCATCGAGACCGCACGACGCATCGCAGTCGTCGAGCAGTCGGAGCTCACACTGGGCCCACGCGTCCGCCTGGCAGTCGAGCTGGCAGTCGAAGTTGACCTGCGCGGAGCACGATCCCAGACAGCACTCCTCGCAGTGCGTCTGGCAGTCGGCATCGATCGGAACGCCGGAACACGCGTCGGCACACTCGACATCGCACGTCGCCTCGCACGACGCTCGGCACTGCACCGGATCGTCCGCGTCGCCGCAGGTATCGAGGCAGTTCTCGGCGCACTCGTCCGCACACTCGGCGTCGCACTTCACATCTTCGATCTCGCAACGGCTCTCGCAGCGGGCGTCGCAGCCTCCTTTGCAGCTCAGGTCAAAATCGAGGTCGCACGCTCCCTGGCAAGAGGCGGCGAGCTCGGCCGCGCAAGCGAACAACATGTCCCCGGGGTCGCATGCCGCCGAGCAGCCGAGCTGGAGCCGGTGCTCGCACGAGGCGTCGGTGTCGATACGGACGCCCGAGCATGTCTGGGGGGATGTTGCGGCCTCAGCGGCCGGGGCGAAGAGGAGACAAGCGGCAAGAGCGAACAGTGGCAAGCGCATCACCGGCTTCGACGAGCGCCGCTGCGTATTGGGTCATCCGCATCGGGACCGGGGTGGGACTCGTCACCAGGGTATGTCCCACCCAGACAGGGGAAACCCTCGGCGTGGTCACGAGTAGACAACAGCAGGCCAGAGCTTGGCGACGATGGCTCGCTTGGCCCGGTCGCGCTTCCAGTAGTCTGACTCGAGATCGATGGCGTGAGCACGAGCGATCATCGACTCGATTTGGCGCTCGAGGTCGCCCGCGAATCCCTCGTCTTGGACGACGAGGTTGGCCTCATGCTCCCAGTAGCTCGCGGTTGCGTCGAGGTTGGCCGAGCCGATGCTGGCGGCGCGTCCATCACAAGACATGACCTTCGCGTGCACGTAGGGCCGTACGACACCGCCCTGTGGAACGATCATGGGCTGGGAGGGGGCAACGTACTCGAAGACCTGTGCGCCGCTTTGAATCAGCGGCTCGAGTCGTTGCTTCACCATGTGATCGAACAGTTCCCGGTACACGGGTCCCGGGAAGAAGGAGCCGTCCGCGCGACGGGCCACGGCGTTGCCCGTGAGCAGGACGAGTCGCACCCCTCGCGCAAGAGCACGCAGCATGGCGGAGGCGAGGGAGGGCACGATGGGAAAGTCGTTGACGATGTAGACGTGGTCCCGCGCGCCGTCCAGCATGGCTTCGTACTGCAGCATGCCGTTGGCGTCGACGAGCCCGTTGTGGACGACCAAGCGGGCCGCGCAAGATCCGGTCGGGGGCGAGGCAGAAGGGGTGAGGTGTGCGTGGTCACCACCGCCGTATCCGGTCCACGCCGCAGCAAACGTGGCCTCGAGAGCATCGACCACGGGGCCTGTCGCTTCGACGTGCGCGTCGAGCCACGGGATGTGTTCGTGGGCGGTGTGGTGGTGGATCGGTGTCTCGTCGAAACCGCGATAGTAGGCGTCGGAGATGTTGCGGCCCGTGACGAATCCCGTGTGGCCGTCGACGATGAGGAGCTTGCGGTGGTCTCGCTGCTTGAGGGTGATGCTGTCGAGCGAGCGGCCAAAGGCGATCGGTGATCCTACGACGACTTCGATGTTGTCCTCGAGGGACAGGGACTCGATCAGTGGGTTCTTGCGGCCGAGGACTTGCTCGCCCGAGTAAAGCGCGTCCACGATCACCCGCACCTTCACGCCCGCGCGAGCCTGCTGGACGAGCCGGACCACCAGCGCATTGGCGACTTGGCCTTCGTTGAAGATGTACGTCTGCAGGTGGATCGAGCGCTTCGCACCCTCGACCAGCGCAAACAGCCGCTCCCGGGCCAATCGGTTGTCGAACTCGACGGCGACGGAGTTGCCTGCCACCAGGCGGGTGCTGGTGGCTTCGTCGAGACGCCAGGTGAGTGGGTCCGTTCGGGTCCGCCGGTCTTCGAAACTCCGAGCGTCTTGGTGCAGCTTGACGATCGCCTCCGCGGTGACATCCGCCGGGCGGAGCACGGGAATCGCCGGCTGTGGAGACGTGGGGGCTTGGGCGCGGAGTCCGGCGACGACCGGCACGCCGTTGGCGCGGAGGCGACGGACCGTGGTCAGGCCGAAGACCCGGCTGAAGTCGGTATTGCCGGGCTCGATGTCCTCCTCGGCTTCAGGGTGGGTGAGGACGGCGCCATCGGGGAGCTGGAGGTCGTGAATGGCGGTACGAATCTCCGGGGCGCGGTCGCTGGGGTCGAGGTCGAAATAGAAGACCTGTACGCCCTCCAGCGCGAGTCGCCGGACCGTCTTCGCGGTGTCGGTAGCGGGCTCCAGGATCAGCGCGGCGTCGACTCCAACCGCGGGGCCACTCGGCACGATGTGCAGCCGCACCTCGCCAGCGACACCGGGTGGTCCGAGGCTCGCACCTGTTGCACTCAACGGCTCGAGAAGCACGGAGTGAAGGCCGGGCTCAGAGACCGTGACATCGAGACCACCGGCGCCGGACTCGGTCAGCGTGCAGCTTCCTAGAGGCTCCCCGCCGAGGACGAAGCGGATCCCCGTGGCACCTCTTCGAACGACCGGTCCCACCCGTGCCTCGAGCCACACGGATTCGCCGGCCGCACCGATTCGGTCGTGGCCGGCGAATCCGTGTCTGTCTCTTATACACATCTGACGCTGCC
>CAJXVA010000758.1 GCA_913061055.1 uncultured Pseudomonadota bacterium
TACGCCTCCCTCGAATACCGGGGGCTCTACGTGCGCCCCGGATTGAACTGGCTGTGGAGCGATGATGACTTCGACCCGCGCCTGGGCTTCTACCGCCGGACCAACGCCACGAGGCAACAGGCGAGCCTCGTGTTCGCCCCGCGCCCCAACACCGCTGCGATTCGCGAAGTGAACTTCGGTCCCACGTTCACGCTCGAGACCACCCCCGAGTACGACGCGCGACTTGGCCAGGAAGCCAGCGGGTACCTTCAGGTCGACTGGGCCAACGGGGCGAACATCGGCAACACGTTCGCGCACTTCGTCGACGTGGTTCAGCAGGACTTCGAGCTGTACGGGCAGACGATCGAAGCCGCGGACTACTCCGGGTTTCGCAATCGCACCTACGCCGCCCTCCCCTCACGGCGCATCGTCGGAGGGAACCTCAGCTATGAGTTCATCGAACTCTTCGGCGGGGCCGCACACCAGCCGAGCGCATCCACGACGGTCCGCCTGGGCAAGCACTTCACGCTCGGTGCCTCGTACACCCACTTGGTCGGACGCTTTCGTTCCCAACAAGAAGACTTCAACTTCGGATTCGCCAACGGAAACGTCGACATCGCGATCACCCGAAACGTCGCGTTCGACAACCTCGTCCGGCTCGACCTCTCCCCGGGCTCGGAACGGGTCGGCCTGCAGAGCCGGCTGCGATGGCGCTTCTTGCCCGGCAGCGACATGTTCCTCGTCTACCGCAACAACCTACCGGTCCGATCCGTTGGACCGGCCGACCCGTTTCATGCGGTGACGCTCAAGGTCGCGTACTACCTGCGCTCGTTCATCGGATAGCGAGGCTCACGACGCCGAGCCGCGGCTCGCTGCGAGCGCGTGGGCCTGGCGTTCGAGGCCGCCCTGGCCGAGCGACTCGCAAACAGACGCCCAGTCATCCCCCGGACCCGTCCAACGCAAAGACTCGAGGTCGTCGGTGAGAGGGACGTCGAGGGCGAGCGTCGCCAAGCTGCGATAGAGCATCGCGTCCTCACGACGCTCGGCGAGCGTCGCACCCAAGCGAGGCGCTCCGCGAACCTTGACCGCCCACGTGACCGGGTCGTCAGGAATCGCTTCGAGGTGCTCGTAGTGTGCGAGTAAAGTGGCGGTGGATTTCGCACCAAAGCCGGGGAGCCCCGGGATGCCGTCGGCGGTGTCCCCGACCAGCGCGAGGTAGTCCGGAATGCTCCGGGGCGAGACGCCTCTGGCCTCGCGGACGCCGGCTTCGTCGATGACCCGGCGACGGATGCGATCGACCTGAACGATGGAGGTCCCACGAACCGTCTGGCCCAGGTCCTTGTCCGGTGTCATCACGCGAACTTGATCGACGGCAGAGGCGAACTTGACGGCTCCTGCAGCGAGGGCGTCGTCGGCTTCCCAGCGATCCATCGACCACACCGCGATGCCCATCGCGGCGGTCGCCTTCTCGACAAGATCCATCTGCGCGACGAGGACAGGCTCCATGCCCTCTCCGGTCTTGTAGCCGTCGAACATGTCGTTTCGGAACGACCGGATCGGATTGTCGAATGCGACGGCGATGTGGGTCGCCTGCTCGTCCTCTTCGGTGAACAGCGCCAGTACCGAACGCAGGACGCCAACGGTGGCCTTGACGTCCTGGCCATCGGGCGCCGTGGCGCCGGGACGCTTGGAAAAGTGAGCCCGAAAGAGCTCGAACGTGCCGTCGACGAGGTGGAGGCGCATGGCGCCCCGAATCTACCAGCTGCGTAGGGCCTCGCCCTCAGCAGTCGCCCTCAGGGGCGGGGGGCCGCGGGACCTCGTCGCAGTGCACGTACTGGAACCAGCACAGCTCGTCGACTTCGGGCTGCCCGGTGGGCGGGTTGAAACGCGGCGGTGTGGTGCGCCACTGAGACTGCAATCGGTCGACGAGCGCCCGGGCTTCCTCGAAGTATCGCTCCCGGTTCGCGAGCATCTCGCGCTCACTCATGGGCGCCTCATGGTCCCCTGCGGCAAACGACTGCGCGGCTTCCTGGAGCGCCTCGACGGTGAGCTCGATCGGCTCGATGTCGGGCTGCGGGCGCTCCCGATGCCGCCAGACTCCATCCGCCCAGCTCAACTCATACAGCGGGACGAGCGTGCGCCCGTGATCCGCCACGAACTCGATCGCGGACACCAAGAACTCGACGTCCTTCTGCGTCGCGTAGAACGGAACGGTGACCCGAACCCATCCCGGCTTGATCCCGCCGATGCCCTTGTGGATGAGTGCCCGGAACCTCTCGGACTGTTCGCGGCCGATGCTCAGCAGCCGGTGTCCGTAGGGGCCCGCGCACGAGCACCCGGCCCGATTCTGAATCCCGAACAAGTGGTCGAGCAGGCCTGCGACGAAGTCGTGATGCAGCCCATCGACGTTGAACGACAGGATCGCAAGACGGGGCGCCGTGGTCGAGCCGAGCAGCGAGATGCGGGGGTGCGCCGAGAGGCGTTTGAGCACCTTGGCCGCAAGTGCACACTCATGTTCGACGATCGCCTCGGCACCGATCATTTGCTTGACCAAGAACGCAGTGCCGGCCCGGACGTCGCCCAGGATGTCCGGCGTGCCGCCCTCCTCTCGCTCGTCGAGTCGCGCGGTGTAGTCGATCGCATCCGCGGTCGCGGCGGCGACGTATTCCACGGTCCCGCCTCCAGGACGAACCGGCGTGTTGCAGCGGAACAACGCCCGGTTGGCGACGAGCACACCCGAGGCCTCCGGTCCGCCGATGAACTTGTGGACCGACAGGAAGATCGCGTCCATCCGCTGGGCGGGGTTGGGCGGATGCATGTCGATCGGCATGTACGGGCCCCCGGCGGCGTAGTCGAAGCAGGCGTACGCCCCTCCGCGGTGCAACGTCTCGGCGATCGCCCCCACGTCGCAGAACACACCGGTGACGTTGGACGCGGCCGAGAAGCTCCCGATCTTCAGCGCCCGATCCGAGTACCGCTCGAGTTCCGCGCGGAGTTGATCGAGGTCGACCGTCCCATCCGCGGTCTGTCCGATCTCCACCACGTCGGCGTCGGACTCCACCCAAGGCAGCTCGTTGCTGTGGTGCTCAAACGGACCGATGAACACGACCGCGCGCTCTTGTGGCGGCGTCTTGCAGCGCGCTCGAAGCGGCTCCGACGCAGCGAGCCCGAGCAGCCCGACCAGCTTGTTGATCGCCGCGGTGGCTCCAGACCCACAGAAGAGCACCTCGTCATCCGGATCTGCACGAACCGCATCGCGGACTACGCCGCGGGCGTTCTCGCGGAGACTCCCGATGATGCGTCCCGTCGAAGACACCGCGGTGTGGGTGTTGGCGTAGAACGGCCGTACCCGGTTGATCCACCGCTCGACGAAGTGCAGATACCGTCCGGTTGCCGTCAAATCGGCGTAGTAGACCAATCGCCGTCCAAAGGGCGTTTCGATATGGGCCCTCCGGCCCACTTCGTGTTGCCGGATGAACGCTGCGACCTCGTCGAAGCCTCTCACTAGTGCATGCTATACCGCGCAGACCCGTAGAATCCGATGCCCCATTTTTTGCTGTCGAGTGAGTCCGCACGCGAATCTCTACGGCCTCCAAACGGTCTACGATCCGTTGGGAAGAAAAGCGGGGACTGGGGAGTCTTCGCGGCGGGGTTGCCATTCTCCGACCTTGATCGCTCATGGATTTAGCTTTGAACACGAGGAACACCCGCCGGCTCGGCATCGTCGGCCTGGCGACCCTGTTCGCACTGCTGTCCGGCTGTCTC
>CAJXVA010000759.1 GCA_913061055.1 uncultured Pseudomonadota bacterium
ACGAGATGTAGAGAGGTCTCGTGGGCTCGGAGATGTGTATAAGAGACAGGGCCCAATCCACCCTTCTTCTCGGGTTCCGGATAGTCGACCGGGGTCCCCTGATGCGGGGCAACCACGTTGGCGCCGCCACCGGCGGGTCCCGGTGCCGATGGGGCAGGCCCCACGGTCGTCCCGCCAGGGACGGGTACCGGCTGTTCTTGCTCAGCCTCCTCGGGCATCGTCGGCGTCATCGCCAACTCATCCACGAGTTGTCCGAGGAGGTCGTCAAACGCGTCCGCGTCTTGTCTTGCGTTGCTCACAGCCGTTGCTCCCACTTCCCCTGCACGTAATCCTCGTGACGAGGTTCCAGTGCGCCGGGAGTGTATCCTTTGGGGGGTTTTAGCGACAAGGGATCGACGAGCGAAGGTCCGAAATTGAACCGAGCCCGATGTAGGGATGTGGGAGATAACGTCCACACATCACCGGAAAATGTCTTGCGACCGCCGCGATCGCTGCGCCTTCGGTTCATCACAGGGCAGGCGGTGTCGGGGTCTCGAGGATCTGGGGCTGGGCCGTGGAAGGGCTGCTGAGCGCCCGTACGAGGCTGCGTACGCGGAGTACGAGTTCGTGGAGTTCGCGGCTTCGGCGTCGGTTCGGCGCGGGCAGTCCGGGCCCGCGCGGTGGCTGCGGACCGCGCTCTGAGGCGAGCGGGCGCAGGTCGCTTGGCCAACTGAGCACCCGATACACCCGCTCATCCATGTACAGGCGACGTGACACCTCGAGTTGCAACGCGTGCACCCCTTCGCTCGGTCTCCCGAACGTTCGAACGATCTCGCCGCCTTGGTAGGGATCGTCGCGCCGGACCGACAGCAGAGACTGGCGATCGGCGGTCCCCGCCAGAGCGCTCATCGCGGTGTTCGCAACCGCGTCGCCACAGCTCGCCCCCTCCAGCGTCCCCAACACGAGGTCGACGCCGACGCTGCCCGGCATGCTGTGGGCGTCGAGGAGAACGGCGTATCCGAAGTGCTTCCGCCGGCGTTGAAGCAACACCTCGAGGGCTTGGTAGTAGGGCCGATGGAAGCGAGCGATGCGGGATTCGAAGGCGGGGTACGACAGCGGCGGCGTCAGGATGCGTGTGGTTCCCCGGGTCCCCGTCATGGCCGAGGCCCACACCACGCCCCGACCGGGTCGGTCCCAGCCAAGCGGCGCAGGGCTACCGGGCACGCCCGGCTTCATGCGAGCTCGCGGCGCGGGATGGTCCGGAACGAGCTGGTGCGCAACGTCGTCTTCGGCTCGGTTGAGGTCGACGACCAGCCGCGAAAAATGGGCGGTGACCGTGGCGGCGCCCAACACCGGCACGCCGGCGTAGAGCGTTTGGACCTCGTAGTCGGCGTTGCGAGAGAACTCGACCTGGGGCTTGGGTCGCAACTCGTGCGGCCACGCGAGGCCGACATGCGGGAAGCTGACCACAAGGGGGGACCACCTGTGTCCAGGTGTGAACTGGAAGGGAATCCGCGCACCTTCAGGCAGGCCGACGTCTTCGGGCGTGAGCTGCTCGAGGTGGGCGTTGGGCGTCATCGGGCCGGGCGTAGACCCGCAGCATAGCGAGCGAAACGAGGTTTTGTGGCGTTGTGGAGAAAAAGCGCCGCAGCGTCGGAAAATCGACGTGCAACGGCGGTCGTACGGAGTGGACGCGTGGCACCAGGCCGGCATCCTCCCGCGCGCCCCCGAGACCAGGCCACACAGTGTGCCACCTGTGGACATCGTGACCACAGGTGGCTGGTCTTGGGTGGGATGGATGCTGGCTGCAATGGACCGACCGCTGCGGCGGACCTCCTTCTTCCTCGGAGGTTCGCTGCAGCGGGGACTTTCGGTTGTGCTCAGCTCAATGCTCTGCGAGCCAGGTGTCGATCGCCGCGACGCGCAGCTTGTGAATCTCTTCCTGCTCGAATGCGGCCCGGGCGTGCTTCATGCGCTGCGTGGCCTCCACGGTCTTCCCTTGGACCATCCGGGTCAGCGCGAGTTCGTACTCGGCCTCTCCGATGAGCGCGGGCCGAGCGGTCGTCGCGGCGAGGCCCTCGAGGACGGCTTGCAGCACTTCGGCAGATGCTTCCAGCTCCCCAGCCCCGCGCAGCGCGGTCGCTTGCAGGACACGAATGGGCACCAGGCGTCCGTTGTCCCCGGCAAAGCTGCGCATGACGATGGTTTCGGCGCGGCGCGCCGCGTCGGCAGCGGCCTGCCAGTGTTCGAGTACGAGGTGGGCCTCCGCGAGGTTCGTGTGGATATAGATGAAGTCCGTGTGGCTCGGCGGCAGGGTCACGGACATGATCTTGGCCGCGTGGTCGAGAACCTCGATCGCCTCGACGGGCTTGTCGAGGTACACCAGGACGCGCCCGAAGTTCATCCACGCATAGGCGGTCTTCGCATTGTCGGGGCCGAGCTCTCGCTCCAGGACCACGGTTGCGGCCCGAAGCAGTGGCTCCGCTTCGCTGAGCTTGCCACCGGCTGCATAGGCGGTCGCCAGGGTCGCTCGACAGCTCGCGGTCAGGACCGAGTCGTCCCCCGTGACGCGCAATGCATCGCGCACGGCACTCTGCGCAGCCTCGAACGCGTCGTCGGTATGGCCGGCGTTGGACATCGCAGTGGCGACGCCCATGCGAGCCTCGATGACGCGAGGAGTCTGCGTGCCAAGGCGCTCGGCGAGCAGTTTGACCGCCCGTTGTTGCACGGCGAGGGACTCCTCGTACCGGCCGAGTTCAGCCAGCGCCATCCCTTGGCCCGCGAGGACCCGCCCCAGCCTGTTGGTATCGATGGTCTCGTAGCTACGGGCCAGCGTTTCGGTGTCGCGAAACAGCTCCAACGCCTGCTCGACACTTCCCTGGCGGTGGGCAAGCCACGCCTCGAGGAGCCGATGCTCCAGCAACATCGTCGGCGGATCCTCGAGGCGTAGCAGGCTGGCGCGGATGAAGCGAACCTGTCGTGAACCGGCCTCGAACTCGCCGCGATCGGTCAGGGTGCTCAGAAGCTGAAGTCGAGTCCGCGCTCGCAGCCTGGTATCGCCCAGTCGTTCTGCAGCCTCGATCGCCTCGACGACTGAAGCCGCAGCCTGCTCGAGCCTTCCCGCCCGCAGATGAACTTCCGAGACGATCAACAGCGCCTCCGCGGTCAGCTCCTCGTCGGCAACCGCCTTGGCGCCCTGGAGCGCTTCGTCGGCTTGCTGCAGCGCAGTGACGTCGTCGCCGATCCGAAACGCGACCGTGGCCGAGGCGACCCGCTCATACAAGCCCGGCGGCGCGACGCGGTGTCGGTCTCCGCGTTCGAGTTGCTCTCGCAGCAAGGATGCGTCGTCGCAGTTTGATAGGGGCGCCATGGCGGCGGCGGCATCGATCGCACGGTCGACGGTGGCCACGTCGGCGTCGCCAAACGTGGCCAGCAGGGAGCTGAAGTCTGACCTGCGTCGCTCGATGCAGCGATGACGGGCCAGGTTGAGTGGGGGCGCGGGGTCGGGCGCGGCCAGGTCGGCCACGCAGGCCCGTTGAGCGGCCTCTGTCCAATCCTCTGCGTAAGCGTCGAGGCGGGGCGCGACGCGGTCCCAGGTCTCGGCCGCGTAGGGCAGCTGGGTTTGGGCGAACGCCTCTTGAAGTTCCGCGCGCCGCGTCGGAGACCAGGTGTCTTCCAGGTGCGTGTCCACGGCCGCGCAAGGTCGTGTCGCGGTGCTGTCTCTTATACACATCTGACGCTGCCGACGAGCGATCTAGTGTAGAT
>CAJXVA010000760.1 GCA_913061055.1 uncultured Pseudomonadota bacterium
GATGTGTATAAGAGACAGGTTCTCGATGACGGTACGGCCGACCCGCTGACGGAGGAGATCGGCAACAAGGCCGAGCCGCCCAAGGTGCACGGGATCGATCTGGACAACCTGCAGCTCGAAGAGCTCGACCCGTCCAAATACGACAAGTAGCGACGACAACGTCGCGCGTCGCTCATCCGAGCGCGTCGGCGAGTTCTCGCCATCGATCTGCCGAGACGTCGCGTCGGACGATCTCGCAGTTCTTCGGTCGCCATTGGCCGATGGTGTCGGTGGGCCGCTCGTCGATGCATCCGATCACGGCTCGCATGAGGGCACCGTGAGAGACCACGAGGGTGGAGTCGCGACTGGGAAGCTCCGCGAACAGCTCGCAGACTCGGAGCGCAACCTGGCGCAGGCTTTCCCCCGCACCCGGTCGGGTGGTCCAGCCCGCAAACTCGGGCATGACGCCTTCGCCCTCCAGCTCGGCGATGGGCCTGCCTTCCCAGCTTCCGCAGCTTCGCTCTCGGAGGAGCGGGGTGACCTGAAGTGGGACGTCCCGCCCCCCTAGGACGACCAGTGCGGTGTCGTGAGCCCGTGAGAGGTCGGAGCACAGGGCACGGTCAAAATCGATCCCGGCCACCTGTTCCGCCGCAATCTCCGCTTGTTGGCGGCCCAGGGTGGTCAACGGGGCGTCGCGTTGTCCTGCGAACCACCCTTGTGCATTGGCGAGGCTCTGACCATGTCGGATGAATGTCCACGCCGGCATCGCGGGACGTTCGCCTGGAGGGGAGGGCAGATGCAAGGGCCCAGTCGCTTGAAAAAAACGTCGCGACACGAGATCAAGGTCGGGTGAGCGATCCTCTGGACCCGAAGCCTGGTGACACGATCCCTGCTGCCGAGTCGACCGCCGACGGTCGGTTCAAGACGCTGAAGCTGCTTCGCTCGGCGTCGTCGACTCCGATGCGATCGCTTGCCGACGCTGCGGCGATCCACAACAACCCGGGCGTCATCGCGGCAGTCGCCGGCAAGACCCACAAGGGCCAGGTCCGGGCCGACAACCAAGACCACTTCTTGGTGGCGTCGCTGGAGCGGGCGTTGCTCGTCGAGGATTCTTCGCTGCCCGCGGAGGCCGGGACGCGGCTCACGGACACACCGCAGGGTCGACTGTTCATCGTGGCCGATGGCATCGGTGGGCACGGCGGCGGCGAGGTGGCGAGCGCCGTTGCTGTGGATGCGATGGCCCACTACGCGTTTGAAACCATGCCGTGGGTCCTGGGCCGCAACGACTGCAGCATGGATGAGCTGGAGGGCGGGTTGCGGGATGCGATGGAAAAAGCTCAGGCCCGCATCCGCCGGGTCGCTCGACGCAAGAACCTCAACTCAGACCTCGGCACCACGCTTACGATGGGCTACGTCGCGTGGCCGGAGATGTTCTTGGTGCATGTCGGAGACTCGCGCGCGTACCTGTATCGCGACGACAAGCTCCACCGGCTGACCCGAGATCACACGCTCGCGCAGCAGCTCGTCGACGGCAATGCGATGAGCGAGGAAGAAGCCAAGTCGTCGCGATTGGCCCACGTGTTGGTGAACGCCATGGGCGGGAGCTCGGACGACCTCCATGTTGAACTCCATCGCGTAGAGCTCAAGCTCGACGATCAGCTCCTGTTTTGCAGCGATGGCCTGTACGACATGATCGGCGACTCCGCGATCGAGGCGTACCTCTCCGAGAGCGAGCGACCCGTCAACGATGTTGTCGAGCTCTTGGTCGGGGCTGCGAACGCGGCTGGTGGTCGGGACAACGTGACTGTGGTCCTCGCTCGCTTCTAGGAGCGGTCAGCGGGCCTCGCCCACCAGACGTTCCGCGGCCGAGGTTCGATACGCGAGGTACGGTGCCGGCAGGTCCAAGGTCCATTGGACCATCGGGTCGGCGGCTGGGTCGACCTCGCGCAGTCGGGGACGGAACCCTTCCTTGGTGAGGACGGTGGAGTCCAGCACGATGTAGTGACCCGACTCTGGGAGCAGGTTTGTGTCCCCTGCGAACGGCGACGAGACGTCCTGGTCGTCGAGCTCCCATACTTGGGCGACCGTGAACGCGTCGAAGTCGAGTTCGTAGCGGACCGCTCGGGCGAGCGCGTCCGTGGTCACACCAGAGGGAGCCTCGACGGCGTTGTCGTACATGAGCAGCGAGCCGTCCGGCTGCCACTGGGGCGAGTGTTGGTGGGCGAACCAGCTGCCTTGGGTCAGCGAGAAGTCTCCGCCGGGGCCCAAGATCCAATCGACCGCGCTGGACTCTCGATCGATGGCGACCAACCAGTCCTGATGGCGCAGGCTCAGCAAGAACTGGTCGGTGTCCTCTCGATAGATGACCCCGTTTCCGTGGGTCCAGTCGTACGCGAGTTCCTCGGTCTCAGGGTGGGTGATGGTCCAGCCGTCGATGGGCTCCAGGACCCGCTGCGGATCGAGGTGGTCGAACGTGTCCCAGGTCCAGACGACGTCACCCTCTGGCGTGAACTCGACCACGACGTCGCCAGCGACGAGGGTATTGGGGGCGCCGGGGTAGTCGACCTCCTGAAAGGAGTAGGCGAGCACGACAATGTTGCCCGAGGGCAAGACCAAGGCCTCGTGGTGCATGCCAAGGACGCCGAGTTCTTCGTCGGAGATGTCCGTGATGACCGTCCCCATCTCATCGATCTCGATGAAGTGGTTTTGCATCGCGAAGTGAACGGTTCCCGCGGGGGATGCCGTGACCGCGTCGAGCCTGCCCGGGACCGGGTCCTTTGACTCGTACCCGATATGCCAACGAGTCGTGCCGGCGGGGTCGACCACGAACACGCTACTGGTCGTGGATGCGGGGAAGGGGCTCAGGTCGAACATCCGGTAGGGGCGCTCTCCCACGCTCTCCCCGGTGACGTCGAAGCTGGAGATGAAGCCGGGGAGGGGGGCTTCGGTCGTGAATGACACGGGCACCGACAAGGATCCCGTCGCTGCGGTGAGTCCGTGCTTGGTGACCGGGGACAGCCCTCGGACCCGGTACGTTCGGGTCTGGGCGTCGGGGTTGTCGAGGACGGCGATGCGCACGCCGTCGTCGAGGTCGTGCGTCAGTTCGAGGTCGTCGGGCAGTTCTGTGTCGCCGACAAGCGTGACATCCACGACCATCGGCTGTTCGGGGTACAGCGCCACCTCGACATCCAGACTGGAGAGTTCACCGCCGGAGCTGGAGCTGTCGGCAAGTGTCGTGCTGCTGCCCGTGGTCTCGCCGCTCACCGAAGAGGACGAGGAGGACGAGGTTGAGGACGACGACGCCGTGGGGTCCGGTCCCGTGCTCGCCATCTGGGTCGTCGACGAGCCTCCGTCCGTTTCGCCACCGACCGGCACGTCGTCGCCGCAGGCAGCACCCAACAGCATCGTGACCGCCATCAAGCACCCAAGTCGCATGGAGGGAGCATGCCCAAGGCGAGAACGGGCAGCAACCGGCAGACGCCGCCTGGACCGCCGATGTCCGGGCCGGGCTCTGCGAGCGTGGGCTGCTAGAGTTCGCCCCATGTTCTTCTCGCGTACGCAGCCCACGCTTGTCTCGGCTCAGGACGCCCTGCCCGGTCGTGCGGAAGGGCTTGCAGACATCCCGCAGGTTCACTTCATCAACGGCAACCAGATCCGCGCCCCGTTCCCCGAGGGCGTCACCACGTTGGTGGTCGGAATGGGGTGTTTCTGGGCTGTCTCTTATACACATCTGACGCTGCCGACGAGCGATCTAGTGTAGA
>CAJXVA010000761.1 GCA_913061055.1 uncultured Pseudomonadota bacterium
CCACCACCGATGGTGACTATCGCGTTGAACTCTCACCGGACGGAGCGCTCATCGAGTCCGCACCAGGCGAGCCATGGGGCGTCACCGTTCGGCGCTTGCCCGCACCTGGGCCTAAACCCGCGAGCGTGTGGCTCGTCGAAGCCGCTGCGGCACAGTGACCGCCCAACGTGTGACGGTCGCACGACCCGGTATTGGGGGGTCGGGCTACCGATCGTACGCCGCCTTGGCCTCCGACAACTCGAAGCTCTCGGGCTGCCAGCCCCCGAGGAACTCTCCGAGGTCGGCCTCCTCGCCCCACGGATCGTTCCCCGTCGTTCGGAACTCGACCGCGCGCTCGTAGCCGGCCTGTGGACCGCCGCCTGGCTCGGCCAGCTCGCAGCCCTGGGCCTACAGACCTCCCGCGCCAAGCTGCCGTGGATCCCCTTCGACCCCAGCTGGGACCTCCGGGTCGTCTTCATACTCGCCCTCGCCGGACTCGGCCTGCGCGTAGCCGTCTCCGCGCTGCCCCGCCCCACCTGGAAGCTCGCCGGACTCGGGCCCTGGGCCCTGTGGTTCGTCCTCGGTGCCATCGCGTGGACCACCACCGGAACAACCCTCGCGCTCGAGCGGCACGTCCTCGACCTCGCCGACGGAATCCATCTCGTCGTCCTGGGTGCCACCGCCCTGTGGACCACCACCACCGCCTTGTGGCTCATGGCCTCCGCCGGTCATGCCGCACTCGTCGGCGCTCGGATCGCAGCCCAGCGCTCCGCCGCCGCCTCCGGTCTTGTCGCCGTGTCCGGCATCCTGACCATGGCCATCGCCACCCCTTTGCTCGCCAACCCCGAGCTTCTCCAAGGCGCCGACGTCTACCGGGATGCTCCGCTGCTCGCCGCGATCAAGACCGACGTGCACGAGGCCGGCAACATGCTCGCCGCCAACATGGCCGAGCAGCCCCCCGAGCCCGGGAGCGCAGCGGCATTCGGCGCACAGGGCAGCTCCGACCCCGAAGGCATGTTCTCCTCCTGCATGGAGCAGCTCGTTGTCTCCGCTGCAGGCCAAGGCCCAAGCATCAAAGACGACGTCACCCGCAAGCTCAGCGGTAGGTACCGATCCCTGGCCCACGAAGTCGATGACCTCGTCGAGTGGAAGATGATCGATGTCTGCTCCGACGAGCGCGAGCGCTCCCGAGACGACCTCCAGGCCTACCTCTACAGCATGGCCAAAAAGGCCGCGGTCTCGCGTATTCGCAAGCTCGGCGCGGAGGATCGGTATTGGACCACCAACCGCTGTCTCATCGATAGCCGCGACGATGAGATCACCGACTTCGAGGAGCATCAGCATCGCGAACTCACCGTTGCGCGCGTACTCGAAGACATGCCGGCTGCAAAACGCTCGCTACTGACCGAGCGCTACTTTGACGGTCTCGGTTTTTCGGAGATGGCGGCACGTCGAGACATGACCACCGCCTCCGTCTCGAGGGCCACGTCGCGGGCACGTGAAGCGTTCCGCGGCCAGCTTGCGTCTGGCTGCGAGTAGGCTTCGGGCGCGGAGCTGGGCCGTGAATCAGCCACGGGGGAACCCCCCACCCGTCGGTTCCCCCGCGGCCGCTAGGCGCTAGGCGCTAGGCGCCGCCACGAGCCACAACAGCGCCGGCGATTCTCGGCGAGCCCGAGAACTGAGCCGTGGCCAGTCGCGAGAGCGATTCTTCGGTCCGCGAGCAGCTCGACGTCGAGGAAGCGCTGAGTCCCTACGAGTCAGCCAGGGCCCGGTTGAGCATATCAGCGAGCCGGACGCCCGCCATTTTCAGCCGCTGCTCCGCGCGTCGTTCGTTCGACGAGACGTAACTCGCCCGAATTTTCCGCCCGTCCACGGGGCCTCGGTAGGCCTGGGTCTCCGCGAGCCGTGCGGACTCAATTACCCAATCTGCGCTCGACGACTTGGTCCAGAGTTCAACCTCCTCATCCGTGATCTCGTCGTTCAGTCGCTCAGCTGTGGACTCCCAGCCTTCTCCAAGCTGCTCGACCAGAATATTGTCCCAGACCTTGTGAAGGCTAATCCACTTGCGCTCTTTCTTGTCGAGCAGACGAGCGTACCGCGTCGCGAGTGGTCCCGGAAGAGACACCATGATGAGGTTTCCACCGCGATCGGCGGCTCTCCCCGCGTGCAGGGGCTGGTGAATATCGCCGACATAGTGTGTGATGAAGAGGAGTGCCTCCCATCGCGCGACCTCGTCCGCGCCAGTGCTCTCAAGCACCGACCGATAGCCCTCGATCGCAAACAGAGCACACCCGTTGAGGTCGCCTTGGGCGGAGTTCGTGACGCATGCAGGAGCAATGTTGTCGTAGCGAACCGGCAGTTCGTCGGAAAAGTTCACGTAGTGGAACTTCTTCGAGAACCCGTAGATTTCTTTCTCATCGTGATCGTAGAGAGCCGCGTCGGCCCAAACCGAGGCAGCCGGCAGTGACACCTCCCCCGCCGAGCCAAGCAGGCGGTCAACCTTGGTACGAACCCCCGGTTCGAGTCGTTCGTAGGCGATCTTCGCAACGATCCGGTGCCCGTTGAAACCCCAAGCATGAGCTCGCATGGGAATGAACAGGAAGAACGCGAAGACGGTGAGTGAAAAGACGATCCGTGGCATCTGGGTTGGAACCATATCCGCGTTCGCGGTCTTGGGGGCGGCCACTGTACGAGTCACGCGCAGCACCTCCGCCGGGTCACAGTGGCTGCCGAGCCGGTCGGTGTGGCGAGGTCCCGGATCTTGGCCGGTGCTTTCCCAGCGTTCCGGCCTCCAGAGCGCATACACCAATCGACGCAACCGGCGATCAGCGACATCCAGGTCACGGCCCCCAGCTCCACTGGCCCCAAGGCTCCGGCGCTGACCGAACGATGGACAATCGACGCGACGAGAGGGCAACGATTGGGTCCGCTTAGTCCAGGGGCTTGCTGACGCTCATCTCGCCTCTGTTCTCGGGCGTCCAAGGGAGCACTCTTTCGTAGGTTGAGAAACTCCGATCGTCATCCAGATCGCCAAAGGCCAATGCACGATATTCGCACTCTCCGCTCTCGAGCACCTCCCACTCGAGAGCATAGTGGTAGCGGTGGGGCTCCGGCTGAGAGAACTCGACGGCCACCCAGCTATCCGCACCCCACAGCCCAACGGGGTACTCCCAGGGCTGGTCTGGATGCTTGGCGGGAACACACCTCCCATCGACCGCAGCGTTGCAGTCGATGTTCATCGCTGGGGTGGGTCCGATCGACCCGCTGCCACCCGTGGCTGCGCAAAGGTCGATCTCCTGCGCAAAATAGGAGATGCGTGTCACCCCCAATCTTGCTTCGGAGGTGTAGGCCTCCCGCTCTATCTTCCGCTTCTGGAAAGACAGCGCAGCGAGGGCCAAGCCCGCGATGACGACGGCGCCTACGATTTTATTCCGCGTCTTCATGATCCACAGTTTCCGAGCCCTCCATGCGGGACGAGCCTTGGGTAGGGCGAGAACACGCTGAGCACAGCTGTAGCCTACTCCCCGAACACGTCCTCGGGCTACGCAGCCCTCGTCGCAGGGACGTGCCAGGTCTCGCACCAAGCTTCGGCCCCCCTGTGGCGTGCTACGATTCCCACGCCCAATCGATGGGCGTTTAGATTGGAGAGAAGACGTGGTGACCCGGTGGATGTCCGGCCTTGTTCTTGTGGTGTGTGGTTGTACGGGTCCTTCGCCCATCGGCGGCTGTCTCTTATACACATCTGACGCTGCC
>CAJXVA010000762.1 GCA_913061055.1 uncultured Pseudomonadota bacterium
GAGAGGTCTCGTGGGCTCGGAGATGTGTATAAGAGACAGGAATCCTCCAACACCATTGCCCAGCGCGATGGTGACAAGTCCTGCAGTCGTGACGGCTGCGTCGTCGTTCATGTCACCGTTGATGTCGGCGACGGTGAACGCTGTGGCCGCCGCGCCGATGGGCGTGGTGGCAGGGGGGCCGAACAGCCCCGCGCCGTTGCCCGCGACCAGGACGACATCACTGCCGACAATGCCCACGATGTCGATGTTGTCGTCTCCGGAGAAGTCCCCGGCGAACACATCCGGTGCGGCGCCACCCATGTCGACCACGGTCGCGTCTCCGAACGCTCCGGTGCCGTCGCCGGGAAGCAGGGAGACACCTGCGGTGGTCTTGGCGACGACGGCGTCGAGGAAGGTGTCCTCGTTGATGTCGGCGAAGCTGACCCGCAGCGGTCCGTTGCCGCCGGCGTCATAAGTGGTGACGTCGCCGAAGGTGCCGTCGTCACCGCCGAGCAGTACGCCGACGGCCTGATCTCCCTGCAGCGTGACGACCAGGTCCAGACTTCCAGCGCCGTCGAGGTCGACGAGCGCCAAGGACGAGGGGTTGGTTCCGACCGGGTAGGACCCGTCGGCGATCAGGATGCCGGTCCCGTTGCCGACCCGGACCCCAACTTCATTGTCGACTCCGCCGGCAACGATCAGGTCGGCGTTCCCGTCCCCGTCGATGTCCTGCGCGAGCACGGCTCGAGGCCCGGCCGGCGCATCGAAGGAGAGGCCCTCGATGAAGCAGACTTCGCCGGTGTTGACACTTCCGTCGCCGCACTCACCGGGGCCGGTGGTGGGGTCGTCCGTCGTCTCGGTGCCCGTGGTCGACGTCGAATCGGTATCGGTCTCGGCGATGGTGTCCGTCGCCGTCGGCAGCACGGTGGTCGAGCTCTCGTCGCTCGTCGCCGAGCCGGTTGCCGGGTCGGTGTCTGAATCGGTGTCGGTTCCGACGTCGGTGTCGGTGTCGGTGGTGCCCGGAATACTCGACGACACGATGAGCCCGTAGTGGGCTGCGAGCGTGTCGTCGGTGCAGGTGACGACCTGCGTCTCGAAGTCGATGTTTGTCCGCGTGAGTGCGGCGTAGGAGCCGCCGATGTCTCGCCCAATGACGAGCTGGTTGGCATCGCGCCCGTTGACCTCAGCGGCGGTGAACGTGTAGTCGAGCACCGCGTTCATCCCCAGCGCGGCTTGAGGCCGGACCGAGTAGCTCGCGCCGAGCGCGGCGGGGCCGTCTGCGGTGGCGGTCACGGTGAACTCGGTGAGAGCGGCGAGCGCCCCCGGCGGGATCGTGATGCGCAGGGCGCCCGCTTCGAGCACGCCGCCCTCGGGACCGATGGACTTGGTCTGCTGGCCGTTCTGCGTGGCCTCGTCGGGCTCGTTACAGCCCGGTACAAGCGCGCACGACAAGGCTGCGACGACAATTGGAAGTCCGGTCCGCATCACCGCGAAATTTAGCATGCGGACCTTCCCGATCGCACGTTCTGGTCCCCATCGAGATCCGCCTGCGCATGGGCACAGCGTTTCAGAATGAGTCGATTCGCCTCAATCGGTGAAGCCCGACCTCACGCCCGCACGCTCTGTATTCGCTCCAGGCGTAACGACCGAAACAGTCTGCACACCCGGTGCCGGGTGGGCAGACCGATGGCTAGCTCGCGTCGGGTGCAGGGGTGTCCGGGCCACTGTCGGGCAGCGTCGGTGCCTTGATGTACTCAGCATCGACATCGCCGGTGAGCGTGGCGAGGAACGTCATGATCGATTTGGTTTCCTCGTCGCTCAGCGAGCCCTTGGCGAGCTGATGCTCGGCCATCTTCTGAACCATGACCTCGAGGCTCTCGACGGAGCCATCATGCAGGTAGGGCGCGGTCTCGGTGATGTTCCGCAACGAGGGGACCTTGAACGAGAACTTGTCCGGGGCGGACTTGGTCAGGGCAAAGCGGCCCTCGTCCTTGGCGCCCGGCCACGGTTTCACGGAGCCCAGCTTCTGGAACTGGTTTCCACCCAGGAGTGCACCGGAGTGGCACTGCGTGCAGCCCACGTCCATGAACGTCTTGAGTCCCGCGGCCTCGGCATCGGTGAGGGCCGACGCGTCACCGGCGATGAACACGTCAAACTTGCTGGGGGTGACCAGCTTGCGCTCGAACACGCCGATCGCCTTGGCCATGTTGTCGTAGGTGACCGGGTCCGCGCTGTCCGGGAACGCGGTCTTGAACGCCTCGACGTAGCCCGGGATCGACTTCAGCGTCGCGACCACGGTGGCTTCGTCGGGCATCGCCATTTCGACCGGGTTGAGGATCGGGCCCTTCGCCTGCTCCTCGACGTCTGCGGCACGTCCGTCCCAGAACTGAGCGAGGTGGAACGCTGCGTTGTAGACGGTGGGCGAGTTGCGGTCGCCGAACGCCTTCTTGTGTCCTTCCGAGGTCTTGGCTCGTTTGCCATCGATCTCCCGCACGTCGACGCCGAACTTCTCGAGGTCGTGACACGAGTTGCACGAGAGGTCGTGGTTCTTGGACAGCCGCGTCTCGTAGTAGAGCATTCGGCCCAGGTCGGCCTTGGGGGCCGTCCACGGGTTGTCCGCATTCTTGGCCTCCGCATCGAGCGCGCCGAATAGGGGTTTGGCGGCAGCGAGGACAGCTGCGGGGTCGACTTGCGGGGCCGCCGGGGCGCCCGCAGCCGGAGCATCTCCGTAGGTCCGCGGTACGGCGGACTTCGGAGGACCTTCGGCCGATTGGTCCTCATCGCATCCCGTCGACAGCGCGAGTGCAGCGAGCGAGGCGAGCGCGAAGCTCCGGTAAGTCTGCGGAGTGAAACGGTATTTCGTCATCGTCGTTGAGCTCCTGGGCCGCTTGGAGAATCAGTACCCCGCACTGCGGCGACTCGCAACGTTTTGCGCTGCCGCTGCCTCTGTGGCTGGGTTGCTGGGCGTGTCCCCAGCTGTCAACGTAGTGGCATGAGCCGCAGGGTTGCCCGCACCATTTTCGTGAGTCTGGTCGCACTCGGGTTCGCCGGATGTGGAGGTAAGGACGATGCGACGGCGGCGGAGCGGCTGTGGATCTCCGCGGTCCCCACCAGCCCCAAGCAGCCGATCAGCGCGTTCCTTGCCACCAAGGCCAAGGACGGCAAGTACATCGGCGCGTTCCTCACGGGCTCGCTGTATCGCGGCGTGCACGATGTGTTCACGTGGTCGCCGCGTTCGGGCGGCGCCGATCTCGTCTTCCTTCAAGATGGCTCCAAGGCGCGCCTGAGGTTCGAGTCGTGCAAGCCGAGCAAGGGCTTTGACCACTGCCTGCTGGTCAAGGGCGACCCCACGGGCACGGGCCGCTACCAGTCACGCAAGCGGTGGGCGGTGCGGCGCGGCAAGAGCGAGGCGATCCCCTCCCAGCTCATCGGGCAGGCGATCGCAGATCTCGCCGAGGAAGACGAAGACCTCCAGGCCCTGCTCCAGCCTTGAGCGACCCCTTGAGCGACCCCTTGAGCGACAAGACCCAAGCGCTTCTCGAGCGCCTCGTCGGCCAGTTTGCGTCGCCGTACGACTTCCTGCGCGAGCTGGTCCAAAACGCGATGGACGCTGGCAGCGACCTGCTCGAGGTTGAGCTGCATCAGCACCCCGGGGATGCGGCGGCGCAGGTGGTGTTCGAGCTCGTCGTCGTCGACAGCGGCGCGGGCATGGACGAGGAGCTGTCTCTTATACACATCTCCGAG
>CAJXVA010000763.1 GCA_913061055.1 uncultured Pseudomonadota bacterium
CTCGTCGGCAGCGTCAGATGTGTATAAGAGACAGAACACGTGCCGAGCCGCGGCGTAGACCGCCTGCGGATTGGAGAACCGGACCTCCGTTTTCTGCGGGTGCACATTGACGTCCACCTCACCGGCCGGCGGATCTACGCGCAAACACGCGACCGGACTGTGGCCGGACGGCAAGAGGTCCCCGTAGGCCGCCGTGATCGCACCCGACAACGAGCGTTCTCGAACGACGCGGCGGCGAACGACAACGAAGGACTGCCCACGTCCCTTCACCGACGCACTCGGCGGCGAGAGGAAGGCTTCGACTTCAACCCCCTCGTGCACGCCTTGGACCCGGGTGATCGGTGCGCGGACCCGCCGTGCGAGTACGGCTGCGATGCGCTCGGCCAGCTCGGACGCCGGCAGTTCGAGGAGCGTCCGAGCGCCGTGTTTGAGACGAAGGTGAACGCCTGGATGCGAGAGTCCCAGCCGCACCATCGTGTCGGTGCAGTGGCCAACCTCGGTCGCCTCCGAGCGAAGGAACTTGCGCCGGGCGGGCACGTTGACGAACAACGACGCGACCTCGACCCGGGTGCCCACCGGACGGCCCACCGGCGAGACTTCGGGCGCGAGGCCCGGACGGGAACGCATCCGTGTGCCGGCCGCGTCCCCGGTCCGGCGAGACTCCATGGTCACGTCGGCAACCGCGGCGATCGAGGCGAGGGCCTCCCCGCGGAACCCCAACGTTCGAATCTCGACCAGGTCGGAGGCCTCGCGAACCTTCGACGTCGCGTGTCGGGTGATCGCGAGCGGCAGGTCTTTCGGGTGCATGCCGCCCCCATCGTCCAGCACCACGATGCGCTCGGCCCCTCCGCGCGTCAGCTCCACTTCGACCCGCGTGGCGCCCGCGTCGATCGCGTTCTCGACCAGCTCCTTGACGATGGACGCGGGCCGCTCAACCACCTCACCCGCCGCGATCTGGTCGGCGAGCGCAGCGGGCATCACCTCGATGCGGAAAGGCGCGGACACGACCTCACGCCCTCTAACGGACGGCGACCGACAGGTTCGGGTCGTCCGTCCAGACGACTCGGTTCCGCCCGCCCTGCTTTGCCAAGTACAACCGGGCGTCGGAGCGCTTGATCAGGTCGTCCGCGGTGGTGACCTCGGTCTCGAGCTCGGCGACCCCGATCGAGATCGTCAGCGGGATCCGGCGGCCTTCGAAGCTGAACTCCTCCTGCTCGACCATCGCCCGAACCGTCTCTGCGAAGTGCGCAGCCCCAAGTTCGTCGATCTCCGGCAAGATGACCGCGAACTCTTCGCCGCCGTAGCGGGCGACGACGTCGACCTTGCGAGCACGCTGACGCACGATATCGGCCATGTGCCGCAGTACGTGGTCGCCGGCGCGGTGACCGAAGGTGTCGTTGCAGCGCTTGAAGTGATCGATGTCGAACATCATCAGCGCGAGCGGGCGGTCGTAGCGGCGGGCCCGGCTCAACTCCCGCTCCAGCGTCTCGACGAAGTAGCGCTTGTTGAAGATCTGCGTCAGGCCATCGACGGTCGACAGCCGGTAGATCTCCTCGTGGTACGAGCTCTCGATGTTGTCGCCGGTGAGGAACTTGAAGATGCTGCGGCCAACCTTGATCAGGTCGCCGTCCTTCAAGTAGGCCTCGTGAATCTTGTGGTCGTTGACGTAGGTGCCGTTCGTCGACTCGTTGTCGCGAATCTTCACCCCAGCCTCGTCGATCATCACCGTGGCGTGCGTACGGGACACCGAGTCCTGCGAGACGCAAATGTCCGCCGTCGTTCCCCGGCCGATGGTCATCTCCCGGTTCTCGATATTGTACTTACGACCAAGCTCCGCACCGTAGATGACCACGATGCACGCGTCCTTCTTCTGGCGATGAAGCCCGGTGTCCTCCACTTTGTGGATGACGGTGACGATGGTTTCGTCGCGCATGACCGCGAACGTCCGCGGTCCGCGAACGAAGTGTCATCGTAGCAGGAAACTGCCCGAGGAAAAGAACTCCGCATCTGCACCGTACGGCCCCGGGTGTACTTGTGTGCAGTCTACGTACACCGACGAGATGTTCTTGCGCCGATCGCGATCTTTTTGACGTGCCCATCCCCGCGCTGCTATAGGCTGCGCTCTGGCTGCCATGGGAACGCCACGAAAGGGTCTCAGCGGCGTAGGCGCCCTGTTCTTTCTGGGGACACTTGGTGCCATCGCCTTCTACGTCCAGCAACAGAGCGCACCCGAAGGGTACGACGGTGTGCGGAAGTCGGCGACGGTGCTGCCGGATGTCACCCCCGATGAAGACACCTCGCTGGTGCTGCCGTGGGCAGATCGCCTCGACCTGAGCGCGACCGCTCTGGTCGAGATCTCCGATCCCCAGGCGGCTCCGGCGGAAGAAGGCGACCCCGCCGCGGCCGGTCCGGGCCCCGCCGACGCGGCTGCGGCCGTCGCGGACCCGAAGAAGAGCCGGTTCGTCCAAGAGCTCAACGACGGCCACCGGATCATGCTGACGCTCGACCCTGTTCTGCAGGAGTCGGCGCTGACGATCTTCGAGAACCGGGAGGTGCCCTACGCCGGCGCCGTCATGCTCGACATCCGAGACAACTCGGTCTTGGTCCTCGCGGGCCACTCCAGCATGGACACCGAGGTCGACCCGGTCGAGATCGTCGCCAGCGCGTGGGCCCCGGCCGCCTCGACCTTCAAGTTGGTCACCACCGCCGGACTGCTCGAGTCCGGAGCGGTCACCCCGAGCACCCGCGCGTGTTTCTCGGGCGGGCTGCACGGCATCGAAGACGACATGCTCACCGACAATCCCGCCCGGGATACGCGGTGCGAGACGCTCTCCTCCGCGGTGGCACACAGCTACAACCTGGTCATCGCCAAGCTGGCCCACAAACACCTCGAACAAAAAGACCTGGTCGACGTCGCGCACTCGCTGCTGTTCGAGACCCAGATCCCATTCGAGTACACGATCGAGCGCAGCCCCGCGCACATTCCCGCCGACCCGATGGAGCGGGCCAAGGTCGCCGCGGGGTTCTGGAACGTGGACCTGTCTCCGATTCACGCCGCGACGATGGTGAGCATCTTCGCCCGCGGCGGCGTGTATCAGCCCCCCCACGTCATCGATCAGGTGCTCGGGCCCGACGGCAGTGACCTCTCGCCGGCGCGCCCCAAACCCACGCGCGCCATCTCGGCCGAAACGGCCCTGGCCCTCGGAGAGATGATGCGGTCCACCACGACCTCGGGCACCGCCCGAAAGAGCTTCGTGGATCCGCAGGGAAAGCCCTACATCGCCGATGTCCTGGTGGCCGGCAAGACCGGAAGCCTCACCGGCAAGCGGTCGCCCTACCTCAACTACAACTGGTTCATTGGCTTCGCGCCCGCCGACCGGCCCGAGATCGCGTTTGCCGTGCTGCTGGCCAACGAACCCAAGTGGCGGATCAAGGCGCACTACGCCGCGCGCCGCCTGGTCCAGATCTACCTCGAGCGGCGAAGCGCCCTCGAGCAGAACCGCGATGCCCGTCTGACAAAGACGGGTGTCACGGCGCGGTCCCGCGATGGCATGGGTTCGGTCGTCAAAGCCGCTCCCGCGGTCCCCACCCCGCCTCCGCCAGGCGCGGCCGCACCGGCGACCCCTGAGGTCGTGCCTCCGAGCGCCGACGCCCTGCCCCCGCCTCCAGGCCCCGTGCCCTGTCTCTTATACACATCTCCGAGCCCACGAGACCTCTCTAC
>CAJXVA010000764.1 GCA_913061055.1 uncultured Pseudomonadota bacterium
TCCGAGACTGCACGCTGGCAGGTGCCCTCGTGGGCGTCGTGGCGATGCTCCTGCAGGCGGGATACGCCACCTGGGTCACCTCCGAGATGCATTTGGCCTCCTCGGAGTCCGCCCACACGGCGATGACGAAGCGCGCCAGCGAGCTCGAGCGGGCCGTCGCCCACCTTCGGGAACTCGACAAGCTCAAGAGCAACTTCCTCGCGACCGTCTCCCACGAGCTGCGGACGCCGCTGACGTCGGTCATCGGTTTCTCTGAGATGCTGATCGAGGGGTTGGCAGGTCCGCTCAACGAAGAGCAGGCCGACTACGTCAAGACCATCCTGGACCGAGGCGAGGAACTCCTCACCCTGATCTCCCACGTGCTGGAGATGTCGCAGCTCGAGGTCGGCACGCTTCGTCTCGACCTCGAGTCGCAGCCACTGTCGAAGATCCTGGCCCGCGCCGTGGAGACGCTGCGCCCGGCCGCGGACGCCTCGTCGGTGCACATCGATGTGCAGATCCCTGTCGAGGGCGTGTTGCCCTCGGTGCTCGTGGACGCCGAGAAGACGCAGCGGGTGCTTCAGAACCTCATCGGGAACGCGATCAAGTTCAGCAAGCCCGGTGGGGTCATCACGGTTGCAGCCGCCCCGGCACCGATCCGCAAGCCTTTCCAAGAGGAGACGCTGTTTGGTGAGGAAGCCGAGGATGCCGTCCGGTTGACCGTCACCGACCAAGGCATCGGGATCTCACCCGAAGAGCTGCCAAAGATCTTCGAGGCGTTCTACCAAGTCGATGCGAGTCCGACCCGAGAGCACGGGGGCGCCGGCCTGGGCCTCTCCATCGTCAAGAATCTCGTCTCGGCACACGGTGGGGACGTCTGGGTCGAGAGCGAGCTGGGGGTGGGGACTTCGATCCACTTCACAGTACCCATCGGGACTCACCCTCAAGGGTGATCGCTCCGTGATCGCTTCCAAAGGCGGGATCGAACGCGACGATTCTTTGGCTTTTGCCCCGTCTAACTGGGGCTACGAGACGTATGCGGCCTTGTGCGAGGAGACGGTCATCGTGCATCTTGCCAGCGCAGAGCCCCCATGAAGGTCACCGAACAACTCCGCGAACTCGAGAGCGTTGCTGAAACGCTGGGGGTTCGCGTCAGCTACGAGCCGATGACCGGCCTCGTCAGCGGTGCGGGAGGCATGTGCCGAGTGAAGGGCGAGTACCGGGTCATCATCGACCGCCGCCTTCGGACCTCCGAGCGGATTACGCTGCTCGCCGATGCGTTGCGGCGCTTCGACACGGCATCGATTGAGATGCCTGCGGTCGTGCGTAGGGCGCTGGCAGGCGGCGCCGGCAACGACGCCGACGACGCGGGTCGTGGCGCCGACAGCAAAGTGCGACGCTCCGCCTGAGCTGAATTGGCGCGTCGACGGCGGGTTAGCCGCGCGGATCGAGGAGCGCCGCAAGAAGCGGATCGTCCGCGAGTGCGGCGGCGACCTCGTTGTGAACGCTCTCGACAAGAGCGGGGGCGGCGCCCTCCGGGAGCTGTGCGGCGACGACGCGGTCGATCAGCATGGACTGCGCCTCCGCCGGGGAGAGCGATCCCGAAGCCAACCCGGCTGAGATCTCATCGACGCCAAGCGCAGACTCGGGTGCGTCAACCGATGCTGTGGCCGCGATTTCGCTCGCTGAGCCCACGGCGGCGGTCCCCCCGACCGCTTCGGTCGCATCCGTTGCCTCGGGCGCATCGGCCGCTACGGCCGGTGCGTTGGGCTCGATCGCCCCAATACCCAGTTCAAGCTCGTCGTCGCCTGGGGTCATACGCGTTCTCCACGATCTTATCATCGACCGCCGGCGTCAAACGTTGCACGACTCTCGCACGTAGTGTTGATTGAGCGGGTGGGCGGAACGGCCGCACACCGGTGTCGGTCAAGTCTGCGAAACGGACGTAGCTGTGGTTATAATGCCGACCCAGAGCAGGGCACGCGCCTGTGCGCGTTCTCCGCTTGACCTAGCCACCATCCCCTCTCTGGAGTGACCTGCGTTGAAACTGCCCTGCAAGTACGGACCCTATCTGCTGCTCGAGCGGGTCAGCGTGGGCGGAATGGCCGAGGTCTACAAGGCCAAGGAGTATGGGGTCGACGGCTTCGAGCGGACCGTTGCGGTCAAACGCATCCTTCCGCATGTCGCCGAGGACGACGAGTTCATCGCGATGTTCAAGGACGAGGCGAAGATCGCCGTCCAGCTTGCCCACGGCAACATCGCCCAGATCTACAACCTCGGTAACGAGAACGAGTCCTTCTACATCGCGCTCGAGTACATCGCGGGCCGGGACCTTCGCGCCATCTTCCAGAAGGGGCAGCAGGCGGGCAAGCCGATGCCGGTGCCGCAGGTCTGCTACGTGATCATGAAGATCTGCGAGGGTCTGGATTACGCGCACAACAAGAAGGACAAGTATCAGCGCCCGCTGAGCATCATTCACCGCGATGTCTCGCCGCCCAACATCCTCGTCTCGTACGAGGGAGAGGTGAAGCTGATCGACTTCGGGGTGGCCAAAGCAGCGGGCCGTGCCTCTCGCACCCAGGCGGGCATCCTCAAGGGCAAGTTCGGCTACATGTCGCCGGAGCAGGTTCGCGGCATGCCGCTGGACCGACGCAGCGATGTGTTCTCGGTCGGGGTGGTCCTGTTCGAGACGCTCACCGGCACCCGGCTGTTCCAGGCCGAGACCGACTTCGCGACGCTCGAGAAGGTGCGCGCTGTCGAGGTTCCGCGACCCACGTCGCTCAACCCCGACATCCCCAAGCCGCTCGAGAACATCATGTACAAGGCGCTCGCGCGCGAGCCGGAGACTCGGTACCAGTCTTCGATCGAGCTCCACGATGAGCTGCAGGCGTTCATGTTCGCGCAGGGCATGTTCTACAGCCGCAAGGACTTGGCCGGCTGGATGCGGGTCCAATACGCGCGGGAGATCGAACTCGAAAAAGAGAAGGACAAGGCCCAGGCCTCGCTCCGACCCGAGATGTTCGAAGTCCCCACCGGCGACCAAGCGGAGTCTGGGACACCCGGTCCGCGGCGCCAGCGGAAGACGATGATGATGCCCGGTGGCAGCAAGCCGCCTCCGCCCCCGCCCAGCGGTGGCCGGAAGCCGCCTCCACCACCACCGCACGGAGCCCGTCCTCGCACCGGGGGTGCTGCGGCTGCGAAGCCTCCGCGGGCGCCGTCGCCTCCAACCGCTGCGCACCAGTCGGTTCCGATCGGCCCTCCGCTTCCGAACAAGAAGGTCAAGCGCAAGACGATGGCGCAGGGACCCAACCGGGCCAGCCTTCCGCCTCCCCCCGGCGCACGCCGCAAAGACGAGGCGCTCACGATTCCAATCGATGGAGGGATGCAGCGACCTCCCGCAGCGATGTCGCGCCCCCGCCCGAAGCCGGCGTCGACGTCGAGCTACGCGGCCGTGGAGACCTCGGACGTCGACTTCGATTGGGATGACGACGAGCTGGAGACTCGGCTCTTCGAGGACGAGGCTGACATGCCCGGCGCCCTGGGCGGTGCTGCCAGCGCTGCGGGCGGGGCCAATCGCGTTTCGACGCCGGGTGAAAACCGGGATGAACCGGTCGTGGGTGGCGCCATCGCGGCCGCCCCCGCCGCTTCGGACGATCCCGCGCAGCCGCGTGCGTCGGTCACCGTGGTTCCGCCTGTCTCTTATACACATCTGACGCTGCCGACGAGCGATCTAGTGTAGAT
>CAJXVA010000765.1 GCA_913061055.1 uncultured Pseudomonadota bacterium
GTGCGTGACGGTGCCACTCGGCGGTTCAGTCGACCGCCAGCGCCGACCGTTGCAGAGTTCTTCGGCCCAGGGGGTCCCTACGGCCCTCGGGGACAGGGCTTAGGTTTCTGGAACTGGAGACCCTACATCGGGAGAGCTCCTACGGCCCTCGGGGACAGGGCTTAGGTTTCTGGAACTGGAGACCCTACGTCGGGAGAGCTTTCGGGAGAGCTTCTCGGGAGAGCTTCGGGAGAGCTACGTCGGGAGAGCTGCCCTTGAGGACAGGGCTTAGGTTTTCGGAACTGGAGACCCTACGTCGGGGGGAGAGCTTCGATTGCTGCTACGTCCCTCCCAAGCAGGCCTCCATCCCGGCGAGGTCGAGCGCCTGCATCACGCACGCGGAGCGCTCGGCGAAACCTGCCGCGTCACTTGCCTGATCCTTCTCCGCCGCCGCGATGCATCCGAGGACGAAGTCGTCCACGCCCGAGGGGAGCTCCGCATCCATGAGCTCCTTCACCCTGACGCAAAACGCTTCTGCGTCACCGGTGTCGGACGACGACTCTGCATCAGGCGATGTCTCGTCGGCACGCGCCGGTGGGGCATCGTCTGGCCCAACGTCGACGGCGTCCGGACTGTTCGGCGATGGATCGGGAGGGATAGCAGCCGGTGCGTGGAGGCCCGCTGCGGGGGCCGGGCGACACCCGATCAACGAGCAAGCCACGGCGAGCACGGGCGCCAAACGACTACAGATCGCACGTTCGCGTTTCTTCATGTTCCGTGGTGAGTGACCGCCGCGACCACGAAAGGTTCCGGCACGGCACGAGCGCGTCCCAGTCGCCGTCGCACGCCTTAGGGGCTCGACAGAGACGCTCCTCGACAAGAGGATCCCACAGGGTTCCGCGCGCGTTCGCTCCCGGCCGCGTCTCCGCAACTCTGCGAGTATCGACGCCCGAAGTAGGCTGCTCCCGCCTCACCGCATCCCTCGTCGCGGGTAGACGTCTCCCGCGACTCCCGATCGAAAGACGGCCCCGTCGCGACGGTGGGAGGCACAACCGCTCCTCACGACGGGCTAAGAGAGTTGGCGCTGCTGGTCGGCTTGCCTCAGCCCGCGCCCTCAGCCGGGTTCGGGCTCGCGTCCGCAAGACGGTCGGCGCGGTTGGCCATCATCCCGAAGACGAACCGAACGCCGCTCCGGTCCCAGCCGTCGAGGTACTTCATCATCGTGAATGCGGTGTCGCCACGCATGAGGATGTCGGTGTGCCCGGCCCGTCGTCACACCTCGATGGCCCGGTCGAGAAGCGAGGGGGCGTCGCTTCCACCCGCTCCGCCATCGAGTCGCGCTGGTGGAGTTAGACGACCCCTTCAACACCGGGCTTTCCGGGCTAATTCCCCTCCGACCTCGCTTCTTCGAGGACTATGGGGCGTCCTCAATTCGGTGAAACGGCCACAGCGCCGCCATCAGAGCCCATGCCGTCGTTCCTCATCGATGGGCGAGAGGCGGGCCCGAAGCGCAGCACGGAGCTGGATGTCGACGCGTTTGAGACGTGTTTGGACGACCCGAAGGCGATGGGGCAGGTCCGGTACGACATCGGGTTGGGGAACAAGGCGGATCTGAGCGGTACGCCGACGTTCCTTGTGAACGGGGTGCTCGGTCGTTGGGGCGTTCCCGCCGCCGGTGCTGGACGAGATCATCAAGCAGATTCTCGAGCACGACGCGGTGTGAACGGCTTCGTCTCCGCGCTTGTACTCGAAGCCGGCCGCGACTAACGTTGCACGGCGGCGCCCGGGTGCGCCGTGCCGGCTGTCGCATGCGCAGTTTGGAAGGTGTTTCGTGCGGTCCTTGGTAGCGTTCCTGGTTCTCTCCCCCCTGCTCGGACTTGGGTGCGGCCGCACGCCCACCGGAGTCTTCGCGGGGGCGACCGGAGGGGGCGACGCGAGTGCGACCGCGGAGGCTCCCAGCGGCGAGACCCGGCCGGGTGAGGACAGCGACGACACCAACAACAGCCACTCGGTCACCTCCTCCCCCGGTGACACCACCGACACAGGGGAAACGACGGACACCAGCACTTCGACAGGGGTGGTCGACTGCGAGGACACGCCGGACCTGTGTTTGGTGAATGTGACGCTGCGACGTGCCGTGGACGTCCTGTTCGTCGTCGACAACTCGGGGTCCATGGGGGACGAGCAGGGCACGCTGTCCGCCAGCTTTGCCTCCTTCATCGATGTCTTGGAGTCGCAACAGGTTGGAGCGAACTACCGAATCGGCGTCACCACGACCGACGGTACCGGATCCATCCGCGCGACAAGCTGCCGGTCCCGACTGCCGGAGTTCATCTTCGACGGCACGCTTGGAATGATCGATGAGCGCCAACGCGGATGCTTGGATGTCTGCGAGATCGACAGCATCGAGCTGCCGAACCCGTGGGTTGAGAAGAGCAACGGGGCGACCAACCTGCCCCCGGGTGTGAGCCTCACCGAAGCGCTGCAGTGCATCGGCCCTCAGGGGATCAATGGCCCGGGCTTTGAGGCGCCGCTCGAGTCGATGCGCCGGGCGATCGTCGAGGACTTCGACGACTTCTTGCGACCCGATGCCCTGTTGGCCGTCGTGTTCGTGACCGACGAGGCCGACTGCTCCGGCACTCTCGAGAACCACAACTGGTTGCGCAATTTCGGGAACGTGTTCTGGAGCGACCCCGCCGCAGCGACGTCGGGCGCATGCTGGGGCGCCGGCGTTCGGTGTGAGGGCGGACCCGGCGTGTACGACGATTGCGAAGCCGTCGACTTCGACCAGGGCGGGCTGGAGACCGACGTTGAAGACGACGCGGTGTTGTTCCCCGTCGACCGATACGTGGACACCTTGCGGGACCTCGCCGAACAGAAGCAAGCCGCCGGCGGACAGGGTGAGGTGTTCGTTGCGGTGTTGGGCGGCGTGCCGCTGGACCACCCTCAGACCGGCGAGCACTTCTACGCCGACTCCGCGCTGCCTGAGTTCAACGGGCAGTACGGAATCGGCCCCGGGTGCGGGGTGGGTACCGAGACCGTTCTCAGCCCTCCCGGTATCCCGCCGGTACGGTTGCGCGAGTTTGCCGAGGCCTTCGCCAACGAGACGCGCAACATGTTCTCGATCTGCTCACCCGACTATGGCGTCGCGCTGGCCGACATCGCCGGGTCCATCGGGGAGATCAGCGAGCGTGCGTGCGTCGGTGGGTGCGTCGCCGACAGCGATGAAGACATCCCGGGACTGCAACCCACCTGCTCCGTGGTCGAGCAGTTCGGTGACGGCATGCCCGACATGGCGGTGCAAGCCTGCGTCATCGATGGGGAGACCTGGTCGTTCCCCTCAGAGGAGGCGAATGCATGCTTCCGACGATTGACGGACGAGACGGAGGGCACCGCCACGCCCCTGGACGACCTGTCGACGCAGTGCACGACCCTCGGCGCCATCTTGGAGTTTGTCGTTGAACGTCGCGAAGACGCGCCGATCCCAGCCGGAACGACGGTGCGGGTGACCTGCGAGTTGGCAGTGCCGCTGGGTCAAGTCTGCGTGTGAGGGCCGGTCGCGTGTCGTGGTCGCTGAGTCCGCGGACGAGAGCGGTCTCGAGTCCGCGCTCGCTCAGAGCCTCGTGCGGGCGGCTGACCGGTTTCTTCTTGGCGGGCACGTTCTGGTTCTCGGGTTGCCTGTAGAAAGGCCTGTCTCTTATACACATCTCCGAGCCCACGAGACCTCTCTACA
>CAJXVA010000766.1 GCA_913061055.1 uncultured Pseudomonadota bacterium
GAGGTCTCGTGGGCTCGGAGATGTGTATAAGAGACAGCGTCACAGTTGACCTCGGCCTCATCCGCCTTGCCGCCAACGCCCCGTCCAGCCTCCTCACCGCCGGCAGCGTCGTCGGTGGCGCATGCTGTCAGCGCGGGTGCGGCAACAACGAGAGAGAGGAAAGCTAGGGTTTGGGAGAGGCGTCGCATAGGCTGGTTCGTCGGCTGTCCGGCGTTGGCCAGACAGTGTGAGTTCTTGTGCGCCTACACCCTACGTACAGGTGTACTTCTTGTCAGGCGACACCCGCCGATTTCTCGGGTGATGGCCTGAGCGAACTGCGGAACTGCGTTCAGAGCGGTCTGCCCTGGAGCTCCGAGAGACGGCGATGTTGACGCGGAGAACCCGCGGGGCGAGGAGCACTCGCCCCCGTCCCGTGCGTGCGCGAAGCCGCTCACACGACCGCAGGCCGAGCCCGCGTCGCGACGCCTACGTCTGGGACACGTCGAGAACCGCCCACCCCAGCTGCGGAGCGAGCGTGCCGTCGGCGTCTTGCTGCGCACCGACGAACCCGCCGAGGAACTGCATGGGAATCCGCGTTCCCAGGTAGTCCCACACGGCGGGCACGGCTCGCATACCGCCGGGAAAATCGCTCGAGCTCGGCCCGCCTCCCCAGCTGTCGCGGTCCCACTGCTCCGCGAACGGGTTGCGGACCTGCTCGTCCGGCTGCTCGTAGACCGTCCGCCGGATGTAGGGGAACAGCGCGTTCACCCAACCGCTGATGTGGGGCCCACCCGAGCCGTCGTGCCACTTGTAGAACGACCGCCAAACCTCCGGGTCGGCTCGCCCCTCGGCGGCGTCCACAAAATGGGTGAGCGCGACCTCGAGCGGTTCACACCACCACCCGAGGTCGAACTCAGCCAACACCCGAGCGCGCTCTCGAACCGACGCCCAATCCGCGGGGGTGCCGTCCAGGGTGATGCGAGGGATCCCGCAGCGCGTCCGGACGACGTAGCCGAAGTAGCTCTGCATCACGTCCATGAGCGCAATGCTGCCCAGCAGGCGGTCGAGAGGTTCGGTGGTGCTGAACTCGCCCACGATCAAGTCGTGGCGTGCGCCCACGTGCTTGCGGATGGCCTCCCGGAACTCGGGGAACACCGAAGACCAGTCGTTGTCGTCGGCACCGAGCACAAAGCCGTCGCGGTCGACCGTCAAGGTGACCTGCCCCTCGTGCGCGACGAGGCGTTCGCGCAAGGACTCGGCGTGGAGCTCGACGTGTTTCGCGAGCCCCTGCACGATCAGCAACCAAACGTCGTCCGGTCGGATGCGCAGCGGCAGGTGCTCGGAAAACGCATGACGTGCCGCCCCCAGAAAGCCGTGCTCTTCCGTAGGGACAAGCCCATCGGCGAGTTGGATCGCGGCCTCGAGTCGCCCCGGCCTGCCCGACATCAGCGTCTTGGCAACGCTGGCGCGGTGAAGCCGGCTGGACTCCACCGGGACGTCGGAGACGGGGAAGGTGATCATTCGCGACGAAGGGTAGCGCCGAAGCCGGACCCCGTCAGGTTCGGGGCCCGAGATTTAAGCCTCCCTCGCCCTGCACAGAACTGTGCAGCGGCTTCGACCCGCTACCAGACCGTGAACAGCGGATGCCACGAGATCGACAGCATCGCGCCGCTACCCCAAGCCTGGTCGTTCGACAGCGGCTGATACCAGTTTGCCTTCACTTCGAACGCCCCCGCCGTCTCGGTGTAGACCCGCGCCGAGATGCCCGGCTCGGCGGCTGCAAGCAGTCCGCTCCGTTGTGCGAGCACCTTGCCGCCACCTGCCGTGATCGACAGGTCCGGGCCCACCTCGAACCGCTCGCCACCCAGGAGCGAGTAGTACCCACGGGCTCCTCCCCATCCGAGCCGGGACTTGTTCGGACCCATGCCGACCCGTGCAACCGCCATGAAGCCGACGCGGTCCCACATGTAGCCGAAGCCAGTCCCCAGCGTGCCCATCTGTTGGTCGGTGCGACCGCGGTAGCTGCCGAAGTTGTGCATGTAGCCGCCCTCCATCGGCAGGAGGATGAGGTCGCGCTCTGCAGGAGCGGCGTCAGCCACAGGCGCACAGAGCAAGGCGGCCAGCCCCAACGCTGCACCGATGATTTTGTTTCCAGACATGCCCTGGCCAACCCCAACGCCGCGGCGCTCTTACGCGGGCATGGGACCGTTCCGCGAGGCCAGGGGTTGCAATGCCTTCGCGATGTGCATCTGCGAGCACTCCGGCTCGCGAGGTCACTCGAACAGCGAGACCTGCTGCCCCGCAACGGCGGCGAAGCTGGTCCCCAAGAACTGCAGCACGCCATCGGCTGCGGGCGCGAGCTGCCGCGAGAGGTAGTGCTCGTAGTCGAGGCGCCCATGTGGCAACTCGGCCGGTTCCGCGCCCCGAGCGGTGATCACGTAGCGAATCTCCCGAACCTGCCGTCCCAGTTTGCGGGCCGCCTGAATGTGCGGCGGAACATTGCGCTCGTAGTCCTCCAAACGACGGCGGATGCGCTTGCGGTACACGAGTTCGTCATCGAGCTCGCCCCCCCGCACCGAGCGAGCCAGAGCCGCCATCCATTCGCGCCACGGACGATCGGCGAAGATGCGCGCGAGAAGTTCGCGCTGGAACCGGCGCGCCAAGGGCGTCCAATCGGTCCGAACCGCCTCGAGACCCTTGATCACCAGCGTCGTCTCGGAGCCGCTCCCCAGGGTACCGGCGTAGCGCTTCTTGCTGCCCTTGTCCGAGCCTCGCATGGTCGGCATCAGAAAGCGGCGGTAGTGGGTCTCGAACTCGAGTTCGAGGTGGCTCTCGATCCCATAGCTCGAGGCGAGGTGCTCGGCCCAGTGCGCGTTGAGGTCCGACGCCAACCCTTCGCCGATCTCCGCACAGCGTTCGGGGGACTGGGGTCCGACAAGCACGAACACAGAATCGGTGTCGCCGTAGATCACCTGCAGGCCCTGCGCCTCGATCAGCGCTCGGCTCTCCTGAATGATCTCGTGTCCGCGCAAGGTGATCGAGCTGGCGAGCTGGGGGTTGAAGAAGCGGCACCCTCCACTGCCGAGCACCCCGTAAAACGAGTTCATGAGGATCTTGATCGCCCGTGAGCGCGCGGCGTCTTTCCGGCGTTTGGCCTCGTCTCGGGCGTCCCACAGGGACTCGATGAGTTCGGGCAGGATGTGGCCGGTCCGGGCGAACGCAGCCCCTTCAAAGCCGGGGATCGGGTCCTCCCCAGGCATCGCGAGCCCCAGCGGATCGATCGCGAACGTACGGATGATGCTCGGGTACAGGCTCTTGAAGTCCAGGACGAGCACGTTGTCGTAGAGCCCGGGCACCGAGTCCATCACCCAACCGCCGGGACTCCCAACGACGCCCTCAGCGTCGCCAACGTCGGGCGCCACGTGGCCACGTCGATGCAGACGGGGCAGGTACAGGTTGTCAAACGCCGCGACCGAGCCCCCCTGGCGGTCCATCGGCAACCCGGTCAGCGCCTGCCGCTCGGTGGCAAACCCGACGAGGTCGGCCTTGTCGAAGATGTCCAGGACCAGCCGCGCGTCCTCCAGGTTGTAGGCAGCCAGCGCCGGCCGGTCCTCCGCGTACAGCCGCTTGATCTCCGCCACGGGGTCGCCCCCGTGCTCGATCTTCTTGCCGCGACCCAGCAGC
>CAJXVA010000767.1 GCA_913061055.1 uncultured Pseudomonadota bacterium
TACGAGATGTAGAGAGGTCTCGTGGGCTCGGAGATGTGTATAAGAGACAGTGCCACAACCCTGGCCGCGAACATGACCGATCACGTAGATCACTGCGCGAGATGGTTCCCGCTGCTCGCCGCACTTCTCCGTCGGCATCCTGGGGCCGTGTTGCTGGAGGTCGGGCCGGGTCGCGTGCTGACGGGGTTGGCGGCTCGGGGTCGAGGGGCTCTCGACGCGAAACCACTGGCGATCGACAACCCGCACCAGCCCGGTCGGCTCAGCGCCCGGCTCTCGGAGGTCGCTCGTGCCTGCAACTGATCCCCGCACCGAGCTGCAGCAGCGGGTGCGAAGCGCTCGGCGGAGCCGGCTGTTTAGACCCGACGCCCTCCCACCCGCGGACCTGGGTGCCTCGCAGATCGAGGCCATCCTTCCGCACCGCGACCCCATGCGCCTGGTCGACCGCGTTCGTGGCCTCGACACCGCCGCTGGGCGGGCGTGGGGGGAGCGTGACGTGACCGCTGGCGACCGTGGCTTCGATGGTCACTTCGCGGAGCACCCGGTCTACCCGGGTGTCCTTCAGCTGGAGGGCGCTGGCCAGCTGGCGCTTCTGACCGCCGCCATGGGCCGAGGACATGACGAGCCGACGTCGGTCCGGCTCACGCGGGTGATCGAAGCCGCGTTCCTGGGAGAAGTCGGGCCGAACTCGGTCCTGACGATGCTGAGCGAGTCGGTCGAAGACGACGGCTACGTGCTGACAAGTGTGGGGCAGGTGCTGGTGGGCGAGAACATCGTCTGCGCGTGCGCCTTTGAAGCGATGTGGATCGAATAGGAGCCTGACATGCCAAAGATGTTCATTACGGGAGGGTCGCGAGGCATCGGTGCGGAACTGGTTTTTGCCGCGGCTCGGCGAGGCTGGGACGTCGCCTTCACCTACCGCAGTCAAGAGTCAGCAGCGAAGAGCGTCGAGGAGTGTGCGCGCGAGCTTCACCCCGAGGGTACGTTTGTCTCCTTCGCTCTCGATGTCCGAGATGCCGCGGCGATCGATGGTGTCGCGGACCAAGTCCTCGAGCGGTTGGACGGTGTCGACGCTGTCATCTGCAACGCGGGCATCACGACCAACGAGATGGCCTACGCGATGACCGATGCGTCGTGGTCGGACGTCATCGATACCAACCTTGGCGGCAGTTTTCGGGTCAGCCGGGCGTTCTTGCCGGAACTGGTCGCTCAGCGTCGTGGCTCGATCATCATGATGTCCTCGGTCGTGTCTGACGGTGCTTCCGGACAGGCTGCCTATGCAGCGAGCAAGGCCGGCTTGCACGGCTTGGCCAAGTCGCTGGCGAAGGAGTACGGGCCCAAGGGGGTGCGGACCAACATCTTGGTGCCGGGCTACTTCGAAACAGACATGACCCGCGACCAGATGACCTCGCAGCTCCGCGAGTTCGCGACCGCGTACTGCCCTCAGCGCCGGATGGGGGCCCTCGAGGAGCTTTCCGCCGCGGCGCTGTTCCTCGCCTCGGAGGACTCGGCGTTCGTCAACGGCGCGACCCTTCGCGTGACGGGAGGGCTCGATTGGGCCCCGTGACTCCAACCGTCGGCATCGACGCCATCGGTGTCTGGCCGTCCACGATGGCGTTGGAGATGGCGACGCTTGTCGCGGCGCGCGGCGGCAACGTCGAGCAAGTTGTCAGGCAGATGATGATCGACGAACGCTCGGTCAACCCGCCCTGGGAAGACCCTGTCACGATGGCCGTCAACGCTGCTGACGAGCTGCTCGATGACGAGACTCGGGGCAAGATCGGGCTGCTCATCGTGGCGAGCGAGAGTGGGCCCGATCAAGAGAAGTCCCTGTCCACGTGGGTGCAGCGTTGGCTGAATCTCCCTGACCACTGCCGCAACATGGAGGTGAAGATCGCGTGCTACGGCGGGACCGCGGCCATGATGCTCGCCTGTCACTGGTTGGCGAATCAGCCGCAGGGGACCCGGGCCTTGGTCATCACCACCGACCAGAGCCGGCAGCACTTCCACCAGCCATACGAATTCGTGATGGGCGCTGGGGCCTGCGCCCTGCTGCTGAGCCACGAGCCCCGTTTCATGCGAGTGGAGCTTGGGCACTGCGGCGTCTTCACCCAGGAGGTCTCCGACCTGACTCGACCAACGTCGCGGGTGGAGGCGGGACACTCCGAGACGAGCTTGCTCTCGTACCTCGATGCGGTCGACATCACGCTGGAGCGCTACTGCGACGCGGTTCGACGCCACGGGGGGCCCTCGATCGAAACGGTCGCGGCACTGCAAGCGTGGGCTCCCTTGGCCGTCTATCACGCACCGTTCGGGGGCATCACGCTTCGCGCCCACCGGGCGGCGCTGCGCAGCCTTGGATGCAAGGACCGCAACTGGATCGGTGAGGACTTCGAGCGACGCGTGGGTCCGTCTTTGAAGTTCAATCGACGCATGGGCGGGACGTACGCCTCCAGCGTGTTCATCTCGTTGCTCGGACTCGTCGACGCGCTTGCGCAGGACGGCGTTCCCATCAGCGGCGACCGAGTGACCATCTACTCGTACGGCTCTGGCTCCTGCGCCGAGACCTACAGCGGTGTCTTCGGATCCGAAGCCGCACAGACGGCGCGTCGGGCCAACCTCGGTGGGCTACTGGACGAGCGGCGGACGATCGGCGTTCGCGAGTATGAGGAGGCAGAACGGGAGCGCACATGTTGGGTCGACAGCGGTGACTACTGCGTGAGCCTGGATGGACACGACGACCTTCTGAGCCGGCGATATCGCGGCCGTCTGATCTACCGAGGGAGCAAGGACTATGTCCGTGACTACGGGCGCGCATGAGATCCGCCTGCCGGCTCGCCTGAGCGCAGAGACCATTTCGGATCTGCTCGGGCAGCTCCGGGGTCCGATCGATGGAAGCGTCGTGGTTCTGCGAGGCTCTGGAAGCTTCTGCGAGGGCCTGGACTTGGCCGGCGTGGGCGGGAGTGCACGCGAACCGCTGGAGCGAGCGGTGTTCGGCTTTGCCGAGGTGCTACGCACGCTCCAGGCATTGCCCCATCCGTTGCTTGCCGTCGTCGAGGGAGCCGCCGCCGGGGGCGGGGTGGGACTGGCTGCCGCGTGCGACGTCGTGCTCGCCGGTTCTGACGCCACCTTCGCGCTCCCCGAGGCGATCTTCGGACTGACCCCTGCCATCGTGGGGTCGCTCGTCGCAGCTCGGGTCGGAGCCCCAGCGCTGCGCCGTCTGAGTCTTACGGCCAGTGCCATCGATGCGCAGGAGGCACTTCGATTGGGTCTGGCTGATGCGGTCGCGGGTGCACAAGAGGTGTCGCCAATGAGCAGGAGGCTCACCCGCGCATTGAGTCGAACGTCGGCCTCGGCCGGGCCCCTCCGCGCCCGCTGGGGAGTCGACGCCTCGGACTTCGAGGTCGGCGCCCGCCAAACGCTCCAGCGATTGAGGGACCCCAATGTGCGGCGGCGGATCGCCGCCTTCGAACACGGTGATTGCCCCTGGGAGGCTACGTCATGAATCCCGTGACCCTCCGACCTGCGGCCGACGGCGTCGCGTGGATCGAGCTCGAGGACGAAGCCGGGACCAACGGGCTGTCGCAGCCGATGATCGAGGGCATCGTTGGCGCGCTGGAGGCCGTTGGATCCGATCTCAGCGTCCGCGCGATCGTCATGGCGG
>CAJXVA010000768.1 GCA_913061055.1 uncultured Pseudomonadota bacterium
AGATGTAGAGAGGTCTCGTGGGCTCGGAGATGTGTATAAGAGACAGATGCTGGAGCGACTCAAGGCGGCGGACCAGTCGTTGTCCAAGGAGCGGATGCCGCGGGCTGGCTCTCGGCGGGTGGCGAAACGGATCTCTGCCGAGCTGGAGAGTCAGTCCAGGCCGAGCCGGATGGGCTGGATCCCCATGCTCACGTTTGTTGCGGGGGCCGCCTTGGTGTTTCTGTTTCTGCGCTGGAGTACGAACGACGAGCCGTCGCTCACGGAGGCCGCCGCGGAGTCCGGGAGCATGACAGTCCTCGTGACTGGCCCGGCGTGCCGTTCGCACAGCGATGAAACAACCTCTGTTTGGGGCGCCTGCAGTCTCTCGACCTCGGGTCCTTCGATGAGCATCGATACGATCGACGGATCGCATCTCGAAGTCGACGATCGTATGGTTCACCTTCGGTCGGGGTCTGCGTTGTTCGATGTCGAGCCCGTTCGGGGCGAGCCGATCCGGGTCACCATCCCGCAAGGAGAGATCGTCGTCGTCGGGACCCGGTTCCGCGTCGTTGTTGGCGACGTCCGAAGCGAGGTCGAACTCTACGAAGGGCGCTTGGAATTCCGCGACCGGGCAGGGCAGGTCACGCCCATTCTCGCTGGGCAGCACGTGGGGTTCGGCGAGCCGGCGGTCGAGCGCCAGCCTGCGGCACCGGTCGTCGCACCGGTCGTCGCACCGGCCCCTACGGCTCCGCCCGCGGAGCAAGCTGCGGTCGCGCCTCCTGCTGCCACCCGCACCCCGGCCAAGCGAAAGCCTGGGGCAGCGACTGAACAACCACCTGTGGAACACGATGCCGGTCCGGTGATCGAGGCCGCCGAGAAGCTCCGGCGTGCGGGGCGATATTCGGAAGCCGCTGCGACCCTGCGCGCGGCGTTGAAGCGGCGCTGGCCGACGCGGACCGCCGACGTGCTCAGCCATGAGTTGGGGCGATTGCTCGAGCGGCGGATCCGCGATCAGGCCTCGGCGTGTGCCCACTGGAAGAAGCACCTGGAGCGCTTCACCAAGACGCGGTACCGGACCCGCATCGAACGGTCGATGGACGAGCTGGGGTGCGAAGCGGCGGCCTCCGACCGCGGGTAGTGCGCGGAGCACGGTTTCTCGGCTGGGCCTTCGTTCAGGCGGCAACGCGCCAAACTTCGCGCGCGAGTGGCGGGTAGGTAGGATGCGCACCTGTGGTCGACGCGCGCCGAGAGCTGATCGAGGACCTCCACGGCTGTTACGACGCCGGCAGCCTCCGCATCTTGGTGGGCGCGGGCGTTTCGATGGCGTCGGGGCTGCCCGGCTGGGACGCGCTCAACCTTGGACTGCTGCGGGCCGTGATCGAGTCCGACCTGCGGGGCCGCTGCGAGAACGGCGACGGGGCAGCGTACGTCCGGTCGCTGGTCGGTGACGAAGCCATCGAGACGCTCACTCAGGAGGTCTACCGACGCATCGGCCGAGACGCTGCCGCCGACTTCGCGTGGCGGCGACTCGGAGACACAGAGTTCAAGCGGCAGCTCGGCAGGCAGCTCTATCCGCGGCCGATCGAGAAGCTCCCGCTTCGGAGTACCCAGCGCCAGCTCGCCGCAATGGCGCACCAAGTCGCCTCTCGCGATCTGTTGTTCACGACCAACTACGATCCGATCTTGGAGCGAGCCATCGCGGAGCTGCGCGGGGCGCCCGAGGAGTGGGCGAAGCATCGCTATCCCTTGAGCGCGCGAAGCCGATCCAACGCGCGTCCACACGTGCACCACCTCCATGGTTGGCTGGACGAACGCGGTACCGTGGGCGGCACGCTCGTTCTCACCGAGACCAGCTATCTAGGCTTGTTTGCGGACAAGCGCGCCAAGCCGAACACCGACCTCAACAAGCTGTTGATGGGGAACGCTCCGGTGCTGGTGCTCGGCATGAGCCTTGCCGATCCCAACCTGCGTCGACTCCTCGATCGACGTCGCATGACGCCGCTGCGCGATGGCGACAACGCGATCTACGCCGTGATGGTCGGGGGCAACGAAGCGGCCGACGACCAGATCAACCAGTACTGGACGGGCACCTGGAATGTGAACCCGCTGTGGCTTCCGAACTTCGGCTACATCCCGCACCTTCTGCGCCAGGTGCAGTGGGGGTGGACCGGCGATTCTCTGCCGTGGTTCGACGAGTGCAGGGCGTGGGTCGACAAACACCTTGGAGATCTGCGGTTCACCGACGCGTGGCAGCGCCGCGCGAACCGGTCGCTCAAGACGCTCGACGACCACGTGCGCACGTACTTCGGACTCGAGCCGGGGGAGGTCATCACGACCAGCCTGTTCTTGCCCGAGCTGGAGGATGACCGGCAAGTCCTTCAACTCGTCGCGACCTCGCGGCACGAACGCTCCGGAGGCGAAGCCCGCAAGCACGCTCGGCTTCGGTCGCTGAAGCTGAGCCCCGAGCGTTCCGTGCAGGGGGTCGCCGGGATCTCGTTTCACTTCGGCAACAGCAACGACGCCTGCGACAACCACCCCAGCATCAACTACAACTTCAGCTCCAGGCAGGTGCGGGAGTGGGACCGGGCGTTCAACATGCGGGACTGGCGGTCGATCTTGGCGGTTCCCGCCCTGGACGGTGAAACGTGGCTGCCCTACGCCGTGATCACCCTGACCTCCAATCTGGCCAAGCCGTTCTGGCGCCGTTTTGGCAACGAGCGGCATGATCTCCCGGTTCTCAAGACCCTGATGCGCCGGGTTTGCAAAGAACTCGTGGCGCACCATGGCCTCACCCCCTGACCGCTCTGGACAGCGCGATCGCGCTGCGGTGCTACACTCATCGAGATCGATGTCCGCGACTCCCAAAGCCAAACCGGTGCGCAAGGCCTCGGCCCGCCGCAAGAAGCGCGGCGCGACCGCGCAGACGATCCGGTTCGACTTCGACAGCCACGGTGCTCAAGCGGCGTTCGTCGACGTGCAGGACGAGTCCACCCGCGATGCTTCAGATCTCATCGCCGCGGCCATCCAGCAGAGCTGGGACGCCCTCGAAGACGAGTGAACGGCCGGCTGCGGTCGTCCTGACCGTGCTCGGGTCGCTCGGGGATTCGGTCCCCCGTCGTAGCGCGCCGCGAGTAGACTCCGGCCGTGTCGGCATGGGCCTTGCTGCTGCTGGTCACCTCGCCGATCGAGATTGGCGCGTGGGATGTCCCGGCAGACTGTTCGTCGAAGGCCGCCTTCATGGAGAAGGTCGAGGCCGAAGCCGAGGCCAGCTCTCGTGTAGACGAGCCCCCGGTGCTGGAGGCAGACGTGACAGTGGAGGAGATCGCGACCGCTCGCTGGCGATTGCAGCTACGACTGCGCCGCGACGGTCGAGACGACACGCGCGCGTTTGATGCGACCAGCTGTGCGGCGGTCGTGGAGGCGGCTGCCGTGGTCGTTGCGCTGCGGTTGGTGCAGTGGCGCGACGACGACTCTCCTTCTGCTCCCAGGGATCCGCCGGTCTTGCCTGACGCCGTGGTGGAGCTTCCGCCGGGTCCGCCGTTGGAGCCGCCGCCCGCACTGCCGCTGACGACAGTGCTCGACTCGACACCCCCCGTTGAAGCTCCGCCCGTCCCTCAACCTGTCTCTTATACACATCTCCGAGCCCACGAGACCTCTCTACATCTCG
>CAJXVA010000769.1 GCA_913061055.1 uncultured Pseudomonadota bacterium
GGGCGGGGCTGGGCAGGCCGCCGGCTCCCTGCTGTCGAAAGCAGGCAACCGGGTGATGCTGGCGTTCTCACGTGAGACCGGACCGCTGGAGCCCGGCGCAATGGTCAAGCTCGGTGCCCAGGGCCAGCCCGCAAGTACCGAAGGACGGGTCGTTTCCGTCGACGGAGACACGGTCCGCGTCGCAACACCCGAGGGCGTGGTGGACTACCGAGTCGACGACGCCGCGATCGTCACCGCGCAATACGGCGGCGGTGCGCAGGCGCCCAAGCCCATCGGACCCGCCGTGGCGCAGCACAACGCAGCGCGCCGAGCCGCGATCATCGAGGCCTCGATCAAGACCGCCCGCAACAAGACCGTCATCCACCACCCCAAGGACTCCCCGTTCCTCATCCAGCACGCGCTGGACAACCCCGCACCCGACGGCTACTGGGGCCTCACCATGCACGGAAGTGACGACGGATTCTTCTACCTCACCCGAAAGGCCAACCCGGCCCCGGGCGAGCAGAGCAGCGTGCGTCAGTACTACCTCACCGACGAGGAGGTCGTGGAGATCATGCGCCGCACCGGCTACCGACAAGGCACCCCGGTGTTCCTCATGGTCTGCAACTCCGGAGGCGGACACACCGGCCGCGAGGCGATGGCCGCTCGGCTGGCACGACTACTGGACGCGCACGTGTTGGCACCGGAGTTCCCGGTCGCCCCTGTGCCCCCGCAGTTCACCGGTGGCTCCCCCAACGTGCACACCGTGCAACCGGTGGCCGGATCCATGCGCGGCAACCCAGACAGCCACTACATGCTGTTCGGCCCCAGCGGTGGCGAGCTGAAGCGGTTCTCGCCCATCGACCTGCCCCAGGCGCGCGGGGTGTTCGACGTCGACGCCCTTGGCGCTGAAGCGCGGCAGCTCATGCAGTGAAACCGGGCGGCAGCGGCGAGTGTCACGACCCCCGCTGCGTACCGTGCAGGGCCACGGCGCGAAGCCCCCGGGCGAGCGCCTCGACGCCTAGAGTCACCAAGGGGAGCCCGAGCAACGTCAGCACGGCCGAGGAGATCAGTCCTCCCATCACCGTCTGCGCGAGCGGGAAGTAGAACATCCCTCCCACCGCCGAGCCCCCGATCGCCAGTGGCATCAGACCCAGGACCGTCGTCGAGGCGGTCATCAGAATCGGACGGAGTCGGTCCCGGCCGGCCTCGATGAAGGCGGCGTCCCCCTCCACGCCGGCCTGCCGCAGCTGACCCACTCGGTCCAGCATCACGACGCCGTTGTTGACCACGATGCCCATGAGGATCAGCAGCCCGATCTGCGCCATCAGGTTCAGTGGCGTGCCGGCGATCGCCAACAACCACGCGGCACCCGGCAGCGCGAAGACGATCGACACCAGGATCGCGAGCGGCTGGGTGAGGGACTCGAACAGCGCCGCGAGCACCAAGTAGACCAGCGCGAGGGCCAACAGAAAGTTGATGCCCATCTGCTCGTCTTGGTCGTCCTGCTCGAGGATGCGGTCATCCCAAGACCACGCGTACCCCAGCGGCAGATCCAGCTGGTTCATCTTCTTCTCGATACGCTCCCGGGTCGCATCCCACTGGGACCCCTCGTACGTGGCGCCGACCCTCGCGTTGCCTTCGCGATTGCGCCGTACGATCGTCTGGGGTGTCGGCACCGACTCGAACGTGGCGATGTCGCCCAGGCGCACCGGGTTCTCCCCTGCGACCGGGAACGTGATCGCCTTGAGGTCCGCGAGCCCTGCCCGGTCCTCGATGCGAAGCGCCAGCCAGGTGTCCACTTCACGCTCACCATCGCGGTAGCGCGGCAGGGACATTCCGCCCAGGGTGAAGCCGAACGCCTCCGCGGCATCTTGGGGGGTGATGCCGCGCCGCTGCGCTCGCTCCCGGTCGATGCGGACCTGAATCTCGTTGCGGGTGTGTTCCAACGACCCGCCCACGTCGACCACGTCGCTCTCCTCGCGGAGCATGCCCTCGACCTGGGTCGACACGTCACGAAGCACGGTGCCGTCGCGGCCGTACAGCTGCAGTGAAAACCGGGTTTGGTCGCCTCCCTGGTCGTCTCCCCAGAACCCCAACCGAACACCCGCGACCTCGGGCAGCTCCTCGCGAATCTCCGCTCGCAAGGCTTTGATGCCCTCATCGTCCAGGTCCGCGCGGGCCAGCGTGATGACGGTGGCCGCGTCGTTCTCGGCGAAGTAGCTGTAGACCTCTTCGATCTCGAACTGTTCCTGATGCTCGTAGAGCACCGCCTCGACCTGGTTCACCACGCGCTCGGCCTGCGACTTGTAGTGAAAGTCGTCGAAGTCGTAGCGCACCGTGATGCGCTCGTTGACGGTGCCGGAGAACTGCTCGCTGGCGACCATACCGGTGCTCATCGGCACCGCGCCGATGCCCAACGCGAGCAGAAGAAGCAGCGTCGCCCACCCTTTGCGGCGAAGCGTCCAGCGCAAGATGGCCACGTACCCTCGCTCCAGCCACGAGGCGCGCACCGGTTTCGGCCGCGCCTGCTCCGGACGCGGCCGCAGCAGACGCGAGGCCACCAGAGGGATCAGCGTGAGCGAGGAGACCAGAGAGCAGACCAGCGCCACCGAGATGGTCACACCGACCTCGCTCAACCAGGTCGTCAGCTCGCTCTTGCTGCCCAAGACCAGCGGCAGGAACACGATCAACGACGTGGCGGTGGCCGCGATGACCGCCACGGTGACCGAGCCGGCGCCGGCCAGCGTCGCGGCACGGGCATCGGGTTCCTCGAGCTGCTTGCGGTCGATCGCTTCGAGCACGACGATCGCGTTGTCGACCAGCATGCCAACCCCGAGCATCAGGCCCATCATCGACAGCAGGTTGAGCGTCTTGCCCATGAAGTAGAGCACCCCGCAGGTGGCGAGCACCGAGAACGGGATGCACATCGCGACGATCAGCGTCGATTTCAAGCGCCGCAGGAACGCATACAGGCACAGGATCGCCATCGCGGCGCCCATGAGTCCGGCCCGCTGCAAGCCGTCCACTCCCGCCCGGATCTCGTCGGCCTGGTTTTCCCAGACAAACAGCTCCATACCCTCGAGGGTGGGGTCCGCGGCGATGTCCTCTTCGATCGTGCGCATCACCGCGTCCACGACGTCGACCGTGTTGGCGGTCGACTCCTTGAATACCGAGAGGCCAATCGCCTGCTCGCGCCCGAGGTGTCGCCCATACCCGATCGGGGGCTCCTCGTAGCTGAGCTCCGCCAGGTCCCGCAGCCGCAGGTCCGCCACCCCGACCGACACGGAGCCCAGCGCCTCCAGGGAGTCGAAGGAACCCAGTCCCCGGACGGCATAGCGGGTCTGCCCCCGCTCGACCTGGCCTAGCACCATCTCGACCGACGCGCTTTGCAGGCGCTCGACGAGGTCGCTCACCTCGATGCCGTGCTCGGCGATCCGGTCGTGGACGAGGTCGACGTAGACCTGCCGCGGTGCCACACCGTCCAGGTCCACCCGGGCCACGCCGGGGATGCGGCGAATGGGGTCGAGGACCCGGGCCTCCAACAGCGGATAGCTCGCCGAAAGGTCCTCACTCTGGGCGGAGAGTCGGGCCTGCACCACCGGGATGCTGTCTCTTATACACATCTCCGAGCCCACGAGACCTCTCTACATCTCG
>CAJXVA010000770.1 GCA_913061055.1 uncultured Pseudomonadota bacterium
CCCACCGGCGAGGCGGGCGGGGAGGGGGCGCCCACCCGAACCAACCCCGAGGGGACGCCCACCCGCACCAACCCGGGCAGCAAGGGCGTCCGGGCCAACCCTGCAGCCAAGCCGACATCGTATGCCGAGGGCATCGCCGCCTTGGACGCATCCGACCCGGGGACCTTCGCGGCTGCGGTGGCGCTGTTCATCGAGTTCCATCCCGCCGGAACCACGCGCGCCTCGACGATTCGGTTGGACCTCGAGACGTTTCTCGGCGTTGTCGAAGCGACGACCGGGGCCGCCGACACCATGGTCCGAGGCTCCAAGGGCCTGATGGCAGCGGCGTGTGCGAGCGCCGGCTTCGACTGCGGGTCCGCAACGAAAGAGGACCAGGCCGAACTCGCGGCGCTGCAGGCCCGCGGGATTCGCTTCGCGTACGCAGGGGAGGGCACCGTGCAGGTCGCGGTCGACCACGGCGCCGTCGCCAAAGCACTGGACGCCGCGCTCGACGAGCCCTCGAAGGGCTTCCTGGCGGCCACGCACGCGTCCGCACTGCTCTCTGAAGGGTTCGATGAGGGCGGCTTCTCCGGGAAGCCGGCGCTCGCCGTCGATGCGATCGTGCGGTGGGAGGGCTTGGTCGCGAACCCCGGCCCCTACGCTGCGATCGCGCCCAAACAGGCGGCCGACGTCCGGGAAACCTATCTTCGGCTCTGCTACAACGGCGAGGGACAGACGCCACCGTGCAAGGCGAACAAGGCCCTGCGGTCGTCGTACTCGGGCTTTGGCAAGGCCCACGCGGACTCCCCATCCGCGCCGGTCGTTGCTGCCTTCTACCAGGCCCTGCGTCGTCGCAAGTGGCAGGCAACGGCCGACCAGCTCGATTCGATGGTGAAGACGGCGTTGTCCGCCGGTCCCTCCTGAGCGCCGGGCCCTCTGTAGCGGGCCGGGGCTAAACCCTCTGGCCATCGACGACGCCCGGCACCTCGCCGAAGTCCACGTCGATGTCGAGCGCTCCGAGCACCGTCTGAAACACGCGTGAGGGGTGCCCGGCGTTGGCGATGATGTGCTGTCCCATGCGAAGGCGGGACGGGCATCCGGCAACCGTGGTGGCCGCCAGGGACGAGGTGCAGTCGCGCATCGTCGGTGGGGGTCGTCAGGGGTCCATCGCGATACGCGAGAAAGAAACATGTAACGCCACGGCCGACACCGGACACCCACCGCCGTAGCCGTCGAAACGGCATGGATCAGGACCTTCCGATGAACAAGCTTTGCATCCTCACCTCCCTCTCGCTCACGCTCTTCGCGCTCACCCCTGCGGTCGCCCTCGCTGGCGGAGGATCAGGTTCCGGCGGTGAGTCGGGTGGCTCCGGCGGGGACACCGGTGAGACCGGTGAGACCGGTGAGACCGGTGAGACCGGAGAGACCGGTGAGACCGGTGAGACCGGAGAGACCGGAGAGACCGGTGAGACCGGTGAATCTGGTGAATCTGGTGAATCTGGTGGAACGGGCGGAGAGTCCGGGGGAACCGGCGGCGAGACGGGCGAGTCGGGAGAGACCTCCGGTGGCGAAGGCTCGACGGGAGGCTGGTGGGAAACCACGGGTGCGGGCGAGACCGGAGATGGCTCCGCGGAGGCCACCTCGGGGACGGGAACCGGTACCGGCGAGGACAGTGGCGCTGGCGAGGCTGGTTCGGCCGAGGGGGGCGAGACCGGCGACGAGACCGGGGAGGCGGACGGCGAGGGCGCGGCCGAGCCCGAGACGCTTGCCACGTGCAGCGTGGCAGAGGGCAACGCTCCAGGGATGGCGGTCGGCTTGTTCTTGGGCCTGCTGGGCATGCGCCGGCGTCGTGCCGTATGATCGACGCGGTGGGTTTGGGACTGCGTTGGACGCTGGTGCTGACCGTTGGGGTCGGCACGGCAGGCTGCGTGAACGACTATCTCTACGGGGAGGGCGACGCGACGAGCACGACGTCCGGGGGCTCCGTCGAGTCGGGCACGGCCACGACCCGCGGCGCCTCGACGTCGGGCACGGCCGAGGGAACGACCGGCACCACCGCATCGAGCTCTGAGGAGGGCGGCACGGGTTCGAGCTCCGAGGGGAGTGGCACCGTGGCGTCAGGCCCCGGGGATACGCCGGGGTCTGCCGAGGGCGATTCGGCCGAGAGCGATGGGTCGCAGTCTCTGGAACTCTGTCAGGGACCCTGCGGAGCGGACGACGACTGCACGAGGACTGCCCTGTGCGTCGAGCTCACCCGGGGTGCAGAGCCCGTCTGCCTACGGGCATGTGGAGAGGGGTGCCCCAAAGGGTACACGTGCACGGAGCGGACCTCGGTCGACGGAGCCAGCTCGATGCAGTGCCAGCCCAACGGGAACGAATGCCCCTCGCAGGGCTGAGATGCGCGTTACCGCGCGATCGTGATGAGCATGTAACGATTGGCCCCGCTCGCGCCACTCACCGACGTACCCACCATGGAGCCCGCTGCAGCCAATGCCCGCGTCGTCCAGCTCCGCCCGGAGCCGAACACGACCGACGCCGATGACGCCGACGCCATCGTGCACAAGGCGCGGTCCGGCGACCTCGTCGCGTGGAACCTGCTGTATCGGATGCACTACGGGTCGGTCCTTCGTCACCTCGCCGCGCTCGTGGGTCGCCGGGATGTCGCGGAAGACTTGGCCCAGGACACGTTCGCCCGCGCGATGGTGGCGATCGAAGGGTATTCGGGCCGCTCTGCGTTCTCGACATGGCTGCACGGAGTGGCGCTCAACGTCGCAAGAAATCACTGGCGGGCCAACGAGCGGGCCGCCCGCGCGGGTGCCCAACTCGAGCTGCTCGAGGCTTGCCGGGACCTTCGCGCGGGGCAACTCGATGATGCGCACCAGCGCAAACTCCGAGTGAAGATCCTGTTCCGGGTTCTGGACGAACTCTCGGCGTCGTTGCGAGAGGCGTTTGTTCTGCGCTACGTCGAGGGTCGCAGCGCGGCCGAGACGGCCGAGCGTCTCGGCGTGGAGCCCGGGGCGGTTCGCGTGCGGGCGCATCGGGCCCGCCAACAGGTCGAGAAGCGTCTGCAGGCGCTGGGTTGGTCGGACCCCGAGGAGGTTTGCTCATGACCCGTCCGCCCGACGAGACCTCCGGCCCAGATGTGCAAGCCTGGCTGGACGAGGTCAGCCAGGCCCCTCCGGGAGACTTCTGTGATGTGCTTCGGCGGGCGAAGGACCTGCCGGGCGCTCAGTTGAGCGCGCAGGACATCGAGGATGCCTCGCGCCAGCCCGCCGATGAGGACGAGCTCCGCGCGCGGCTGAATTTTGGGACCATCGAGGACTTTCTCGACGCGGCGGCGGCGTTTGTTGCAGAGCAAGGGACAGGCGAGCCGCCCCCGATGCGCGGGGCGGCGCCAGCGGGTCGGCGATGGGCGTGGCTGGGGGCCGGGATGGCAGCTGCCGTTGCGGCCGCGGCGGTCGCGATCTGGTGGAGCGCTCCTCGTGATGCGCTGGACCCGACGCAGAGCGACTCGGCGTATGCCGCAGCGGCGGATCGTTCCGAGCCGAGCGCGGCGGAGCAGGCGGCGGCTCAACAAGCGACACGCGGCCGGGCGACTCCGGTGACTCCGCCCCCCGTCGGGCCTGTCTCTTATACACATCTGACGCTGCCGAC
>CAJXVA010000771.1 GCA_913061055.1 uncultured Pseudomonadota bacterium
GGGCCTGGTGTTTCCGGATCGGGGGAGCCGGCACCGACGCCGGGGAGCAGCGCCACCGCGGCGTAGCGGCCGGGGTCGTTGACCGCATGCAGTGACACGCTGTAGCCGCCCATCGACATTCCCGTCAGGTAGATTCGGCGTGGGTCGACGTTGTAGTTGGCGATCAGGAAGTCGAGGTACTCCTCCATGTCCGCCGGCTCGTACGGGTTGCCCAGGACGAACAGGGGCGCGGGGTTCTGCGGGGAGATGACGATGAACGGTCGCTCTTCGTCGTCCCACTGGTCGGCCGCACCACCGCCGTAGAGCTGGCTCCACAGATGCATCTGCGGCCCATGCCGAAGGTTTCGGCACAGGAACTCGCCGGGGTTGTTCGGTCCCGAGCATCCGCCGGGGGGGAGGGTGCCGTTGCCGTTCTCTCCAATTCCCGAGAGGAAGATCAGCATCGGGAAGGGCTCGCCGATGGTGTCGTAGTCGGTCGGGAGGTACTCCCAGTAGCCGTAGTGGTTGTCCGCGACGCTGTCTCCATCGACGTCGACCGTGTCGATCTCGATACCGACGAGCTGCCCTGGATCTGCCGATGCGACTGCGGGCACCGATACGATGCCCGCCACCAAGGTTGCTTCAATAAGTCTCTTCATGGTCATGCCGACGGATGGCACCCAAAGGCGCCCACGTCCCCCAAGGACGCAGATTAGCACCATTTATGGGGCCCGGGGACCCCATGGCATCGCGATGAAGCCGGCCGACTCAGCGTGCCGCGCGGAGTGCGACGAGGAGCGCGTCCAGCTGGGCGGCGCCGAACTTCCGGGCCCGCTCCGGAGACCAGCCGAGCGGATGCGGAGTATCGGCCGTGTCTTTGAACGGCATTTCGAGCGTGACGGCCAGACAACCGAACCGCTCGCCGACCCAGTTGCTGGCCATCGTGTTGTTCGCCTCGCCGTGCTCGGGCACGGGGTAGCCGAACTTGGTCTGGAAGTCCGGGCTCGCCACCAGCAGGGCGTCGCTGTATCGCGCCTCGCGTTCTTCCTTCGCGTTGTCCCAGGACTTGATGCCCTCGCCGCCGCTGATGAAGTTGTAGGGCAGGGCTTCGTCACCGTGCACATCGAGGAAGAAGTCGACGCCGCTGCGTTCCATCGCGGCGCGGACGTGGAAAACCTCCGGGCTGCTCTGCGCGTTGGGCTCCTCCCACTGACGGTTGAGGTTCTTGCCCGCGGCGTTGTTGCGGAGGTGACCGCGGAACGACCCGTCCGGGTTCATGTTCGGGACGACGTACAGGCATGCCCGCTCGCGGATCTCTCGAGCGACCGGGTCTTCATCGTCGAGCAGGCGGTCGAGCAGTCCTTCGACGAACCACTCCGCCATCGACTCCCCTGGATGCTGACGCGCGATGATCCAGCAGGCCCGCTTGTTGTCTCCATCGTCACCGATGGTGAGCAGGTCGATGTCGCGTCCATCCACCGTCGCGCCGAGCCGGCTCAGCGTCACGTCGTCGACCATCTGGGCCTCGGCGATCAAGTCTTGGTGATGGTCGAGGGAGTAGGGGGCGAAGTACGCGTACCAGCACGCGTCGTGCTCGGGCGTGTGCTCGATGATCAGCTCGCCGCCTTCGTATCGCGTCGGCACCCGGAACCAGTGCCCGCGGTCGTAGGACGCGCAGGCTCGATAGTCTTTCCACCCCTCCGGATAGCTAGCGCCTCGCGCGTTGGTGATGTTCATGGTCAGCGCGATGCCCTTCGAACCGGTGACGCGGTAGTGGAACCACTGGAAGTGGTCCTCGCCAGCATCGGGTCGAATCTCGAGCTGGATACCGGTGGGTTCGTCCGCTTTGACGACGACGATGTTCCCCGAGTCGAAGGCGCTGCTGATGTCCATCGGGGCAACGCTAGGGATGAGGGTCGGTCGTGTCAAACAGGGATCCAAGCACTGCGGGATTGAGTTGGAACCACGGAGACTTCGACGACGGTGGCAGCGGATCGGGAACCAAGAGAAAAGGGCAGGCGGGGGGGCCCCACCTGCCCTTCAAACCGCGCACTCAATCAGCCACAGAGTCCGGGGACTTCGGGGAGCGCGGGGCCGGTTGAGAGGTCGACGTCGGTACCGTTGAGCGCGACCTCGAGCGTGTATGGCGCCTCGTCCATGCAGTCGTCGCCACCGTACATCGCGACCAAGATGGTCATCGTGCCCGTGGACGCGGCCGTGACGCTGGCCTCGGGGCACATGAAGTCGTTGGGAACAGGATCGGTGCAGTCGATCTCGTCGTCGAACCCGCTGATGTCGCCGTTGGCATCGATCACGAGCATCCGAAGATCGGCAGCGAGCATGCCGGTCGGGCCTGCCACGGCATCGATGTTGTCGGCATGCAGGTAGACACAGTCATCCTGCATGACCTCGACTTCGTAGATGTCCCAGGAGAAGAAGTCGACTGGGCACGTGAGCGTGTCGCTGTAACCCATCATCGGGTCGGGGACTGGGTCGGAAACGCACTCGACGAGCTCGGCGCCGGCGGCCTCGCAGACGTTGTCAGGCAGGCCCTCGTCTCCGAGGTAATCGACGGTCGCGGTGAACGCTCCCACTTCGCCGCCGTAGCTGTCGACGACCACGACGTAGTCCGTATTGGCTTCGAGCTCAACGGTGACCGTGGAGGCGAAGTTTCCACCGAACCCGTCGATGTCGTCGTTGCAAGCGAGCTCTTCTCCGTCGCAGCCGGCGATGACTGCGAGAGCAGTATCGAGGTCAGAACCGTCGGTCGAGAATCGGTAGAATCCGGCCACGCCGGTGGTGTACTCGTAGATCACCTCTTCGCCGCCGCCATTTCCGGAACAGGAAAGGGAGATGTCGTCGCCGGCGCCGGTGTTGTCACCGTCTACGCTCAACGGCGCATCGTCTCCGAGGTCTTCCTCAGCGCACGCGAGCGTGGTGCCGGTTTCGCCGGTGGTGGTGCCGTCCGTGTCGCCTTCGGTCTCACCCTCGGTATCGCTGGCGGAGTCCGTGTCGGGGCCGGAGTCGGTGTCGGGCCCGGAGTCGGTGTCGGGACCGGAGTCGGTGTCGGGTCCGGAGTCGGTGTCGGGTCCGGAGTCGGTGTCGGGTCCGGAGTCGGTGTCGGGGCTGGTGTCCGTCTCGGTCGCCGTTGCCGTCATCGTGTCCGTTGCGGTCACGGTGGCGGTTGCGGTCACGGTGGCGGTGGCGGTCGCGGTCGCGGTTTCGCTGTCGCTGTCGCTCTCGCTGTCGCTGTCGGTCCCGCTGTCCGAGGTGCTCGGAGCCGGGTCGTCACAGGCAGTGATGGCGAGGGGAAGCAGTGCCGCGAGTGCCACGCGGCCGAGCAAGTTACGAAGGGGAAGAGTGTGCATGCCTAGGGTCCTTGTGTTGCGCCCCCAGGAGGGGCGGAAACTGAAGCTAGACGACTACAACGAGGCGAGTCGCTTGGCAACGCGCGAGGATGCTCCGCTGCAGGCGGAGCAGACGCCGGCGCGTGGGCCCGAAAAAAAACAGGCGGCGGGCTCGAAGGTTCAGCCGCTCGCGCGCCATACAAGCGGCTGCTTGCAGCCCGTGGTGAAACCCGGCGCGGCGGATCGCGGTGGATTTTTCGCTCCTGGCGGCGTCGCCAAAACTGGCAGTACGCCCGGTAC
>CAJXVA010000772.1 GCA_913061055.1 uncultured Pseudomonadota bacterium
GTCGTGGCCGGCGGGGACCCCGAGGAAGCGGCGCACCGACGCGCTCCCTTGCCAGCGGGCCAAGGATTCGGCGACCTGCCGCGCCACGGCTTCGGGCATCGAAGGAGAAGCGTCGTCGGGCTTTGGCTCTCGCAGCGAGGCGAGGACCTCTCGCGCCCGCTGCAGCAGAGAGATCTCGCCGTCGCCCACCTCAGGAGCTTAGCAGGCTGAGGCGGAACCGGAGCGCGCCGCCGCTATCGGATGTCGTCGAGCTGACCCCGAATACTACCGATTTCTCGCTCGAGCTCATGCAGCTGGGACAATGCCTTCGCTCGCTCTGGCGCCGTGGGGTCGTCGCCTTCGTCCTTGGGCGTGGGTGCGCCCTTTTCGATTGCGTCGAGTCGGTCCTGGGCCTTGTGGAGCACCCCGCGGAGCTGTGCTCCCAGAGCGACGTTGGCGAGCTGCAGGTGCTCGTCGAGCGCCGCGATGTGCTTGTCCACGGTGCTCCGAACCTGTCCCCGAAAGGCATCGTCGGCGGTCTGCAGAGCCTTGGGCAGCTCCTCGAGCGCGCGGGCCCGAGCATCGCGGAGCCCCTTCTCTCGGAGCACGAGGGTGGTGAGCGGCCCGGCGATGGCCATCACCAAGCCCGTCATGGCGCTCCCCAGATACATGATCGCGGTGCCGGCGACGCCGACCGCGACGAGGCTGGCTTCGAGAACCGCGCTGGGCGGGTCGACGTAGATCGTCGGCCCCCGAAAGCCGAGTCGCAGCGTGGCGTGATACAGACGCCGGCGGGCTTGCTCGGACTGGGCGAGAATGGCCTTTCGGGTCATCTCATCCAGCGCACTGCGCAGTGCGTCCGCCTCTCGACTCGCGAACTGCAAGTAGGCGTCATGCAGCGCCCCGGCGAACGGGCCGGTGAGGTGCCGCAGCGACATCGTGCGAAGGGCCTCCTTCGTGGAACCCTCCAACTCCTTGCGGAACTCGGCCTGACGCTCGGCGCTGGCTTCGAGGACCTCTTCGCGCAACGCCGAGAGGGTGTTGCGCACACCGGTCATGTCGTTGCCGTACTTGTTGAGGTCGTCTTCGAAACGCTCGACCTCGCGGCGGAGCGCCTTGGCTTCGAGCGTGAGCGCCCGTGCGGCGACCGAGGCGTTGTGGCCAAGCAACGAGGCGTGCCGCACCAGGCCAGCGCGTGCTCGCAGCGGTAGCACCGCAGCGCGATGGGAGGCGAGCTCGTGGAGTCGCGCGCGTAGGTCTCGGACTCCTTGCGCGCCCGGGGTGTCTGCCTCCGGGTCTCGGCACCCTGTCCGTGCGTCGGTCAGGAACAGCTCGTATGACTTCTTGCCGTCGCCGCCGATCGCGGAGAGCTCGTCGTCGATGTACTCGACCAGGCGGGGTCGCTCGCGCTCGGCGATGAGGTCGATTCGGTTGACGGCGAGCAGCAACGTGGCGCCGGAGTCCCCCAGGCCACCGACGGCAGCCACGGCGTCCCGGAGGAACGCCATCTCGGTGCGATTGAGCAGCTGCGTCGCATCAAGCGCCAGGATGAGGATGTCTGCGCGGGGCAGCTCCCCGCGGCTCACCGACGCTCGGAACTTCGCGATGTCGTTGATGCCAGGGGTGTCGACCAGCTCCAGTGCGGCCGGGAGAATGCCGCTCTCGATTTCGTACTCGAGGGTGCCAGCGTCGGCGGCGTCGACCTCGGCGTCTTTGGTCAGCGGGCCCTTGGCGAGTCGGTTGAAGCGCTCCGGCTCCAGGCTGGTCCGGCTCTCATCCTCGCGACGGAGGTAGGGCCCGGGCTTGTCACCTTCGCGAACGACAACGGTGGCGCCGGTCGTGGGGGTGACCCCGGTCGGGAGAACATCCTGACCCAAGAGCGCGTTGATCAGCGTGCTCTTGCCTTGCTTGATCTCCCCGAGGACGACCGCACGAATGCGAGAGTCACACAGGCGGCGTTCGGTATCCTCGACGATGGTCTCGCCAAGGTCGGAGAGGCCAAGCTCGGTGGCGATCGCCTGAAGTCGGGTTGCGTGTTCGGTGAGGGCTTCGGAGGTGTTCACAGCAGTCCCAGCCTTCGGGTCAGGCGTTGGTCGCAGCGGGCGAGGGACCAAGCTTCGGCAAGCACTCGGTCTTGAGCTTTGGCTTGGGCGAGTTCGTCTTCCATGGCCTCGCGGACCTCGTCGGCTGCTTCTTGGGCTTCGGCGAGTCGCTCTCCGTCGGCCTCAGCCTCTGCCACAGGATCGCCCGGGGCTGCTTTGGCCTCGGCCGGCGGTTCGGGAGGCTTTGGCGGCTCGGGGGGTTGCGCCGGAGCCTCGGCGGCGGGTTCGGTCTGGCTCTCTGCCTCGTCCTTGGATTCCTTCGACGCCTCCACTGGCTGCGCCAGGCGCGGGGCAAGGCTCCATCGGGCATGCGGCCCGCTGAGCCGGAGTCGGGCGAGGACCCGGGACTTTGCGAACTCTTCGAGAGCGCGGAGGCGCTCGCCCACGTCGGGCATGGGTGGGAGCCAGGGTACGCCGGGGTCGGCGTGGGCTCGCAGCGCGGCGCGAGCACGTTCGAGTTCGTCGACCGCGAGCAGTCCCGCCCTGTCCGCCGAGAACACGAAGACCCGGGACCAGGGCCGGAGCAGCGTACGAACGACGCCTTCACCACGACCCGAGCGGTGGGCCATCAGGTGGGCGGTGAACAGCGGGCCGTGTCCACACTGCAGGTGCGAGATCGCCGAGCCGAGGAGGAACGCTCGCTCGCTTTCGCTGAGCGCCTCGAGTCGATCCTTGTCGACGATGATCCAATGGGAACCGCCCTTGGTCGTACCGAGCGGGGTGACGATCGGCCAGCGTTCGGCCACGCCTGGCTGGAGCACTCGGACCGAGGGCCACGGTGCGTGCAGGAGTCGAACCAGACCCAGGAGCTGGTCCATGACTCCTGACGACAGGGTCGCCCCGCCCGGCTGCAACGCGTCGGCCGAGAGATTGGTCGTCAGGTTGTTCCAACGGCGGTCGACCGTCCGCATGAGCGGATCGCCGAGTCGGCTCGTGTCGAGCCACGCCGAACGGCGAAGATCCACGCCATAGGCGTAGGTGGAACGCGCCAAATGCTGCTCATAGGCGAACTGCTCTCGGCGGCCCACGAGCTGCGCCAGGTCGATTGCGGGCTTGGACACCACGCCCAGCATAGTGCGCGAAACTGCGGGCCTGACCGTAAAACCCGCGCCGGGTGCCCAAGGATCGTGGCGCACGGGTCAGGACACCTGCACGGCTGTGACCCGCGGCCCGCGGCCAGGGGCGGAAAGCTCCCGGAATCGGCGGTCCCGGAGCGGTTTCACGGTTCTCTGCGCCTGCTCCGGGACAAGTCACGCGGACGTCCGAAGAGGACTTCGCCCCCCGCAACCCGATTGGTGGGGTGTGCCTACGGCCGTCTTTCGCGGGCGCTGCGCGTTCTGAGCCCGAAAACGCGGGCGAGTTTGCGGGAAAACGCGCAACCGCGGTATCCACCTCGCCTTATGAGTGCGTTGGCGCGCGGGAACGATGCTTCATTGGTCGAGTTACCCCGCGAGGTCTGGTCTCGGGGTTCGCGACCGCTTCAGGGTCTGTCTCTTATACACATCTGACGCTGCCGACGAGCGATCTAGTGTAGA
>CAJXVA010000773.1 GCA_913061055.1 uncultured Pseudomonadota bacterium
AAGACGGCATACGAGATGTAGAGAGGTCTCGTGGGCTCGGACGGGCGTCCGCCGGTGCTCCTTCGAGACACTCGGAGGCTCGTTGTGCCCCTTGTCCACCGACCTCGGCAAGCTGCCAGAAGCACAGGTGACACCGGCTCCAGTCGCTCGGTAGCCGCGATGCAAGGTGCTCACAGATGGGCCGCATGCGGTCTCGCGCGAGCGCATCGTCGGCGGTCGCTTGCGCGCGAAGAAGGGCGATCTCGAGGGTGCGGCCATGTGTGGAGCCGAGCGTGCGACGAGACAAGACTGCGGCTTCTTCGAACTGGCGGTCACGTGCTTCGGGGTCCTCGGTTCGAAGCGCAACGTTGAGCAGGTAGCCCACGCGATCGACGGGCAACACATCGGCAGCGCCCTCGCTGAGCGCGATCGCCTTCGCGAACGCCTCGTCCGCGGCCTCGGCTTCGCCCGCGATCGCGTGGTGGACCCCAACGTTGTTCTCGACGAGCGCCTTGAGCCACGCCGGTTCCCCGGCTCGTTTCGCGAGCGCACGCGTCACGGCGAGTTCGTGGGGGGCGATCGCGCCGGGGCCATCGAGCATCGTGCGCACGAAGACACGTCGGGCGGCGGACTCGGCAGCCTCCAGGTCTGCGCCGACGGAGAGGCTGATCGTCTTCGCTTGATCGAGCGCGAGATCGGCCTGGAGCCAGTCCATGCGGTCCATCGCAAGCCGAGCCGTGACCAACCCAGCCTCGGCCTGAAGTGGTGCGTAGCCCAGGGCGTCCGCGCGTGCGTTGAGAACATCGAGTCGCTCGAGTGCCGCCTCGAACTCGCCCGCAGCGTGGATCGCCTCGACCCGCGCCAGCGCATCTCGAGTCTCGGACACGTCGTTTTCGATCCCGGGCCTCGGTGGGTCGAGGAGAATCCGCGCCAGTGCTTCGGTTCGACAGCGCTCGATTAGCGGAAGCCGACTTGTCGCGTCGACGAGCGGGTCCCCGAGTTCCGCCCCTGTGCGCTCGATCACCTGGACGGTTGCATCCAGGCTCGAGAGTCGCCGCCGCAGGCAGGCGTCGACCGCATCGTGGGCGTTGCGCGTCAGTGCACCCGCGCGGGCTGCAAGGCAGGCCTGGCGATGTTCGAGCTCCCAGGACGCCGCGTACGTATTCAGCGCGTCGAGTACCGGCGCGCTGAGCGTTGTGTCGGCGTTCTCGAGCGCTTCGGAGACCCGGTCCGCCCGTGCCGAACTCCATGTTTCAGCCAACAGCTGCGACGAACCTTGGCAGGGCTCCTTCTGAGCCCACAGCGCCAGCGGCACCGCCACCAGGGCTGCTGGGAGCGCGATGCCGAGTCCGATTCGCGTTCGAGACCAGCGCCTGCGCGCCCCTTCGACCGCGCGCAGGAGTGACGCCACATCCGGGTGTCGCGCTTGTGGGTCGACCGACAGTCCGCGGACGAGAGCCCGTCGAATCGACCCCGGGCCGACCGAGTTTTCCGGCGGCAGGATACGGCCTTCTCGCACGCGCTCGTGCCAATCGGAATGCACACCGCACCCGAACGGGTGGATACGATACAGCGCTTCGTACAGACCGACGCACCATGCAAACTGGTCCGTCGCTGCTGTGGTGAGGCCACCACAGTGTTGCTCGGGCGCCATGTAGCGAGGCGTCCCCACGACCGCGCCGTGTTGGGTCAGTTCTGCGTTGAGTACGTCGTGGCCCGCGGCCGGAGATGAACTCTCTGCACCGCCGAGGTCTGCGGCCAGGCCAAAGTCAGCCACGCGGACGCGAGCATCATCACCGACCAAGACGTTGCTGGGCTTGAAGTCACGATGGACGAGCCCCGCTTTGTGTGCGGCTTCGAGTCCCCGACCTGCCGCGACAAAGAGGTCGAGCACTTCGGTCCACGGAAGCGGTCGTTCGAGCCGCTTTCGGAGCGTCGTGCCGGCGACCAACTCCATTGAGATGAAGACCTCTTCGCCATGCATGCCCGCGTCGTAGATCTGCACGACGTTGGGGTGTGAAAGGCGCGCGAGCGCGAGGGCCTCTCGGAGCAAGCGGACCCGATCACGAGCGTGGGTCGCCTCGGTCGAAAGCAGCTTGAGAGCGACGGTCCGTCCGAGCTCTTGGTCCTGCGCTGCAAAGACGCGACCCATGCCACCGGCCCCCAGCAGCTCGTGCAGCACGTACCGACCCCCGACGTCGGGGTGGTCAGCGCGTGCGGGGGCGGTCCGGTCGACGGGCGCATCGCGGGTCTCGTCATCTGTGCTCGTGATGTCCTCCGACTCTGCGGTGATGAGCCTTCGTTCGACCCTGTGACAGTGTCCCCGGGGACGTCCCCGGGGACAGTTGGTCCCATGGGACACAGAGGCCACAGGACCGCCACAAACGGCAGTGAGACATTGGCATGCTTCTGGCTAAGTCCTACCATATGGTCCTGATGAATGACAGAATCGTTAGTTTTGCTTGTTTTGGAATTGTGGCGCTAACCGGTTGCGCGGAGTCGCAGGAGGAGCCGGTCGGCGATTCGCTTCGGTCGACCTACTACGTGGTCAGCGGCGGCAAGTGGGGCTGCAAGACCTGTGGCTTCACCAACTCCCCGCAGTACGGCGACCTCGCTATCGACGCAGCGACCTACGGCGGCTCCGGCTCGCTGACGCTGCCGGAGTTCTCCGCGCTCATCGATCCCTCCGGCCAAGCGTGGGGCGTGACGTTCGACCACGGTCAGCTCCTTGCGACCGACGGGACGATCAAGCTTGGTCAGGACGATCTGCTCGGCTGGACGTTGCGAGCCAAGTGGCCCTCGGGGGACGTGCGCGACGCGGAGATCTACGCGTTCAACTGGGTGCTCGACTGGACCGATGCAGGCAACGCCCTGCCGACCTACGGCCTGGCGTACCTCAACGCCGGGGAGCCCGAAAACGTCTGCGAAGGCATGTTGCTCGACGAGACATCGGTCGTCTTCTTGGACGGCGAGCGCTACGACACTAGCGACGGCTCCGTCATCCCCGACCAGAATCAGATCGTCAGCACGGCGTGCCGTGGCCACGCGCTCGCGAAGATGGCGCTGGTGGGGTACGTGCCCTACGACGGCCAGACCCAGCCCGAAGAGCGGGAGGCGACGATCCGCATGTTTCGCGCCGACTACTGCGGCGATGGCACGAGCCACACCAACATCGGAACGCCGGTCGACTTCACCGACGATGGCGTCGGCCATCGCATCGCGTTCAACAACGACACGATGAGCGAGGTGCTGGAGGCCTACTGGACCGACGAAGGGGCGGTCTGCGTTGGAACTCCGCGCCTGGTGAGCAACCAGCAGCTTCAAGAACAGGAGGGAGGCAACAACGAGTTCCTGCCTTGCGAACCACCGCGTTGCGACGAAGCCTTTGGCGGCAGCGTCGAAGGCGTCTGGGCGAGCATGGTCCCGCCCGCGACCCCGTAGGAGCCCCCGCTCAGCGAAACGGGCCAGGCTCTTCACCCTCGGGCAACGCCAGCGGTGTGAAGACCTCCCCAACGAGTCCCCACAGCGCTTCGGTCTGGACCGCGCGGGACTGCTGGTTCCACACCATCAACATCGGAACCATCACCTGTCTCTTATACACATCTCCGAGCCCACGAGACCTCTCTACATCTC
>CAJXVA010000774.1 GCA_913061055.1 uncultured Pseudomonadota bacterium
GTATAAGAGACAGGGTTGGGATAGTACCCCACCCCATGGTCGACGACCTCGATCGGAACTCCCCGAGCGCCCGCCTCACCGCGGTCTTGAACTCTCCCCTCGCGCTCGAGGATGTCGAGGCTCCAGAGACCCTGGTGCCCCGCATCGATGCGCAGGACTTCGTCCGCGTGGCACGAGCGCTTCGAGACGAACGTCGCCTCGACCTGCTGCTCGGCCACGCTACGGCGGAGCAGCTCACGAGCCTGATGGACCTCGACGCGTGGCAGCGCGATCGGGTCGACGTCGCCCAAGCCCGGACCTGGCTCATGCTGCTCGCCCGCCTCTACCAGGCGATGGACAAGCCTCGGGGGGCGCTGATCGATCTCGTCTACACCATGGATCCCGAGATGTGGACCATGGCGCTGATGACCGGCACCCAAGTCATCGTCCTCGACCACGAGGATGACCAGAGCCGGGACTTCGCCCACGGCGAGCTCGACGAGCACCGCACCTGGGACAGCCCGGACGGCTTCTTCGTGGTGGGCGTCCCCGACGACGACTTCGGCCAACAAGCGCTGGCCACCATCGAGCTCATCTACCAGGACAACCTCGACGAGGGCCGCAAGCTGCTGCTCTCCATTCAGTCGGGCATCCACTCGCAGATGGAAGAGGACCTCCGCCGCTGGCGGGAAGGTCGTCTGGCCGACCTCGGATTCGTCGCCTGGGAGGAGGCGATGAAGCTGTTCACCGCCTTCGACCGCACGGCTGCTGCCACCGAAGAGCCGCGGGACTTTCGCTACCTCGACGACCCCGACGGCATGCTCGCCCTCCCCCGCTGGCAGACCTCGGGGCTGTTGGCCCGGGTGCTGGAGCGCCTCGGCGACACCGAGCACGGCCAACGGGCGCGAGAGTTTCTGCTGCTGGTCTCCGAGGTGATGGCCGCCCAGCGTTTCCCACCGGGGGACACAGGGCTGCAAGAGCGGGCCATTCATCAAACCCAAGCCACGATCAGCCTCGGTCTCGAGCTGCTGCTGACCACCAGCACCGAGCACCCCGACCCCGAGGCCTTCCTGGCCGAGCGCGTCGTCGCGATCGGGCTTCGAGACATCTTCCGCGTCGGGTACGGAGCGCTGGAGAAGCTGCGCAAGGCCACCGCCCACCTGGGCAAGGCCACCCGCATCTCCCTGACCAGCCCCGGATCCCTGCTCGATCGTCCCTGGGGACCATCGATCGCCAGCCTCAGCGCTTGGTACCCGGAGCTGCCCGTCATGGACAAGAGCGCAGCGACCCGGCCCCTGCAGACGTTCGCCGATGTTCGGCAGGCGACCGCCCTCGTCGCGCAATCCGGCGCGCTGTCCCGGCTCGCGTTCGCGCCCGAGGGGTTTGGCATCGACGCGGTGTGGTTGACCCGCGCGGACAACCCCGAGCAGTTGGTGATCGGCGACCTGATCCGGACCGCGATCGTGCACATCTTCCTGCCCGGAAGTCGCGGGTCCCTCGCCCCGCTCACCCCGGACGACCTCGAGTGGGCCTCCAAGAACCTGGTCGAGCGGGCTCGGCTCACCGACCCGGTCCGCCGAGATTTCTCCGCCCGCTGCGACGCGTTGGGCATTGGCGAGCACACCGGCGTGCTCGCCACGAACCTGCTGACCCGACTCGAAGTCGAGCTGCACGGTCTCGAGCGGACCGACGAAGGGAACGTCGATCTCGCGCGCACGCGGGGGTTCCTGACGATTCAAGATGTGGCGATGTGGCTCACGGCCCGCCACGGCGCGGGCGAAGAAAACTAGCGGTACGGCCCACTCACAGCTGTTCGCGAACGCCGTCGACAAACGGGCGCACCCATGGGGCTTCCCCGAGGTGTGCCGCCACCCAGTCGCAGGCCTCCGCGGCACTGACGCAGGCCTTCATCGGGATCGTCGCGTCTCGCACGTGTAGGAAAATGCCGGACGCCACGCTCAGGAACCGGCTCGCAAAGAAGCCGCGCCCATCGATCGCGTAGGCCATGCAGGCCAATGCGTCGGCTCCTTCGGTGAGAAAGGCCCGGGTGCTCTCTCGCAGCCGCATCGCATCCCCCTGAATCCCAGGACGGACGAGCACCACCACGCCGATCCGCGCCCCGAGCTGTGCGGAGCGATCCTCGACGAAAGCGCGGGTCTCCTCGAAGCCGGTGTCCGAGTTTGGAACGACCACCACGAGGGTGTCCCGGGCGTAGACCCGGACCTCGTCGTCGCGGCCCAAGTGCGTTGGTTGCAGCATCATGCCGGAGTGGGTTGCCCGTCCGTCTCTACGGCCGCCACGCCAGAGCGCAAGCGAAACTATGTTCGCGGGCGCTCCTGGCTAGGAGTCGGTTCCGTTGCCTTCGTGAATCCGCAACGCTTCGGCCGCCGCCGCCTGCTCGGCCCGCTTGAGCGATCGCCCCTCGCCCTCGCCCAGCACCTTGACCGTCCCATCGGGGAACTCCAACTCGACGCGGGCGCGCCACACCGGCTCCCCCGGAGGTGGCGGCTCCCCCATCCGATCGTATCGAGGCGTGACCCGATGCTTGGCCTGTGCCCAGTGCTGCAGGCGACTCTTGGCGTCGAAACCGTGTTGCGGCTCCAGCTTCGCGACGCGGGCCCCAAACCACGCTTCGAACACGCCCGCTGCCGCGGCCTCGGGCTGGCGGTCGGCTTCCCGGGCATCGAGAAAGACCGCGCCGAGCACCGCCTCGACGGCATCGGCCAGCGTGCCCGCGTGCTCCCGACCCCCGCGCTTGAGATCACCACGACCGAGGTAGAGGAACTGACCCAACCCCAACGCCCGAGCAACCTTGACCAGGGACGCCTCGGCGACCAACGAGGCCCGCAGGCGAGTGAGTTCGCCCTCCGCGAGTTCGGGGAAGCGCCGCCACACCGCATCGGCCGCGACGAGGTCGAGCACGGCATCGCCGAAGAACTCCAAACACGCATTGCTGGGCCACCCGGCGTCGGTGTGCTCGTTGGCCCAAGAGCCGAGGGTCAGGGCCACGCGCAGCAGCCCAGGATCGGCAAACGTGTAGCCGATCGCAGCCTGCAGGGCTTCCAGGTCGTACTCCGCGGCCGGCTCCGTGCCATCACCCAGCCGCAGCGCGGGCTCGGGCAGCCCACGCAGGACCTTCGGAAGCCTCGTCACGACCCGCAGCATACGCCCATCTGGACGTCCGCCGCGCCCCCGGCGTACCATCGCGCCGAAGCGGCCATGAAAGAGCACATCGAAACGATCACCGACCTGCTCCTGGGAGCCGCGTACGCGGACAAGCGCCTCGAAGGAGACGAGCTGCGTGCGATCACCAAGATGGTGTGCAAGCTGCTCGGAAGTGACGAGCTTCCCGAAGCCCAACAGGGCCAGCTCAAGGCGTTCAACCCAGCGAAGTTCGACGTGAACACGGCCTCGTCCTCCCTGGCCTCGCTTGCCGACGATGACAAGAAGCGGGTGCTCGAGCTCGTGGCGTCCATCAACGAGTCGGACGATGTGATCGACTTCGACGAGGACGCCTACCTCCGCAAAGTCGCGACCGGGCTCGGCGTGGACGAGTCGGTCATCGCCGAGCACACGATCTGTCTCTTATACACATCTCCGAGCCCACGAGACCTCTCTACATCTCGT
>CAJXVA010000775.1 GCA_913061055.1 uncultured Pseudomonadota bacterium
CGATCGAGCGGGGATGGGCGGGCAGTATCACTGCGGGGTTGGCCCTCGAGTACGCCGTCGTCGACACCGGCACGGAGGCGAGTCAGTACAACGGCGTTGTGGTCCTGCCCAACGGAGATGCGTTTGTCGCCGGCATGCGCGGAGCCAACACCGACAATGCCGCGGACCTCATCGTCGACGGCCTGACGCCGAGCTCGGTTTGGGAGGTGCAACGGATCTCGGCCGAGTTCAATCTCCGCCAGGCCCAGAGCATCGCGACCGCGACCGGCGGCGACCTGTTGGTCGGCGGGCTCGTGCGAGAGGAGCCCGGTGGGCGTGCGCTTCACTTGGAGCGGTTCTCAGAAGCCAAGGGCGTGTTGTGGTCGCTCACCGAGTCGAGCGTCGATACCGAGTCTGATGAAGTCGAAGCCGTCGCGGTGGCTCCCAACGGCGACGTGCTGGTGACCGGACTGTACTGGGGCGGGGCCAGCCGAGACACCGACGTGTTGCTCAGGCGCTTCGATGAGAGTGGGGAGCTTCGCTGGTCGGCCGAGCTCGACTTCGCTGGGAGTCGTGACCTCGGACGTGGCATCGCCGTCACCTCATCGGGAGCCGTCTACGTCGGTGGCCGGGTCACGACAGACAGCGGGGACATTCGCGCCTACGTTGCCCGGGTTGTTCCGTAGCCGGCGACGGACGGAACGCTCCGTTGCTGCCGCCGCGTTCGGGCTCATGCTTTGTGCATCGGGGGCCCGGAACCTGAGCGTGGGCTACGGCCCCCGGCAAGAAACCACCATGACCGGAGCGCCGAGGGCCGGGTATCGTGTCCGCATGGTGGGGCGGGGATGGATGCTGGTGGGAGTGTCTCTGTTGGCCGGCGGGTGCACTCCTGCTGAATCCAGCGAGGAGGTTGCGGGCGCGACCGAGGTCGAGATGTCGTCCAGTGGTAGCGCCGAGCCCAGCACCTCCGGGACCGACAACGGCTCATCTACCGGAGAGCCCGACGCCCCCGACACTCGACGCTGCATTCCGCCGACCGATATCTCCGCCTCGCCACGCACGATCGAGGATGCGGTCACGCTGCTCAACGCACTCCCGGCGCCGGTCGACATCGCGTGCTTTCTCGAGAGCCTCGAACGGCCGCTCAAGATCGTCGCCACCTCCAGCACCTTCAGTGCCCAGCCCGCGTTCGGGGCGGAGAACCCTCGGGTCTTCCTCTTTTCCGGCGACCTCGTAATGTCCGTTGTCCCGGCCGGCGAGGGGGTCAAGTTGCTCGAGTTCGGAGAGTTCGTCGACGAGTTTCAGACGATCAAGGGGGAGGTGGAGTTGCCGCTCGAGGGTGAGTTGGCGCCGTCAGACCCGTACAGTCGGATTCTGTTCGAGGAGGGGTCGGGATGCGGTCTGTGCCACCGCAACGAGCACGAGGTGGGTGCCGTCGACGGCGTAACGCAGTACGCATCGCTCGCGTATCAGCCGGCCTTGCACCACGCACTCGCTGAGGAGGATGTCCGCGCCGCCTACGAAGCCTGTGCCGACACGGACTCGGAACGCTGTGAGATTCTCTCCGCGCTCTTCGATCACGGACCCGTCCTGTTCACTGTCTTCTCCGAAGACCTGCCGACGTTTGGTGGCTGAGCGCTGGCCAACGCGGATCGCCGGGGTTCAAGTCTGGGAATCGGGCCAGGCGAGGCGGAGCGCACCACCGGGGCTCGAGACCTCGATCCCGTGACGGGCGGCCAGTCCCCGTAGGGCTTCCATCCGCTTGCTGTCGTCGGGACGGGCCGGGCCACCGGGAGTGGTTCCGATCCGCAGGACGAAGTTCGGCTCGCGCCCAAGCCAGACCTCAACGACTCCGCCGTCCCGCTCGATCCGGTCCACGGCCTCGTCGACGCCGAGCTGGAGGAGGCTCTGAAAAACACGTTGCGGGAGAATCTCCGTCCCGACTCCGGCTCCGTTTCGCACCCGCAGAACCACTCGCTTCGGCGTCCACTGTTCGACGTCCCTGACGATCGCCCGCGCCACGGCGACGACCTCGGTTTCGGTGGCCGTTTCGCTCTCATCGAGCGTCGCGGTTTTGAGTCGATCTGCCAACCCGACACACCGCCATGCCGCCCGCTCGAGTTGGGTGCCTTCGCCCGGCGACGATACGAGCGTGGCTTGGCCCAACAAGCCAGCGAGCGCCTGGTCGAGGTCAGCGCTTACCGCCGCCGCGACATCACGACTGTCCGCGGCGGTGTGAATTTCGCGGTGGATTCCAAAGGCCCGCTGCGGTCGGCCGCGCTTGTCCCGGGCGACGATACGGCCGCAGTCGATGACTCGTGTCCATCCGCCGGTCTTGCGACGCAACCGAACCTCCACCCGATAGTGATCGCTCCGACCCTCAAGGTAGTCGTCGAGTGCTTTGCGGGCTCGCGGAAGGTCGTCTTCGTGGACCAGGGTCCCCCACTGCGACAGGGTCGAGGTGATCTCGCCCTCGTCGTAGCCGAGCATCGTGGCGCAAGCGGCGTCGTAAACCAGGCGTCCGGAGCGGAGGTCGTAGTCCCAAACACCATCGCCCGCTTCTCCGATGAGCTCGGCGACATCGCGCTGCGCAAGGACATCATGGGATTCCGCGGCTGACTCCCGTGAGGGCCGGGTGGCGAAGCCCGCGGCCGCAGCCGTGAGGAGGGAGGACCCCACCAACACAGCGCCGGACCACCCCCCACCTCCATCCGCAGCAGCGAACAACCCCGCAGCCGCGAGACCAAGAGCACTGACGCCGAGACCCACGACCATGGTGTGTCGGGGGGGCAGAACGACTCGACTCAGACTCCGTTCCATCGTTGGTCACCGTATCAGCTAGGTGCAATCCACATGCCGCCGTTCCACGTTTGTCCCGGTTTGGAACCTCAGGCGGGCGCGATTCGACGCAGTCGAATTCCGTGTATGCGCGGCAACGTCCGTGAGGGACAGGGGGTGGCTCCGTCGGAGAGCGGCTTCGCGCATTGGCGGCTCACGGGCCGTCCACGATCGAGTGGCACGCCGCACAGGTGATGACGATCCGGCTGTAGGTCTCGGCCCGGTCCTTCTCGGCAAGGTCGACCGCACTCGTCGCCAGCGCGTGGGTTTCAGCCGCAAGGCTCTTGACCAGATCGGGTGCCGCCTCGCCGTGAAGCGGCGCATCTCGCATCATCGTGGCCCCTTCGTTCCACGCCGCGTCGATGGGTCCGATCAAGCCGTCCCACATGCGCTCGGCGGCGTAGGCGTGCCGGTCCATCTGCGCGAATTTCGTTTCATCCTTCAGGGGGAGAGGCCGCTCGGGAGCTTCGATCGCAACGCCGATGTCGGCATGACAGTCTCCGCACGCCGTCGCCAGCTTCCCGGCGGCGACCGCTGCATCGACCAGCTCCTCCGCATTTGCGATCTTCTTGGCGTTGCGACGAACCTTCGGCACATGGTCACGCCAGCGCACCGGCATGTCCTCGGTGGTCACGTTGTCGAGCAACCAGTTCGCGGGCGCTCGCGCCTCCTGCATTCTGCCCGCGATGATGGCGTCGCGGATCTCTTCCGCTTGCACGAAGTGCTCCGCCATGGGGATCGCCTTGGGGGGAGACTCGGGGTCCTCGGGTTGGTCGATGGGGGC
>CAJXVA010000776.1 GCA_913061055.1 uncultured Pseudomonadota bacterium
GGCTCGGAGATGTGTATAAGAGACAGCGCCAAGCTGCAGGAAGACCAGCTCGGCGATCTCGAAGCCGCGGCACAGAGCTATCGGACCATCCTGACGCTCTCGGAGAATGACGCGGCATCGCTCGATGCCCTCACCCGCATCTACCGTAATCGCGGGCAGTGGGCCGAGCTGGCGGCAGTCCTAGAGCAGAAGCTCGAATTGTCCTCTTCGGACACGTCGCGCATCCCGTTGATCTTCGAACTCGCGCAGCTCCATGCGACCCGGTTGCAGGAGCCACAGCGGGCTGTCGAGGAGTTCCTCTCGGTTCTGGAACTCGACGGGTCCCACGAGGCCAGCGTGGCCGCCCTCGAGGAACTCCGTCAGGCGGACCCCAGCACATCGCTTGCGGTCATGCAGGGCCTGCTCCCGTACTACAAGCGGACCGAGAATCGCCCCAAGGAAGCGGAGGCGATGGAGGTCATCGTCGCGGCCGAAGAGGTCGATGCGACTCGTCTCGAGCAGCTCACCACGCTCGCAGGAATCTACGAGCGGATGGACGAGCGGCGTGAAGATGCCCTTCGCATTCGCGACCAGCTGTTCCGGGCCGAGCCCGCACAGTGGGAGGCACGCCAGGTGCTCGTGCGCCTTGGCGGCGAACTCGGGCGCATGCAGGACGTCTCGGACGCCTACGAGGCCGCGCTGCTGGGCGTCGCCTCTGAAGCCGAAGCCGCCGAGGCCGAAGGCAGGACCTTGCCGCGAGAGCGCGCCAACCTTCGGCGAGACCTCTTGCTGGAGCACGCGGTCATCCTCCGCGACCAGCTGGGCGAGCCGAGCCGCGCGGAAGCGGCGTTCGGAGTGGTGCTCAGCCACGACGAAACGCACCAGGCCGCGTATGAGGCGCTCGAGGCCCTGCTTCGCGAACGCGATGCGCACGAGGACCTCGTCGCGCTGTACCGGCGCCGGGTGGACGTGACCTTCAACCAGCGCGAGCAGAAGGAACTCCTGTCCCGCATCATCGAGCTGTCGCGCAACGTGCTGGACGATCGACGCACGGCGGTCGCCACCGCCGAAGAACTCCTCGATCTCATTCCCGACGACCTGGGAACCATCGGGCTCCTGGCAGGTATGTATTCCGAAGGGACCGAGACCGACGACTACTTCAAGCTGGAGGAAACGTTGGGTCGGCAGGCCGAGCTGGTCGAGGATGCTGCCGAAACTCGGGAGCTGCGGGTGCGCCAGGCGAGCCTGCGCATGCAGTACCTCGGCGATGCATTCGGTGCCGTCGATCTCCTGGGGCAGGTCCTCGGGGACGACCCGGACCATGAAGAGGCGCGGCGTCTGCTCGAAGAGTTGCTAGGCATCAGCGAGGTTCAACTGCAAGCCTGCGCGCTGCTCGAGCCGCTGTACGTGCGCTCCGGCGACCACCTTGGGCGGATTCGCGTCGCCACCGTTCGGCGGGAACAGGCGGAGTCGATGGGGTCGCACGACGACTCGATCGGATACCTTATGAAGATCGCTGGGGTCTACGAGACCGACCTCGGCGACCCCGGGACCTCGATGTCGTACGTACGCGAGGCCTATCTCAAGGACCCGACGCGATTCGATACCCGTCAGGAGATCGAGCGCCTGGGCCTGGGCCTCGGGCGGTTCTCCGAGCTGTCGGAGGTTTGGACCGCGGCCCTTGCCCACGAGCGGGTGGTCGATTCGGCCCTTCGCATCGACCTCACCACGAGGCACGCACGGCTGCTCGACCAGCATCTGCGGGACCAGGAGGGCGCACGCGAGGCCTACTCGCAGCTGCTCGCTCTGGATCCCCCGGACGCGACGCTCGCCCACGAGGCGGTGTCCAAGCTGTGTCGCTTGCATCTCGAAGCCGGAGACGGCGTCGCCCTCGTCGAGGCCAAACGAGCGCTGCTGCGCTTCGTCGACACCTCCGCTCAACAGGTGGATGTGCGGCTGGAGATCGCTGCGGTCCAGCTCGAGCTGCGAGACCGGGTCGGCGCTGCGCTGACCTTCTCCGAGGTTCTCGACCGTCAGCCGTCCAACTCCGTCGCCCTCGATGCGCTGGAGCGCCTCTTCAGCGAAGAGGAGGAATGGGCGCGATTGGTCGAGGTCATCGAGCACCGCATCGGCGTCACCAGCGAGGCGCGATCCAAGGCGGCGCTGTGGCGCCAGTTTGGCGAGTTGCACCGGGACAAGCTGGACAACCCGCACCGGGCGATCGAGTCGTTCCAGTCGGTCATCGACCTCAAGGTCGGTCGGGAGGAGACCACCTACGCGCTCCAGTCGCTCACCGATCTCCACGAGGCGCTCGAGCATTGGCCGGACGTCGACGAGTGCTTGCGACGGCTCACGACCATCGCGCAGACCGAGGACATTCGGGTCGGTCTGCTCACCCGGACCGCGGTCGTTGTCGGCAAGAAGCTCGGTCGTGGATCCGACGCGCTCGACCTGCTCAAGCGGGTCCTCGACTTGGCGCCCACCGATGCTCGGGCGCGCAGCGAAGTTGCTGGGTACCTCGAGCCTGATGCCACGCGCGATCGCGCGATTCGCATCCTCACGCCGTTGTACGAGGCGGAGCAGAACTGGCCGGCATTGGTGGAGCTCGAAGAACTCCAGGCACGCAAGCAGCCGTCGGGACGTCGGCGTCTGCAAGCGTTGCTCAAGGTCGCCGACACCCAAGAAGAGAAGCTTCAAGACCCCGACAAGGCGTTCGGCGTGCTGTGTGAGGCGATGGTCGAGGCGGCAGACCAGCCGGAGCTGGAGTCGATCCTCGAGAAGGTCGAGCGCCTCGGCGCCGAAGCTGACCGCGCGGAGCCGCTGTTGGCTGCGTACTCCCAGACCGTGGACCACATCTTGGACTCCGGACTGCAGGAGCGGGTCTTCCGAAGCCAAGGCAAGGTCGCACTCGATCGGCTGGGACGTCTGGACGTGGCCCGTCGGGCGTATGAACGGGTGCTCGAGCTGTCGCCGGATGCGTCGGACGCTGCGGATGCGTTGGAGCAGATCTACCTTCGACAGGACGACCATCAGCCGCTGGCCGACCTCTTGGTGTCGCGCGCGGACCGAGCCAGCGAGACCGAGGTTCGCGATGTTGCGCTGACCCGCGCGGCGGAACTGCATCGCGACCACCTGGCGAACCCCGAAGAGGCGATTCGTCTGTACGAGCGGCTGTCGGCGGATGCGATGGCGACGCCCGAGCTTCAAGACGTGCTCGAGCCGCTGTATGAGCAGGCCGAGCGTTGGCGTGAACTCGCTGCCCACCTCAATCGGAAACTCGCTCGCCAGGAGCGAGGGGACGCGGTGCAAACCCATCTGCGCCTCGGTCGACTCTACGGCGGTCGGTTGGACGACCCCGAGACCGGGATTCACCACCTCAGTGCGGCGCTCAAACTCGATCCCGACCAAGCCGTCGCGACCGAGGAACTCGATCGCTACCTCGAAGACCCTGCCATGCGGACCCGGGTCGCGGAGCTGCTCGAGCCGGTGTTCGCGGCCGTGGCGGATTGGAATCGCCTGATCCAGATTCAGGAAATTCGGCTGGCGGACGCTGCCGACGACGCGACGCGCATGCGGATCTTGATGCTGTCTCTTATACACATCTGACGCTGCCGACGA
>CAJXVA010000777.1 GCA_913061055.1 uncultured Pseudomonadota bacterium
GTAGAGAGGTCTCGTGGGCTCGGAGATGTGTATAAGAGACAGCCATACACACGCCGCCGTGCACGGCAGCAACCCCGTCGTCCGCCGTCGCGCCCAGACCCTCGGTCCATCGGGCGAAGCGGGCGGTCCCAGCTTGGGTGTCGAGGTCGAGAAGCTGGAATCGGACGTCGTCGCGGGCGGGATCCAGCAAGGGCTCGTCGGCGTGCACGGGGCAGGCGTCGGCGGCGTAGGTCTTGACGCACTGGATGCACAACAGCTCGGCGGCACCGGTCTGGGCCCGCGTCATGCCGCCGGGACCTACGAGCGCGGCTTGGGGGCGAGCATCCAGGGGTCGGGTGCACGAGGGGCACTGGAGCTGTCCTTTGGCGCGCCCGAAGACGTGGCCGCAGTGCGGACAGTCGGCCTTGCCTTGGGCCTGATCGAGGCCGAGGCCGACGGCGTATCCCAAGCCCGAGGCGGCGGCGAGCGAGCCGATGACCGACACGGCGAGCAGCAACACTGGCCCGCCGGTAAACGCCGGGCCAGGACCGGCCATGAGCAGTCGCCCGCCGACCAGGGCCGCGATATCGAACTCCACGCTCCACATCCACAGCACGAACTGGATTACCGACGCGGCGAGCAGCCCAAGGGCGACCTCGCGTACGCGTCGGCCTCGCGCGACCGCGGTGCCGACGACACCGGCGGCAAGGAATGCGAGGAAGATCGGCAGCAACCCGAAGATGCCCTGAGCGCCGATGACGGTGCTCTGGTCCTCGGGTGGAAGCCGTTCGCGCAGGGCGATCGCCTCCATCTCCGACAGATTGCCCCGCTCGAGTTCTGCGCGCGCTGCCCACTCGATGGCCAGCTCCGCGGTGAGCAGTCGAGCCTCGGTCGCTTCGAGAACGCCGTCGTCGACCAGGGCGGTCATCCGAGACTCCAGCTCGCCTTCCAACGCCGTGGCGGGAAGCAGGCGCATCGAGAAGCCGAGGCCGACGACGTGGAGGATGAGCACGAGCGCAACCGCGACCGCACCGACGACGGCGATGATGCGACTCTCCATTGGCGGAGCGGGGGCGGCGGGCGTCTCGTACGTCGGGTCGAGTACGTCGGAGCAATGCACGCAGCGGACGGCCTCCGCGGGGTTTTCACCACCGCAGCTGCCGCAGAACTGAGAAGACGTCGTGGCTGGTTGCATGCGGTTCGGGACCAGAGCACGATCCGCGCCAACTCAGGATCGCAGCAGGGCGGGGAGATGGCGGGCGACGATTACCCGATCTGGGTACCGCCCGGTGTCGATCTGGAGAGCCGGCTTCATCCCGCAGGCGCGGGCGGGCACAGACGGTCACGAAGCGTGGCCAGAGCGGACAGCACATCCTTCGCGAGCTGCTGCGCGACCCGGAGATCCGCGCCGACCGCATCCGCGCTGAACCCCAGCGGGAGCGGTGCATCGACTTCGGTATCGACCAGTTCCCACCGCAAGCGCTGAATCCACCGCTGGGCTCGCGCCACCTCGGCACCGCAGGTGCTCAACGTCTCGGCGGCAACGGCCTTCTTTGAGAACACGACGGCGTTGTCGAGCGTGTGGACGGCCTCGTCCCGGGCGAAGCTCCGCGGGCTCGCGTACGGGCGCGCGGGGTCGACCGCTGAGGGCGTCTTGCCCCCGATGGCAGCACCCAGGCGCTGCAGGTCGCGCTCCAGATCGAAGCGCATTTGGGCGCCCGCCGCATGCGGAACGTCGGCCCCCGCGAACGCGGACCGAAGCGCGTCCGGGCGGGGCTCGACATCATCGAGCGTCGCCAGCCAGGCCTGCAGGACTGTGACCTGCCGGGCCCAGCGGGCGCGCTCGAACGTTTGCAGCGTGTCGGTGCCGACGCTCATCCCGCGGAGGGGAAGGGCAGACACTGCGTGGGCGTGGGGTCCGCGAGGATGCCCCAGCTCAGGTCGTCTTGGAGCACGACCGACTCACCCGAGCCCGCATCGCCCACATCGACGACCCCAGCAGCACCGGTCTCGTCGAGCAAGCCGTTGCCGTTGTTTCCGCCGTAGATGACGGCGTCGACCGGGACGGTACCGCCGTTGATCATCGCCGCCGGCACATCGAACAGCGCCATGCCGTCCGCGGTGTCGCCCGAGTTCTGCGCGCCTGGGACGAATGCCTCTGCCTGGTCGAACATTGGCACCCCGGCGAAGCCACTCTCGGCGTCACCGTTGGGGCCTCCGACCAGGAAGCATGCGCCCGGCTCGACCGTTCCCACCAGCTGCAGCTGCCCGTAGGTGTAGTCGTTGCCGCCCCACGCGAGTGCGTACCCGGAGAGGTCCACGGCGGCCCCCGTTCCGTTGAAGAGCTTCACCCACTCGAAGCCGTCGTCGCCGCCGGGCTGGTCGTAGTAGAACTCGGCGATGACAAGCCCCACCGAGGGCGTGTCGACGACGTTGACCGTGGCGTCCGAGGTCGCCCCGAGGATGTCGGCGGTGACGGTTTCCATGCCCGCGGTGTCTCCCGCGGTCACGAGGAAGGTGCCCGACAGCTCGCCGACGGGGATGACGACGTTGGCCGGGACCGTGGCGAAGGTGCCAGGGAGGGTCGACAAGTCGACCGTTTGGCCTCCCGCAGGTGCGGGCAGGTTCAGGTTCACCGTCAGCGTGCCGGTGGCGGAGATCGACACGTCGAGGTTCGACGGGTCGAGGGTCGGGATGCGTGCGTCCGCGTCCGAGTAGGCCTGAATCGACGCTGTGAGCATCGTGCCGTCGAGCGAGGCGGTGACCCCAGCGGTGCCGCTGGCGACCCCGGTGAGCGTCACGTCGACGCTGGCGCTGCCCATCGGCACCGTGACCGAAGCGGGTCCGGTGACGAGCGCTGCGTTCTCGTAGGTGAGGGCGACGACCGTGTCGACTGCCGCGTTGGTGGTCAGCTGAACGCTGAGGCCCGGGGAGGGCACCGCGGTCTGACCCACCTCGATGAACCCGTCCGGACCGAAGCCGGCGAGGGTGACCGGGAGGTCGCCGGGACCGCGCGGCTCGAGCTTGCTGTAACCGTTGGCCCAACGGACGACGCCGGAGAGCTGCGGGTAGTTCTGCCCGACACTGGGGAAGGGGTCGAACAGGAAGAACAGGTCGTTGACCCGCAGGCCGCCCTCAACCTCGAACTCCTGGGTGGGTGCACCGTCGCCGGGTCCGGGTGGGGGCTCGATGTCGGTGACTTCGAGGTCGGTGAGCACGACGAGTGCCGCCTCGAGTTCCTCTTGCCGGGTGCCTCCCTCGACGAGGTCGGCGACCGTGGCAGGCTCGAAGTCGGGCAACGCGTTGCCCGAAGACTCGATGGTCTCGGTGCCGGAGAGGACAACTTGGGTCTGTCCGAAGAAGCCTTGGACGGCACCGGTCACAGTGACGCGGTCGCCTTCGATGGCGGTGAAGTCACCGCCGACGTAGACGAACACCGCGCTGTAGTCGACGCCCACGTAGTCGGCATCGTCGGGGTGCACTTGCATGAAGAAGCCGAAGCCAGGTGCGGCTGCGGTCACGACCTTGTCTTGGAGCAGGACCGCGGTGCCCTCGGGCAGAGTGCCGTCCTTGATCTCGTAGATGCCGGCGGGGCAGGGGCCGTTGCCGGGGT
>CAJXVA010000778.1 GCA_913061055.1 uncultured Pseudomonadota bacterium
TCTACACTAGATCGCTCGTCGGCAGCGTCAGATGTGTATAAGAGACAGATTCAAGAGAAGACCCGGCAGCAAAGGACCGAAAACGATGACAGACCTCAACGACTATGCGAATCGCACGCCAGGCGCCGCTCCTGCAGCCGGGGTTGGCGGCGGGAGCTCGGGCGCCTGTGCCAGCTGCAGTGCCGGCACGACATCCACGTCCGCACGCGACGACGACGACTGCTACGACTACCAGCGGATCCCGCTGTTCGAGCCCATTCCCGCTGCGGAGTCACCTCCGGCCGAAGGGCGCGACTTCACGATCAAGGTCGATCATCGAGGCGACTGGTTCCGGCCGAAGACGATGTTTCTCGAGGCGCGGAACGCCGACGGGAGCATCAACCACTTCGCCTACGTCCGGGCCTACCATATTGACGAAGACCGGCAGGACTGCATCTCGAGCAGCAACCCGAGGGGGATCCCCGTGCACGTGTACTCGGTGCAGGGAGGCTGTTGCGACGGTTTGAAAGTTTGCATCCGGCCGTTCGAGAACAAGAAGGAGCGACAGTTCCTGACGATTAAGGTCCGTGTGTTTGGCGGCGCGGCGGGGGTGCTGCAGGGCTACATCCGCGGCCGCTGTGAGAACTGCGGCTACGAGAAGCATTGCCGGGCCGACAAAGCCCAGCCCGAGCCCACCGCGCCGGGCTGAGCCGGCGCTCGTGCGGGCTCGTTTCGGCGAGGACGGCACGAGGGACGTCTATCCCCCCTCCCCTTCTTTCAACCCTTCACCCAGCGAGGAGGCTGGTCATGTCCGATGCAATGAGCGTCACCGCTGCCGGGTGCGGCGTGTGTCTGAGTCCTGGCTATGCGATGACTGTGGGTCCGTTCGACCCGTTCGTTGCAGCGGCACAGCGTCAGCCCTGGCAAGAGGTTGAGACGTGGAGCCATACCGTGCCGGGGCCATGCGAGGCGCTGCTGTCCCTTCGGTTTGCCGTCTTCTCGCGACTGTCTGAAGACCCAGTCAATGCATCGGATGCACTGTCGGAGTCAGTGTTGCGGCAGGGGCACGTGGCGCCCAGTGGCGGACTGCTCCGCGCCCAGGTCTCCGTGACCCGAAAGTGGGCGCATGCCAGCAAGGTGTTCCTCGTCGGAGCGAGCGGCATCGACGTGTTCGGGTCGGGGTTGCGGGTGAGCCTGCTGGCGCCGCCCTCGATGCGCCCGCCCAGCCGCGCCACGTATCCGCTGGCGGCGGATGGGTTGGGTGCACTCGAAGAAGTGTGGACGCCGATGCTCGGTGAAGACGGGGCGAGCCTGCGGCCGGCGGCCGTGGTGCACACCTACTGTGCCGCCGGTGTGCCGGCACCGGTTCCGCCGTCGGCGGCTCGCTACGAGGTTGTCGGCGCGGATACGCCGGGGGTTCTGCTGTCTGCAGGGGCTGGTTCGATTGCGGCGCTGCCGGCGGGTCCGGTGGGCGGTTTTCGGAGCATCGAGCTCGACCGTGATGCGGTCGTGGCGTGGGAGGTCGAGCCATGATGATGCTGGGCTACTGGACGCCACAGGTCGACGAGCGCAAGACCGCGGCGCTGCTGCAGTTCATCGCGGACGAGAACACTCGTTGGGCGGTGGATGCTCTGCGCCGAGGCGAGAACCTCCCTCGTTCGGTGGCGCAGGCCGCCCTGCTCTACTGTCCCGATCGCGCCTCGCGTTCGGTGCTCTTGGTCGATGGGCCCGCACTGCTCGAGGTGGGGACCGGGTCATGCGGCAGCATCGCCGTCCTGGAAGTTGGGCTCCTTCGCGCGCAGGCGATGATCGAGCGCGCGGTGCCGCAGCCTGTGGCGCGAGGGCGCTTCGTGGCGAGTCTGCTTCGACGCCCCGGCACCGAAACGATTGACTACTGGCATGCCGTGGTGCGGACGCCGAGCGGTCTGGTGGATCCGACCGCGAGTCTGCGGCAGGTGTGCGCACCCCCGGAGTACGCATGAGTACGGCGGCGAGCACAGGGAGCTCCAAGCGGGTCGAAGAGGCTGCGCGCAAACGGAAGCAGCGGGTGGTGATCGGGGTTGGCGTGGGTGCCGGGGTCGGCGTTGGGGCGCTTCTGCTTTACCTGGCGACGAACGCGGATGCCGACGAGGGGGAGCCTAGCCCAGCCCCCAGTGGTGGGGGCAAGCGAGGGGGCTACGCGGGCTTCAAGACTTTGGCTGTCGGCGAGGGCGACACGGATGGGACTGACGTCGATGGCTCCGGTGGGGACGACACGAGTCCCGATGAGCCGAGCGGTAGTGGTGCCGGAGGGGCAGGTGCGGGCAAAGGCCCTGGTGGCAGTGGTGCGGATGCAGATGAGCCGCAACGGGCGAACCCCAAGGGGGGCAGCAAGAAGCCCGGTGGCAAGAAGCCTGGCGGGAAGAAGCCCAGCGGCAAGGACAAGTCACCGAAGAGGGCGAACCCCAAGGGGGGCGGCACGTCGCCGAAGCGGACGAATCCGACGCCCAAAGGGCCGAACCCGAAGATCCGCGATCTGGACCGGTACTACAACGCGACATGGCCCGATCCGGGCAAGTTCTACCAGACCGGCAGCCAAGACTCCGATGGCCTGTACGGCATCGCGTGGCGATGGTTCTACACGTGTCTGTTCCTGGCGGCTCGCAATGCCGGTGGCCTCGACGACGAGACGGCCCGTGCATGGGCGAGTGCCCGCGCGGGTTCCAAGGGCGCGGTGCAGGCGGAGCACGCGGACTTCATCTTGTGCGTGGCTTGGAACGACGTCACCTACGGCAGCCACGTCGTGGCCGCGAAGAACCGTCGCGGACCGCATGGTCGGGGGATCGACCTGGTGCCGCAGCACGCGGACAACTGGTGGCGGATTCGGAAGCGAAAACGAGTGCGGCGCAATGTCGAGCTGGGGCAGCCGGGCGCCGTCGGCACGCCCCGCAATGCGGGCCAGGGGAACGCCAAGCTTCCTCTGCTGTGGTTGCCGCGGCTGAATGACCAGCGACTGTGGGAGAGCGACGGGCGAACGCTCAAGGCCGCTGGGACGTGGGGGGACGGGTCGTCGTTCTACTTCCCGCCGCCGGTGGTCATGGCTCTGGGCATCGACGATGCGACGGGGAGTGCCAATCGGAGCGTGTGGGGCTGCGGCGCAGGTCAAGGGAACTACGGGTAGACGATGGCACTAGCACTTCTCGATCGCGCATCGGATGCGTTCGCCGACTTCCTCGAAGGGGCGGCCGTTGCGTTCGACATCGACTCACCACCGGCCGCGGTGGAAGACGTCCCCAAGGGGCTCTACGACGTTGGCGAGGTCGTTCGGCAGAAGAGCCTCGAATACTTGGGGACGCAGCCCAACCTCGCCACGCCGGCCAACCTGCTTCTGTTGCTGGAGGAGTTGGACGAGCTGACGCAGCAACTCGAGGAGCACGTGGCCGAGCATGGTCCGCAGAGTGTGGTGACACGAGCGGGCACTTTGGCCCTCATCACCCCCGCAACGGGGTTGTTCGGGGCCGCGCTGTGGCTGGTCGAAGACAAAGCCCGGCGAGAGCATCAGCGTGCCCTTGAAGCCTGTCTCTTATACACATCTCCGAGCCCACGAGACCTCTCTACATCT
>CAJXVA010000779.1 GCA_913061055.1 uncultured Pseudomonadota bacterium
CCAGGTCGGTGAACTCCTGCAGCACGGCGGCCTCGCTCGCGCTGCCAAACGCGGACTCGCAAGCTTGAGGGCCCGCGATGGTCACCGCGACGTAGCGTTCCTCGCCACCGGCAAAACTATCGAGGGCCGCCTTGGTCTGAGCCGGGTTGGTGTCGGTGAACATGGAGTCTTCGTCCTCGTCGGTGAGGTTGATGACGACCAGCAGAGACTCTTCACCGCGATAGAACCCATCGTTGTCGGCCCCGGCTTGGGTCTTGTCGATGAAGCGCTCCATCGCTCCCAACGGCCTCTCGGCCCCGCAGTCACTGAGGGTGTTGGCCATGGGGATCGGGTTCTCGGCCAGACAGCTGAAGTTCTCCGAGAGCCCCGCGGCGGGTCCGTCGAGCCACGGTGTGCCCCCGGTGCCGCAATCGCTCATGTCGAAGAAGCCGCCGCCCCACGAGACCATCGTCCCGTCGAGTCCCATGGTGGTGTCGCATCCTCCGTAGTTTCCGTTGATGCTGGAGTTGGTCACGCCGACCCGATAGCCCAGCGCGCCGTTGTTCTCGACGTAGTCATCGAGCACGGAGACAAACCCGGGGAAGTTGGCGGCCAGGTTGGCGCGCTCTTGCGACATCGAGGCGGAGATATCCACGACGAACAAGACGTCGATGTACTGACACCCAAGGCCGGTGCCCGTGCCGTCTTTGGGGCCCGGGCCATCCGGGGCACCGACGTCGAGCACCGGGTCTCCACCGCCGGACTCGTCCGAACTCCCACCGGAGCCCGAGGTGGTGCCGTCAGGACCGGGGTCGTCGGAGTCTGGGCCGCTGGCGGACGTTGGGCTGGTCGTGATTCCGCCGGAGCCCGCGGCGGTGGTCTGCTGGGTTTCTTCGCGGGGTTCGTCGGCGCAGGCGGCCAGCCCGAGGAGCAGGGCGGCGAGGCTGGCGTGCTTGCAGAGGGTCACGCACGGAGCGTGGGGGCGCGGTGGGGGAGGCGGGTCAGTTTTTGTTCTTGGTGGGTGGATTGTAGGGCGCGGAGTGATTTCAGGGCGAGGCCCGATACGTTTGTCGCTGCGAAAGGCAATCGTTGTCGCTGTTCAGCGGTCTCGTTCGGACGGCTGAACAGCGACTCCAACACCGCTTTCAAGCGCTCGTGCAGACGCCGGCGTCTGCATCTTCCGCCCCGACGCTCAGGCAGACGTCCCCAGCCGCGCAGGTCGGTGCCGACACATCACAGAAGGGCAAGCAGCATCCAGCCTCGCCGACGTCACAGCTGTTGTGGATCGTCGAGGACCAACATGACAGGCCGGAGGCACACGTGTTGATGAACTCGCACACGTCGTACAGTCCGCCCTCGACCGCCACCGGGAAGCATCCGAACTGCAGCGGATCTTCAGGAGCGTCGGTGTACGGATAGCAGCCCTCGCCCGCAACGCAGGCTGCTGACAACGGATCACACGTGACGACGTCGGGCACTGGATCCTCGATGTCCACGTCGATCTCGATCTCGAGGTCGCCATCGCCGAGCGTCACCGGACCCGCATCGGGCACGACGAACGAGAACACGGCGGTAGAGGTCTCGGTCCCGGTGACCAGCGCCGACGCGGGGTTCTCCGAGACGAGCGTGGCCACAACATCCAGGCTCTCGTCCGTGATCGGGTCCCAGCGCTCGAGCTGCCAGCCGTCATTCAGCGTGATGTCGTAGTTCCCCGCCGCCAGCTCGACCGTGAGCGCCTCCAACGGGATTGGACTGGTCTCGGTGGAGACCGAGGTCGTCTCGGGTCCGTCGATGTCGAAGACCCCATCGCGCAGGCGGTAGATGTTTCCGAGGTCGTCCTGGCCGACCACCCCCATCCGCAAGCTTCCCGGATCGCTCGAAGGGTCGACGGGCTCGGCGCAGGCGCACAGGGAGAGGGCACCGGCGCCCAGGATCGGTAAAAGGAGGGTGTGTTTCGCCATCGGGGTCCTCCCACAGGAACGCGGGACGGTGGGGTGGTACCTCAGGCCCTCCGAGTGTTTCTGACAAACCCCGGTTTTTCTGCGCCGCCGTGCTTGGATCAGGTTTCCGGCGGCCGAGCGTCGTCGTCGTGAAGAATCCGCATGGCCGGAGTCTCGAGGTCGTCGAGCTGGCCTTCGCGAACCGAGCGAGCGAACGCCCACAGCGCGAGGCCGGCGATGCCGAGCGCGACGGGGATGGCGATGTACAGCACGCTCATGAGTCTGGTGGCAGCATACCGCCCGGCCGGCTGTTTGGGTTGCCCCGGTGGCCGGTTCCTGGTGGGGAGAGCGCACGCTGCTGACGCCGCGGACCGACGGGGTCATCAACGTCGGCTGAGTTCTGGTCCCCGGTGGCAGAGTCCGAGTCGAGGCAGCTCGATGGATCGGGTGAGCGTCAAGAGTTCGACGGGTTGTCGATGCTGTATGTCCTTAAGGGTCATGTATGGCAGCCGGTCGGCCGTCTTGCCGTGTTGCCTCTCCGCGTGTTCACGTTTGGGCGGCTCGTTGGAAGGTGGCCCAAACAAGGAATAACGCCGTTGTTGAACCATTGAGGAAACCCTGCTTCCGGTTCTCTGTGCTGAAGGGTCTGGGACTTGTTTGACATGCTCGATGGCTGCGACTCATTGTGATTAGCCCAAGTGGCGATGAACTCCGTTTCAAGCCCGGAAAGTGAACACCTGTGCGATTTGTCTGTGCACGTACGCCTATTCCCATTCTCGTGATTCTGTCTCTTTGTGCAATCGCTTGTGACAGTGAGTCCAGCGAGGAGGAATCCGCTGATACCGACGTGGCTCAAACCGATTCGGATGAGACCGGCTCGGATGAGACGGCGTTCTTCACCCCGCAGGAACGTTCTACGATTCTAGACTGGCTCGGTCCGCTGCCTGACGCCATTCCCGCGGACCCCTCGAACGCGGTGGCAGACGACGACGGCGCGGCGGCATTGGGTCAAGCGCTGTTCTTCGACGAGTCCTACAGCAGCTCGGGGGACATCGCTTGCGCCACCTGCCATGACCCTCGTGCCGCGTTCGACGAGTCCCGCGAGACCAACACGTCCGAGGGGCTGGAGTTCACGGGCCGTTCCTCGATGTCGGTGCTCAATGGCGCCTTTGCTGAGGCGAGCGAGCAGGCTTCGCCTTGGCAGTTCTGGGACGGTCGGGCGGACAGCCAGTGGGCGCAGGCGCTGGGCCCGCCCGAAAGCGAGGTCGAGATGGGAAGCACGCGGGTACGCGTCGCGCTGGTGGTCTTCGAGGACTATGGCGACCAATACGAGGCTGTGTTTGGCGGTTTCCCCACGCTCCATGATTCGGACGGCAACCCCCTCGCGCCAGAGGACGCCAAGCCGGGGACCGAGTCCTGGGACGCCCTCACACCCGAGGTTCAGGACGCGTTCACAGAAGTCTACGTGAACTACGGCAAGGCGATCGCCGCGTATGAGCGACGGCTGATCAGCCGCAACTCGAGATTCGACATCTTCTGGAAGGAACTCGACGACGGCGCTGCGGATAGCGCGACGCTGACGGACGTGGAGAAACAAGGTCTTCGCGTCTTCATCGGCCTGTCTCTTATACACATCTCCGAGC
>CAJXVA010000780.1 GCA_913061055.1 uncultured Pseudomonadota bacterium
CTGGACTCTGCTGACACCCCTCTGACCATTCCACCGAATTGGGGACGGCCCCTAGGGGCTCAGCTCGGGGCTTGGCTACAAACCTGAGCGATCACCGGCGTGAGCTGGTCGAGGAGCGACTGTGCCACCGCGGCGGGGTCGTCCTCTTGGCTGCGACAGATGCTGAACCGCCGAACATTGCCCTCCAGCGGGCCGCTGAACCCGCTGTCGAGAAACTCCTGCAGCTTGCACGCCGGCTCCGCGACGCAGTCCGATTCGACGTCCTCGGGGCACATCGCGGTGTCTTCCCCAATGACGAACACGCCGATATTCCGCAGACTCGTGCCCGGCTGGGTCCCGATCGCTCGCGTGACCGCCTCGAGGACGCTGGCGTCGCTCTCGTCCTCGGCATCTGCGATGACGATCACGACCAACGGGTCCGAGGATTCGTAGAAGCCCTCGTTGCAGATCTCGCGAGCGGGGTCGTTGTCGGCTCCGAGAACCGCCAACAACGCGTCCAGAATGCGCGGTTGCTCATACGCGACGTTGACGTTCCCCATGAGCAGCCCCTCGCTCAAGCACGTGAGCCCGGGTCCGAGTGCGTCCTGTTCGGTGAGGTAGGGCCGCTCGTCGAAGTCTTGGATGCACGCGCCCTGGCCTCGAACGAGCGCGCCAAGCTGCGTGCATCCTTCGCCGCCATCGGGGACCGAGAACGCATTCTCGTTGAGAACCGGCGGTGCGTTGAACACCATCCCCACCCGGTACGTTCCAAACTCGGCGAACGTCGATTCGACCAAGGTGCCCAGCGCAACGAGGACGTTGATGATCCCGGTCGCAAACGGAGCCATCGAGAGACTCACGTCGGTGAGGATCAGAAGGTCGAGGTGCTCGCACAGCGCCGGTCCGCCCGAGGATGACGAACTCGACACTGCCGAACTGTCCAGCGAACCGCCGCCGGTCGTCGTCGTCGTCGTCGTCGAAGCTTCGGTGGTTTGCGAAGCGTCTCGAGCCGGGACGTAGTCGCCAAAGCACCCGGACACCAGCAACATCGCGGCCCCAAGCGGGGGCAAATGGCGGCGGATGCTGGGCATGGACCTACAGTGTAGAGGCATCAGCCACCAACCAACACGGCCTGATCAAACGTGATCGCTGACCCACGCCCGACCTCGACCATGCCGACCGCTTTGGCGACGCATCGTCCGAGCACAGAGCCAGCATACGGCGGTCGGATCTGAACGCCACGAATCGACCCTCCTGCCTTCACAGTGGCCCGCAGGGAGACCCTCGCGCCGGCGGGCGGAGCAAACCTTGCACAACTCGACACCGCCTTGCGGACCTTCCGGGCCACCTGGAGCCGGCGACTCGGCCGCCTGCGTTGAGGACTCGCGGCCTCCTCCGCATCGAGGACGTCTACGACGGGCTCGGGGACCGCCTCGGGTTCGGACTCCGACTCGAGAGGATCCAGAGGCTCCAGGGGCTTCATGAACCCCGCGAACTCATCCACCGGCTCAATGTCATCGACAGGCGCTGGATCCACGTTGGCTGGCGGGTCCACGGCCGTCTGCGTGGCGAGCGAACCCAACGTGGTCTCGAGCGCCGAGGGCTGCGGAGCGAGGAGCATGGCGATGCCAACGGTCGAGATGCCGACGACGAATGCCGCGAGCGCTGCGCCCAACCAGATCACAGGCTTGACCCCCTTGGCCGGAGGGATGTCGAGCCCGCGGATCGCATCGGCAAAGCCCCCGGCGTCGGCGGGCCGTGCGTCAGGATCCTTCGCCAGAACCTGCTCCATCAGCGCGGGGAGGCCTGGCGGAAGCTCGCTGATGTCGATCCGGGACGACAGCGGTGGCGGAGGTTCGTTGACGTGCGCCGCAACGATCTCGAACGTCGTGCCTTCCTCGAACGGGCACGTACCCGTGAGCATCTCGTAGAGCACGATCCCAGCCGCGTAGACGTCGCTCCGCGAGTCGGTCTCGGCGCCGCGAGCCTGCTCCGGTGCCAGGTAGTGCGGCGTTCCCATCACGCTGCCAGCCCGGGTCACCTTGGTCTCATCCAGGACCCGGGCGATCCCGAAGTCGAGCAGCTTGACCTGCAGGGACCCGGGAACGACCAGGCAGTTGTCCGGCTTGACGTCACGGTGAACCGCGCCCGCCGAGTGGGCAACCTGCAGCGCATCGAGAACCTGAAGCATGATGTCGCGCGCCACCGGCCAGGGCATCGGGCCACGAACGGCCATCAACTCCGACAGTGAGTCGCCCTCCAGCAACTCCATCGCGATGAACGGCAGACCGGTCTCGGTCACTCCGACATCGAAGACCTCGACGATGGACGGGTGCTTGAGCTGCGAGGCCAGCCGCGCTTCTCGGGCGAAGCGGACGCGAGCATGACTGACCCCGACGAACACCTTGGGGTCGAGTAGCTTGAGCGCCAACGGTGAACCCAGCTCGACATGCCGGGCCGCGAACACATGCGCCATCCCCCCGCGGGCGATGAACCGCTCGACCAGGTACCGCTGCGCCACAACCTCCCCCACAACGGGGAGCCTCACCGCGACGGCGGATTGGTCGGTGGAAGGAACGGTCATCGACTACGGCAACAAATGTGCGCCGATGGCGCCTTCGGGAGTCGCCACCGAGGCAATCAGGGACTCGCTCCCTGTTTTCCCAGGTTTCGGTCGGCGAGTCCAACGACCCCATTTCGCGATGGAGCTCATCCGAGCCCTCTGAGACCATCGACCCGATGCTTCGCGTCATCTCGGCATTGCTCGTCGAAGGTTTGATCTGTGGGGCCACCATGCCTACCGCTCAGGTCGGCGTCTTGCCACCAGTGTGGGTTGCAGCACCCGCTGATCCCGTGGATGCACTTCACCGAAGCGGGGAAGAGCTCTTCGACGCCGGCGACTATGCGGGCGCGCGCGTTGCATGGACCGAGGCCTACGATCGCATATCGCCCGACGAGAGCACGTGGCCCTACCGTACGACGCTGCTCTCGCTCATCGTCACGACCACTCTCTCGGAGTTCTCCAGCGGCGGTGACCGGACCACACTGGTGGAGGCTGCCGAGCTCATCGACGCTGCACTCGCATCGGAACTCGACGACGAGATTCGGCTGATCCTCGAGGACGAGCGCGAGCGCCTGTCCCCATACCTGGATCCCGTCCCCTCACCGGCTGAGGCACCGGCTCCGGTTGATGAGGGTCCGGCGAAGGATCTCACCGACGCTGACGGCCGCAGCGGCGACTACCTGATCCCCAGCCCAGTGTGGGTTGGCTCCGGCGCTGTGCTGCTCGGCGGGGGCATTGCGGCGCTGATCGCCGGTTCGCGATTCGGGCCCCGGGCGACCGAACAGGTCATGGACGCGGGCGACTCCACGAGCATGGCGCCCGGCAGCACCTTCATCAGCGACGAACGCCGCAAGGGCACCGCGTGGATGGCAACCGGCGGGGCGATCGCAGCGGTCGGCGTGACCGCGCTCGTCATCGGGATCGTTCGGCTCGCCCGCGACCGAAAGAACTAGCTGCTAGGGGCCGTCCCCAATTCGGTGGAATGGTCAGAGGGGTGTCAGCAGAGTCCAG
>CAJXVA010000781.1 GCA_913061055.1 uncultured Pseudomonadota bacterium
CGAGATGTAGAGAGGTCTCGTGGGCTCGGAGATGTGTATAAGAGACAGGTCGGTGGTCGAGCCGGGGTGGAGCTCAGCGGTGGGGAAGAGCGTGACCGTGGTTCCGTCCTCGGTCGCGACGACAGAGACGAAGGCCCCGGTGTTGGAATCGGACCGCGAGAACGCGTCCGAACTCGCGAGCGTCGCATCGGCGGTGATCGCCGTGTAGTCCAGGCCCAGTACGTGCGTCGGGAATAGAATCGTCGCGTCGTTGGAGAACACCGGGTTGGTGTTGTCCAGCGGTTGGAACTGATACGCGGTGATCGGGACGTCGGTCACGATGCGGTACGCGCTACCGTCCGCCGTCGTTGCGCCCGGCGTGATGCTCATCGCGGGCAGTTGGAACACGCGCATCGCGTCCGAGGGAACGGTGCCCGACTCGATCGGCGTTTCGCTCGACCCGGCAAACACCTCGACGTTGGCGGTCTGCTCCGGCAGAGAGTTGGTCACCACGATCGCGAACTGCTGGTCGTGGGGCGTGACCGCCAGCGGTGCGGAGGACACGTTGGGCAGGTCGACCGCCCAGAACTCGCACCCTTGGTTGGTGGGCAGGTCTTCGAGGTCGTCGCAGCTCGCCTCGCTCGGGGGGACCGTGGTGCCCATGTCCGGGGCCACGCCGATGTCGAGCTTGTCCCCGTTGTCCCCCGACTCGTCCTCGCTGCCGGTCGACGTCGAGGAGCCTGGCTGGGTCGGGTTCGAGGCGCTGGAAGTCTCGCCGGCCACCTCATCTTCACGAGGAGGCTCGCTGCAGCCCGCGAAGACGACGGAGGCGATGACCCAGCGGTACCGACGGAGGCGCACCTCGAATTGATACCACCGCGACCGCCGGCGGCCGTCGTCTCTAGGTGTGCTCGCGCGTGCCCGCGAAGATCACGTCCGGGAAGCGTTCTTCGACCTTCGCCAGGTTCCACTTGTTGGGCGCCAGGTACGACAGGTCACCGTGTCCATCCTCGGCCAGGTTGGCCTGGTTGCGCCGCTCGAAGGTATCCATGATCTTGCGGATCTCCACCGGGGTCTTGCCCTCGGTGTTCGGTGTCACCCAGCGCGCGGTGCTGAAGTCGACGCCTTCGTAGTCGGCCTCGACCGAGTACTCGTGCAGCAGGCGGTGTTTCATCACCTCGAGCTGCAGCTGACCCACCACGCCCACGACGTATTCGCCGCCGAGCTTCATCTTGAACACTTGGATCGCGCCCTCCTCCGAGAGCTGAACCAGGCCTTTGGCCAGCGCCTTGGCCTTGAGCGGGCTCTTGAGCACCACCCTGCGAAAGATCTCCGGCGCGAACGAGGGGATGCCGGTGAACCGCAGCAGCTCGCCTTGGGTCAGCGTGTCGCCGATCTTCAGCGTGCCGTGGTTGGGGATGCCGATGATGTCGCCCGCGTAGGCTTCTTCGACGATCTCTCGCGACTTCGCGAAGAACATCGTGGCGTTGCCGAGGTTGACGTCGCGATCCAGGCGGCAGTGGTAGCCCTTCATGCCGCGGGTGAATCGGCCCGAGCAGATCCGCAGGAACGCCATGCGGTCGCGGTGCTTGGGGTCCATGTTTGCCTGGATCTTGAAGACGAAGCCGGTGAACTTCTCTTCGTCGATCGCGACCTCTCGTGTGTCCGGCGTCTCGCCCGGCGGGGGCGGATTTTTGACCGCGTCACCCGTGACCGCGCGGCGGGGCTGGGGCGGAGGCGACTTGGACAGGAATGCCTCCAGCAGCTCCCGCACACCGAAGTTGTTCATCGCCGAGCCGAACAGCAGCGGGCTCTGCTTGCCCCGCAAGAACGCATCGTGGTCGAACTCTTCGGCCGCACCCTCGAGCAGCTCCAGGTCGTTGCGCAGGTCGTCGGCCTGATCGCCGAGCAGCTCGTCCAGCTTCGGATCGTCGGGGCCGGAGACCGGAATGCCGTCCTCGGGCATCTCGTCCTCGAGCTCTTCCTCGCCCTCCGCCGCCTTCTTGGTGTCCCGAAAGCGGAACAGGTGCACCTTCTTGTTGACCAGGTCGTAGACCCCGCGAAAACGCTTGCCCATGCCGATGGGCCAGGTGAAGGGAACACACGTGATGCCGAGCTTCTTCTCGACGTCGTCGAGCAGCTCGAGCGGCTCCAGGCACTCGCGGTCGAACTTGTTGACGAACGTGACGACCGGCGTATCGCGAAGTCGGCAGATGTCGATGAGCTTCTCGGTTCGAGACTCGACCCCTTTGGCGCCGTCGATGACCATCAACGCGGCGTCCACCGCCGTCAAAACCCGGTACGTGTCCTCACCGAAGTCCGCGTGGCCGGGCGTGTCGAGCAGGTTCACCTCGGCCGGAGGGTCGTCGGGCTTGGAGCCCGGAATGGGGTAGCGGAACGACATGACCGACGTGGTCACGGAGATGCCGCGTTCCTGCTCCATCGCCATCCAGTCCGAGGTCGCGTGCTTTTCGTTACGCTTGCCCTTTACCGAGCCTGCCGACTGAATCAGCTTGCCGAACAGCAGCAGCTTCTCCGTGATCGTGGTTTTACCAGCGTCCGGGTGCGAGATGATGCCAAAGGTGCGACGCGTCGCAATTTCCTGCGCAAGTAGATTGGTAGACATTGAGTTAAAATCTTGTGGTTGCAGCCGTAATCGGCCGGCCGGAGGCCAAAACCGTTATTTTCGCCGATGTCTGCCCGACACACAATGACCAGGCTGACATTAGCGGCAAGATCACGACTGTGATACCCTTGCGCGCCTCAAATTGACGATCCGGGCACAACCATAGTTGAATGGGTGCTTCCGATGCGTTCATTCACTGCCTCCACCTTTTATACAAGGACCACGCTCATGGGTCTGTTAGTTATCGTCACTGTGCTGTGGGCGTTCTCATTCAGCCTGATCGGTGAATTTCTGTCAGGCAATGTCGACAGCGATTTTGCCGTACTCACCCGCGTGACACTGGCTGCCCTGATGTTCCTGCCATTGACACTCTGGCGTGGCATTCCGCGACCACTGATCATGGGTATCATGTTATGTGGTGCACTGCAGTTTGGCGTGACCTATGCGCTGATGTACCGGTCTTTCAGTATGCTGACCGTACCGGAAGTACTGTTGTTTACCATCTTCACACCCTTGTACGTGACCCTGATCGATGATGCCCTTAACCGCCGCTTCTCGCCGCGGGCGCTGATCGCGGCAGCCATAGCCACGCTGGGGGCTGCAGTTATTCGTTACGATGGTTTGAGCCAGGATTATCTGACCGGGTTTATTATCCTGCAGGTTGCCAATATCACGTTTGCCGCCGGCCAGGTGGGTTACAAACACCTGATGCAACGCTGGCCAGTTGAGATTCCACCATGGCGTACTTTCGGTCACTTTTTTATTGGTGCGCTGGTGATCGCTCTACCCTCCTTCCTGATTTTTGGCAATAACCAGCTGCTGCCAGACAACGCTCTGCACTGGGGCATTCTGGCCTGGCTGGGTGTGGTTGCCTCGGGGGCAGGACTGTATTCTGTCTCTTATACACATCTCCGAGCCCACGAGACCTCTCTACAT
>CAJXVA010000782.1 GCA_913061055.1 uncultured Pseudomonadota bacterium
CGCCCCCGAGTCCATCGTCGCTGCGCACCAACAGTTTGTGTCGGCCGGAGCCGAGCGTGCTGCCGGCTTGCTTCGGCAACTGAGAAGCGCGAAGACGGCAAGGAGGGCGAAGACCCGGGACACCGGCGATCCATATCACCGGACTCGGTCTCCGAGCGCATCGTTGGTACCCTGGCCGCCTCACCGCATGACTGCGTTCGCCAAGGCTCTGTCTGTTCCGCGGCTCCTCGACGGAGGACTCGCCACGGCGCTGCAGAGCCAGGGACACGACCTCAGCGACCCGCTGTGGTCGGCACGGCTGTTGCTCGACGCCCCCGAGTCCATCGTCGCTGCGCACCAACAGTTTGTGTCGGCCGGAGCCGAGGTGCTCACGACCGCGTCGTACCAAGCCTCGATCCCCGGCTTGCAGGCGCGGGGGTTGAGCACTGCCGAGGCGCTCGCGTGCATCGAGTCCGCCACCGATCTCGCCCGCCAGGCTGCCGAAGCCGCCGCACACCCGGTCTGGGTCGCGGCATCCGCAGGGCCCTACGGCGCCTTTCTTGCCGACGGTTCCGAGTACCGTGGCGACTACGGCGTGCCGCTCGAAACGCTCGTCGGGTTCCACCGATCCCGACTCCCAGCGTTCGCCTCCGCCGATGTCGTCGCGTTCGAAACCGTGCCGTGCCGCATCGAAGCCGAAGCCATCGCGCGAGCGTGCGAGGACCTCCCCGAGGGATTGCCTGCCTGGGTGAGCTTCAGCGCGGCAGACGAGGCCTACACCTGCAGCGGCGAAGCGATCGAGCTGTGCGTGGCCTCCGTCCTGGAGAGCCCTCGGGTCGCCGCGGTCGGGATCAACTGCACCGCCCCCGAGCACGTCCTGGGGCTGTTACAGCGGATCCGGGCGATCACCGACCTCCCCCTGGTCGCCTACCCGAACGCGGGTCGGCGGTACGACGATGGCGCGTGGCACGGAGAACCCATCGCCCCGCCTGCCCTGGCCCGACTCGCGCAGTCGTGGATCGAGGTGGGTGCTCGACTCGTCGGCGGATGTTGCCAGATCGGCGATGCGCACCTGCACGGCCTGCGAGAAGCCCTCCAGCACCCCGCGCCGTGATGGCCTACACTGCCGGCCACCGATGGCTGATCAAGTTCAAGCCTCCCACATCCTGCTCATGTATGCCGGCTCGATGCGCAGCTCCGCGAGCCGTAGCCAAGACGAGGCCAAGACGCTGATCGCCGAGATCGAGTCCAAGCTGACCGCGGGCGAGTCCTTCGGCGACCTTGCCAAGGCTCACTCCGACTGCCCCTCCAGTGCCAAAGGTGGCGACCTTGGCATGTTCGGTCGTGGCCAGATGGTCGGTGCCTTCGAAGAGTCCGCGTTTGGCCTTCCAGTCGGCGGCACCAGCGGTGTTGTCGAGACCCCGTTCGGCTACCACATCATTCAGCGCACCGCGTAACCCCACCTCGTGCCGGCCCAGTTCCAACTGGCGCTGTTCGGCGCGCTCCCGGCCATCCTCGCGATGGCCTACGTGGATCGCCTCGACGCCAAACGCCCCGAACCGCAACGAACCTTGCGGCTCGTGGCGTTGGCGGGGGCGCTCTCGGGATTCGTTGTGGTCGCCGTCGGGGCGCTGCTGCGACCCCTCGGCCCCGAGGTTGGAACCTATGCCGCCGCCCTGTACGACGCGTTCATCGTCGCGGCAGGGCCCGAAGAGGCGGCGAAGCTCGCCTGCGTCCTCATCGTGGCCTGGCGTCGACCCGAGTTCGACGAGCGCATGGACGGCATTGTCTATGGCGCCCGCGCCGGCCTCGGGTTCGCGCTCGTCGAAAACGTCGTCTACTTGCTGATCGTTCCGCACTCTCTGGGCGAGTTTCTGTCGCTCTTCGTCGCCCGAGCGCTGCTGGCCGTCCCCGGGCATGCCGCGTGGGGGGCCATCCTCGGCTACTTCGCGGCCCGCCGCCGATTCGATGGCAAAGGCCCCGGCATGCTCGGCGGCTATCTGTTGGCGGTGCTGCTGCACGGTCTGTACGACGCATCGTTGTTCGCCGTTCCCGTCGCCATCGCCCACGGCCACACTGCCTGGGCGCTGGGGATCTGGGGCGTCCCGGTGTTCGCGTACGCTCCGCCGCTTCTCGTCATTCTCGGCTCCGTCCTCGCGATGCGGATGTTTGCCGCCCGAGCGGTGGCCGCAGACGACCACGCGCTGCCCTGAGAGTTACATCGCATACGTGGCACCCGGTGCCGCACTAGCCTCCGCGAATGGTCTGTACACGGTGGAATCTCGCGGTGCTCTTGCTGGCGCTTGCGGCCTGTGACTCGGAGCCCGGCGGCACCGGGGACGACGGCTCGACCGGCGGCACCTCGGGCAGTACGTCGAGCACCACCAGCACCCCGGGCACCGAAGGCGACACGACCGGCGGCGTCACGACGGACGAGAGCAGCTCGTCGGGGGAAGGGACGAGCAGCTCGTCGGGCGACGACAGCTCGAGCACCGGCACGGTGGACTGCGACGGTTTCGAGCCCGGCGACGCGTTCGAGATTGCCGCAGACGCCTCCACCACCCGCATCCACCCTCACGCCGCTGGCGACGGTGCCGGTGCATGGTTCAGCTTCGTCGAACCCGAGCCCGCCGGGAGCCTGTTCGACGTGGCGGTGCTGCACCTGCGCTGTGCCAACGTCGTCGACGTGCCGCATCAGATCGTCACCACCGCCGCGGGCAACGACATCGATGCGTCGGTGGCGGTCTCGGGCGATCGGGTGTTGGTCGTGTGGAACTCCGACGACGGGACCGGCGGCGCGAGCAACCTTCAGATCCACGGCCGGGTCTTGGACAGCGACGGCGTGCCGCTGGAAGACGCTCAGTTCCGGGTCACGACCAGCGTGGAAGGAGCGCCGATCTCCGAGAACCACACGTTCGCCATCGTCAGCCCGACCGACGGCGGGTTCGCGATCGCGGGCCTGCGAGCGCATCCGGACAGCCCGGCCTTCGTCGCGTTCCGCCAGCCGCTCGACCTCGACGGAGCCCTCGTCGGCGAGGCGGCCGGCCCCCCGATCGAAACGGGTGTCAGCCACCTTCTCGCCTCCAGCTCGGACTCGTGGCTCAGCTACCAGCGCAGCGACGATGCCGGCGACCAAGTCTGGCTGGTGAGCCCGGATACAGCCGCCGCGGCTGCCTTCGAGGGCCTGGCGGCGCAAGGCGGACAGGTGCTCGCCCGTCCTGATGCGCCGCTGATGCCCATCGTCGCCGCGACCGTCGGCTCCGAGTCCGCCCTCGATGTCGGTATCGCGTTGGGCACCGCCGCGCCACTTCAGCTGGGTGCAGCCGGGACGATCGAGCACAGCCCCACCGTCGCGATGAGCCCAGAGGGCGCGCTCGCAGTGGTCTTCCACCGCAACCTCGGCGGCCTCAACAATGCCGTCGTGTTCCAGCGGCTGGTGATCGAGGGCGAGGGAGACGCGGCGGTCATCGTTGCGTTGGGGGACGAGCTCGAGTTGGACACCCAATCCCCGCCTGTCTCTT
>CAJXVA010000783.1 GCA_913061055.1 uncultured Pseudomonadota bacterium
ATGTGTATAAGAGACAGCTCGAGGACCCCGCGCGCAACGAACCCGACCGGCTCATCGAGCACGCACAAGCCATCGCTCCGGCCTAGCCGGACCCCGGGGTGGTCCAAGGCCTACGGGACCCCTCAGGCCCGCCCCCAGAACGCTCTGGAGCGAATGGCGACGCCGCGGACACCCATCGAGATCAGGGCGAGCCGCAGGCTGCGAACCGCTGCACCGTGTCCATTGACGAAGAACACGGTCTGCGGGGTGTGGATGTCCTGCTCGCGGATCCAATGATGCAGCGCCGCACCTGGGCGATCCTCATCCCGAGGGAACAGCCCGAGCCCCGCAAGCACCGGGAGTTCGCAGGTCTGGAGGTTGACCGCAGCGCCATGTTCGAGAGCACCCCGGATGCTCGCCGAGCCGCGGCGTAGGCGATTCACGGCTTCGTAGAGGCCAAGGGCAGTCTCATCGCCCAGCAGGACGAGGGTCTGGGCCCCGGCGGTCCGTGCGTCGAGGTCGGCTTTGGGTCCAAACAGCGCGACGACGTCGCCCACAGCGAGCTTGCGAACCCACCGCCCGCCGGGCCCACCTTCATGCGCGACGCCGAGGACTTCGAACACCCCGCGCGCGCGGTGCAACGCGCACACGGTGTACTGGCGGCGGACCCCAGTGTCGACGCTCATCGTCACGCGATCGCCGAGGTCCCAGTCTCGATCCAACGTCGCACTCTGGAATGTCAACCGCCGGAGGCCTCCGCACTCCCATCGCGATTTCACCAAGGTTGCGTGGTGGCTGCTCGCGTTCTGAGCGGCACGGGCTCGATGCCGGGAGCCGCGGGCGCGAAGGTACGACGCTTGGGAGTGGGATGAATGGGACACAATCCTGTCTGGGGGCAGGAGGGCAGGACCGCCCCTGCGGTCTTGTTTAATCTAATGAATATGAAAATCAATTCAAGTTAAAGTGTCCAATCGGCAACGTTGCCTGCCCCGGGGTTCTGGGTGCGCGTGGGGCCAATGGGGAACGTGTTTGGGAATCCTTGTTTAATGATGTTGACTTTCTTTTTCAATACAAGGTAGTGGGAGGCATGCAAAGCCAAGCGCCTCACCGCGCCTCCGACGAGAAGGCCGTTGTTTCCCAGAGCCCGCTCCTCACCATTGAGGCGTGTGCGTGCGGAGTGATGCATCTTCACTTTGGCCCGCTCTCGATGCGTTTCACGCAGGGGGGCTTGGAAGACATCCACCGCTCGATCGCCGAGGCGCTGCTCCGGGTCCAGTCGGCTTCGCCGTCGAGTTCGAACCCGACGACGCAGCTGTTCATGACCGGGGATCGCCCGCGTGGTCAAGCTTGATGCCAGCGCGGTCGTGACCGCCGCGGAGTCTCGCCGAGTACGAAGGGACTCCCGGAGCCCGCTCCGGTGAGCGCGACTCAGAGGCCTTCGAGGTGCGCTTCTTGGGTGATCCGTGCGTCGAGGGTCACGAGGCCGCGCGGGTCCAGCATGCGCACCGGACCCAGGTCGACGCTGAGGACGCGCGGCGCGTGCTCGAAGAGCGTCGAGAGGTGCGAAAAGACCGCGGCCAACCCGGGGACGTCAGGATCGCTCTGGCGTCGCAATGCCGGCATCGGGGCCCGGGACAACACCGCGTGGGCGAGGGCGATCGCATCCTCGGTCCGCAGGGGAAGCAGCGCGAGCGCCGGTTCGATGGGAGCGCTGGCGCCCTCGATGCGGCCGTAGACGACCACCGAGTCGTTGCCGAGGCGGCGAGCGCCGCAGCGAATGTCGATACCACCGGCAACCATCTCGGCGACGACGACTCCGTCTACGCGTGCCGTCGGGGCGGAGCGTTCGACGTTGTCCATGATGCTGGCGTAGGCACGGCGAACCGCGGATGCAGTCTCGAGCGAGAGCACCACACCCCCGATGTCTGTCCGCCGCCGGAGGTCCGGGCTGAGCACCTTGAGGACGACCGGGTACCCGATCCGGTCGGCGAAGCCTGCTGCACCACTGGCGGAGTTGGCGACCGCCTGCCGGGTGACGTCGAACCCGAACCCGCGAAGCACCACCTTGCTCTCTTGGTCGGTGAGCACTTCGGCGGCGTTGCGAAGCAGCTCGCGCGCCCGGGTCAGGCCCTCTTCGTCCGCGGGCTCGACCTCCGGCAGATCGCGGGCGAGAACCTCATCGTGGGCTCGAGCCCGCAGCAAGGCCCGCTGCGCCAGAAAGGCCGCCGTCGGGGCCTGCAGTGGCACGGCACCGTCGGGGGTTTGCATGCCCACCGCAGCGCCGATGATCGGGAGCGCTCGCCGGGCCTGGTTCCACAGGGCGAGCTGGTCGGCGGTCGGCGGGACTGTGCTCTGTCGATGCTCGAGGCCGTCGAGGACCCCTGCGATCACGCGCGGCGCGGGGAAGACGGGACCGGTGCGCCGTTCGAGGGCGTGGGCAGCCACCACCGTGAGCAGCGCGTCGTCATCGTCGTCGTCCACGCTGGGCGCGTCGATGCCCAGCGGCACCAGGACGACCGGGCAGACCCGGTGGCGGATCCATGGGATCCACGGTCCGGACAGGGCCGCGCGTTCCAAGGTGCCCGCGATGGGGATCGAGGCGAGTGAGGCATGCTCGACGAGGGTGCACAGCCACGGCGGGGTGGGAGCGAGGCGCAACGGGAGGTCGCGAGGTCCCAACGCGCGGCTGATGCCCTCGAGTTCGTCGGCCGAATGCGCACAGGCAAGCGCGCGGGCGTTGTTGCGACTGGCCAGATCCGACACCCGGAGGACTGCGCCGGGTCCCAGCACGAACGTGGCCAGGGAGGGCAATACGGCCGGGTCCTCGAGTTCGTGGCCGTCGCCGGTGAGAACCAGCAGGGCCGGCGGGGATGTTCGAAGTGCGCGGAGCAGCGGTGGGGAGACCTTGCGAATGACGACACCCCCCCCCTGCCGATCGCGGATGGCCTTCGCCAGCTCGCGCTCACGCGAGGGCTCCCCGGGTCCCTCGTAGCGGCTCTCCTCGACGCCGGGCCCAATGAGGACGCGGTTGTGGGCCCCTCGGGCTGGCCACAGGGACTCGACGGCGACGGCTTGGGCCCGTGCCGTGGCGTCCTCGCCGGCGGCGTTCAGGCTGGAGCCTGGCTCCACGGTCCCTCGCGCAGGCTCGCAATCACGTCCGCCCACCGGCCCGGCATCACCCAGTCCGCATGTTTCCACTCCGCGGGGACCTCGTCGGTGGGCTCATCGGAGGGAGGACCCGCCAGTACCAGGACACGGCCGCCATCGGTCCTGGCTTCGAGGCCGATCGGCGTCCCACAGGCGTGAAGAATCAGCGTGGTGCCGCCGCGTAGGTGGGGTCCGTCCTCGAGCGTGGTGGGCTCGGCATCGAGTCCTCGAAGCGCGGTCGCGACGACCGGGTCGAGGTTGGCCGGGGCGACATAACCCAGCGGCGGCGCGCCCAGGTCGAAGACCTGTCTCTTATACACATCTGACGCTGCCGACGAGCGATCTAGTGTAGA
>CAJXVA010000784.1 GCA_913061055.1 uncultured Pseudomonadota bacterium
GGTCTCGTGGGCTCGGAGATGTGTATAAGAGACAGGCAAAGAGAGTCCGAGCAGGGAATTGCGAACATACTGCGCGCCCATCGGCGGCAGTCTACCCGTCACTCCGCGCGGCGGTAGTGGTGGCGCAGCTCTGCGGGAGATCGGTCGATGACGACGTCGTCGCCGTGCGAGACGTACAACACCGACTCGCGGGGCCCAACATCCCCTAAACACAGCAAACCATGGGCCCCCAGGGCCTTCTCCACGGCCGGCGCATCCTCCGGCGTCGTCGTGAACAGGATGCGGCCGGTCGACTCGGAGAAGAGCCACCCGTACGCACCCAACGACTCGAGCCGGGGGAGCTTGATGCGCAGGCCATGATCGCTGGCGAGCACCGCCCGCGCCAACGCGAGGCCGAGACCGCCGCGAGCACAGACGTCCGCACTCCGCACGAGCCCAGCGTCGCGAATCGAGACGAACGCCGCATAGCTCTGGGCAAACGACTCCACCTCGCTCTGCGGAACCGGGCCACTGAAGCATCCGCCCAACCGTTCGGCAGCGCTCCCGCCCAGCTCGGCGTGGGTCATACCCAGCAACCAAACCACGTCCCCCTGCGCGCGAGGCTGCAGGGTCAGTGCCTTGCGAACGTCGGGCATCTGGCCCATCACGCTGACCAGCAGCGTGGGCGGAATGGAGATCTTGACGCCGTCGAGCACCGCGTCGTTCTTCATCGAGTCTTTGCCGCTGATCAGCGGAACCCCGTACGCCTCGCAGGCGTCCCGAAGGCCTCGGCAACAAAGGACGAGCTGCGCGAGCTTGTGCTCTCCGTCGGGCGTCTTGTCGCTGAGCACCGGGTCGGGCCAGCAGAAGTTGTCGAGCGCCGCCATGCGATCGAGCCGAGCGCCCGCACACAGCACTCGCCGCACCCCCTCGTCGACACATGCCTTCGCCATCGCTTCGGCGTCGTCCTGCGAGAAGAACGGTGCAATGCCCTCTCCCAGCACGACCCCTTCGGGTCGGGCATGCCGAGCTCGCATCACGGTGGCGGTGGACGGCACATCGCGGTGGCGTCCGGTCCACGGTTTGACCACCGAGAGCCCCTTCACCTCGTGGTCGTAGCCACGTCCCAGGTTCTCGCTGCTGGCGAACTCGTGCGAGGCGAGCAGTCCATCGAGGTGTTGTTGGACCTTCGCCTGGTCTCGCCAGCCGGCCGGCAAGGCGTCGACCTGCTGGACGGCGACATCATCGAGTCCGGCCTTGAGGACCTCCTTGGGCCAGCCCTCGTGCAGGAACTCGAGGTCCAGGTCGACCACCGACGTCTCGCCGTAGCGGACCGTGAACCGCCCGTCGTCGGTGAACTCGCCCAGCACCGTCGCCTCAACCTCCCGGCGCTCCGCGAGCGCGAGGAACGCCTCGAGATGCTCGGGCGGCACCGCGATCGACATCCGCTCTTGGGCCTCGGAGATCAGGATCTCCCACGGGGCGAGTCCCGGGTACTTCAGCGGTGCCCGCTGCAGGTCGATGCGGGCGCCACCGGTGAACTCGGCCATCTCCCCGATCGAGCTCGACAGCCCGCCGGCGCCGTTGTCGGTCATGCCAGACATCAGGCCGGCGTCGCGCGCCTCGGCGAGCATGTCGAACATCATGCGCTGCGTGATCGGGTCCCCGATCTGCACCGCCTGCACGGGCGCGTTCTCGTCGAGTTGGGCGGAGCTGAACGTGGCCCCGTGGATGCCGTCTTTGCCGATTCGTCCTCCCACCATGAGGATGGCGTCCCCGACCTGAACCGGTTTCTCGTGGGTTGGGATGCCTGCACACACCGCAGGCATCACCGCGACCGTCCCGCAGTAGACCAAGGGCTTGCCCAAGTAGCGATCGTCGAACAGCTCGAAGCCGCGGCTGTAGGGCACGCCCGACTGGTTGCCACCATCGATGACCCCGCGGTGGACCCCGTCTCGGATCCGACGAGGATGCATCAGCCCGCTGGGGATGGAGCCGTCGTAGTCCGGTCGCGCGAAGCAGTAGCCCCACACATTCGTCAACAGGTCGGCGCCGCGCCCGGTACCAAAGCTATCCCGGTTGACGCCGACGATGCCGGTCATTGCGCCGCCGTACGGGTCGAGGGCCGACGGCGAGTTGTGGGTCTCGACCTTGTAGACGAGATGGTCGTCCTCGCTGAAGCGGACGACCCCCGCGTTGTCGTGAAACACCGAGACCAGGAACTCCCCCGCATCTCCATCCACGCACTGCTCGCGCCGAACCGCTGCGATGGTCTCAGTGGCACCGCGAATGTAGTGCCGAAACAGGCCATCCTCGATGCGGGTGCACGTCCCGTCTTCCTCGATGAAGTCGATGGGTGACGCGAAGATCTTGTGTTTGCAGTGCTCGCTCCACGTCTGGGCCAGGCACTCGAGTTCGGCGTCGGTAGGCTCGCGACCCAGGCCGCGAAAGTGTGCTGCGATGGCCTGCATCTCCGCGAGGCTCAGCGCGAGCATGCCCTCCTGCGAGATGCTCATCAGCGTGTCGTCGTCGGCCTCTCGCAGGTGCACGTCGGCCACTGCCGGGGCGGCATCACTGCCCGCCTTGGGGATCGACAGATCGAGTTCGCGCGTGATTCCGGAGACGGTCACCGTTTCGATGACCGGGTTGCACAGCACCTTGGGTGCCACCGCCTCGAGCGTCTTCGCATCGACGCCCCAAAACAGGTAGAGCATCGAGGCGTACGCGTGCCCTTCGAGGGCTCGGCCCACACAGTCCTCGGCCGCTCGCTTCACGCTTGCGCCAACCGTGTCGGTCACGCCGGGTTTGAATGAGACCGCGGCCCAAACCTGGGCGCCTTCATCATCGAGCAAGCTCAGAGAACCGTCCTCACCCACCGGGTCCGACAACGCCGCACAGACCCGCTCGGCTTCGGCCTGCGAGAGGCCGAGGTCCAGGTGGTAGACACGCCGGGTCTGCACGCTGCTGGGCTCGACCCCCGACCAGCTTTGAAGCCGCGCTCGCGTCTGCGCAGCCAGGGCATCGCCCGCTTGCTGCGTCGATCGGATCTCGACTCGGTGCACCGTCACGACCCGTTCGTCTCGTTCTCCGAGATCCCTGTCAAGTGCGCAGGAGCCTCGCTTGACAGTCGCGCAGGCCCCAAGCAACATGCTGACGCGATCTGTTCCGCTTCGGCGGAGCAAGCCGCGCGCTGGGAGTCTCGCCATAGGAGCCCCAGCACGTGGGCTCGCCGGAGCGCAGCGCATTCCCTCGTGGGGAGTGCGCGCCAACGAGAGAGACCGACGAGAGACCAACGGAGACCATGGGTCGATCACGAGCAAGCACATCTACGGCCAAGACGGACGAAGCGTTCGACGAGGCCGGAACCGCCGACGAGGGCCAAATCGACGGCCAACCCGACGAATCCGTTGCGGCCGAGTCCGAAGAGCCCGCCGCAGACGATGCCTGGGCCTGTCTCTTATACACATCTGACGCTGCCGACGAGCGATCTAGTGTAG
>CAJXVA010000785.1 GCA_913061055.1 uncultured Pseudomonadota bacterium
GGCATACGAGATGTAGAGAGGTGTCGTGGGCTCGGAGATGCGTATAAGAGACAGCAAGAGCGCTGATCGACGCGGGGCATCAGGCGCACGTGTTCGTTGGCGACGATGGCCCGTGGTGCCGGATGCTGGAGGCTGACGGCGTTCCGTTCACCAGTCTGCGGTACCTACGCCGAGCCATCCGTCCCGGTGTCGACGCGCTCGGCCTGCTCGAGATGACCCGAGCGTTGCGAGCCTACGCGCCGGACCTGGTCACGACCCACGCCACCAAGGCCGGGTGGTTGGGCAGGCTGGTGGCGAGAAGCTTGGGCATCCCCTCGGTTTTCACCGTACACGGCTGGCCGCTGTCGCCCGGCCGACTCGCCCCTGCACGTCGGATCATCCGTCTCGCCGAGCAGGCCTGCGCGTGGGGGAGTGGTGCGATGATCTTCGTCTCCGCCTACGACCGGTCAGTGGCGGAGGAACACGGCATTGGTCTGCCGCATCAGCGGGTGGTGGTCCACAACGCGCTCCCGGATGTCCCGCTGGCGCTGCGATGCAAACCCACCGATGCGCAGCCCGAAGTGCTGATGGTGGCTCGACTCGATCGGCCCAAAGATCCGCTGCTGGCCATCGATGCGTTCGCTCAGCTTCGCGCGCTGCCGTGGCACTTCACGCTCGTCGGGGATGGTCCGCTTCGGGAACAGGTGCAGGCGCGGCTGTCCGAGCATGGCCTGGTCGATCGCGTGAGCTTGGCCGGGACCGTGGACGACGTACCGCAGCGGCTCGCCCGCAGTCACGTGTTCTTGCTCGCGAGTCGGCGCGAAGGCCTCCCGTTGTCCGTGCTCGAGGCGATGCGGGCTGGGCTTCCGGTGGTCTCGACGGATGCCGGTGGGGTTCGGGAGGCGGTGGCGCACGGGGATACGGGGTTCGTCGTGCCCCGTGATGACGTCGGATCTCTGGCCGATGCTCTGCGGTCCCTCATCGTCGACCCGGCGCTTCGCGCTCGCATGGGTGCCGCCGGCCGAGCCCGCTACGCGTCCGACTTCTCGTTCGAAGTGCACCTGCGCCGGACCTGGGCGATCTACCGCCGGGCAATGCGGGAGGGAACAGCCCGTTGAGCGGCAAGTTGGAGCGTCTGGAGCAGCTTCGCGGCGCGGCGAGCTTCTACGTCTTCGTACACCACTACGTGCGGCACAACCTGCCCGAGGCACCGGGCGTGGCCCGCTTTTTCGTGTTCGGGCAGGTCGCGGTGCTGCTGTTCTTTCTGCTGTCGGGCTTCGTGATTCACGTCTCCGCGCTGCGCCGCGGCAGCCTCACCGCCCGCGACTACTTTGTTCGCCGGTTCCGCAGAATCTATCCGGTGTTCGCGCTGGCGCTGGCGCTGTCGTACGTCGCGGCCAGTGTGCAGGCGGGCTCCTGGGTTCCGCCCAACCTCCGGGAGTTGGGCCTCAACCTGCTGCAGCTCCAGGGGCTCGACCGCAGCCCCGGCCAGTGGGTGGACTGCTACATGGGCAACGAACCGCTGTGGTCTCTGTCCTACGAGTGGTGGTTCTACGTGCTGTTCTTCGGCGTGTTCGTCGGCACGGGCGGCAAAGTCCGGTGGTGGTGGGCGACGCTGATCTCCCTGGGGGGACTGGTCACCGACGTCCTCGTGCCCAACCCGCTGTCTTTGGTGGCCAGCTACTTCGTGCTGTGGTGGATCGGTGCGGAGCTGGCGTCGCAGTGGGTGGACGAGGGCCGGGTCACGATCCGCCGGCAGGCCCCCGCGGTCGCAGGCGCCCTCCTCGTCACGCTGGGGTGGGTCGCTGTCACCGCGCTGCAGGCACACAAGACCGGAGCGTTCGACGTCTATCACCACCCCGGTATCACCGCGCGCCACTTCATCACCACCTTGCTGGTGGTCGGGGTCGGTTGGGCGTGGGTGCGGATGGGCAGCTTCGGCATCGAGCTCCTGCTGCGACCCTTCGGCCGCATCGCGCCGTTCTCCTACGCGCTGTACGTCATGCATCTACCGTTCATCTTCATCGCCAAGACGATGTCGACTGGGTCCGGCGTGCTCGACTTCCTGTGGATCACGCCGGTGCTTTTTGCCCTTTGCTGGGTCATCGAACAACCGCTGCAGAAGCGGATCAACAAGCTGATCCGCTAGGGCCCTAGGCGTGTTTTTGGCCACGCAGGCTCCACAGCTTGCGGCCCAGCGCTTTGAGCAAGAACGCGTGCGAAGGGAAGTCGACCAGGAAGCTCGGCGACACTCGAATGCCCACGTTGTTGAGTTGGTCCACGCCAAACGTGGTCAGCAGTCGCTTCACCCCGCCCGCATCGGCGCGAAAGCGGGCGTTGACGGTCAGGGTGTCGGTACCCCACGCATGGGCGAACATGAAGTGCAGGCTGTCCGAGCCCATGCGGAGGTCGTAGTCCCCGGTGCGCCGATCGATGCGCTCGAGACCCCGTTCGAAAGAGAAGCGCACGTCGCAGTCGAGGTCCCACAGATGGAGCTCGACCGGGCGCAGCGCCGGCAGGATCGGGTTGAGACTCAGAAGCTTGAGGGTCCGCGCGTCGTTGGCCGCGGCGATGCGTTCGGCGTAGCGGTCCGCGGCCTTGGACAGCTCTTCCCAGGAGTGTTGGGGGGAGGTCTTCAACGGGCGGTCGGGCAGGGCGGCCCGAAGCTCCGCCCATCGCTCCAGCGCCGGCCGGTTGTCGTGCGTGGTGCCGGGTTCCCATGTGTCCCCAGGGAACATGACGACCGGCTCCGATCCCGCGCGTTCGATGACGCGAGCCGCTTCGGCAACATCACCCAGGCCGTCGTTCATGTAGCTGTTCTCCTCGTGGCCGTAGAACGCGAAGCTCGCGAACGGGATCGTGAACTTCGGGCGGAGGTGTCGAATCTGACGCTCCATCATGGCGAGCTTTCTCTCAGCATCGGAGCGGCGCAGCGCGTGGTCATCCTCGTTGCCGCGCCAGCCGGCATACCCAAACTGGGTGAGCAGCACATCGATGGGACCGTGGGTCCGCAAAAACTGCTCGAGCTTTCGGGGGCTGTGCAGCGGAGCATCGTTGAGGTTGAGCACCCGCACGCCGCCGATGTCGAGCAGCAGCCACGAGTCGTAGATCGGGACCCCCGCGCAGGTTGCGATGAGTCCTCCTTTGAGCGGCGTTGGGGTGTCGCGAGACAGCTCGCGGGTTGCGAAGCCCTTGGCCTTGCAGAAGGCCAGCACCTTGCCGTCCCGCGTCTGCTGATACAGCACCTCAACGTCGGGCCGGTCTTCCTTGGGAATCGAGGTCAGGACGCGAGGGCTGAAGTGGTCGGGGTGCTCGTGCGAGACCCAGATGTAGTCCACGTCGCTCAGCGCCTCCGTGGGAAAGGGCGTCTCACACAGCAACTGCCAGCCGGCGTTGAACGCATCCCCAAACCACCAGGGGTCCGTCAGCAGGCTCGTCTCTGTCTCTTATACACATCTCCGAGCCCACGAGACCTCTCTACATCTCG
>CAJXVA010000786.1 GCA_913061055.1 uncultured Pseudomonadota bacterium
TCGGCAGCGTCAGATGTGTATAAGAGACAGCTCCCAACACCCAGCCCCGCCCGACTCGCTCCACTGCGGTCAGCGCAGTGCGCCACGACCGAATCCCGGGAGCATCTGGAAACGTCCCCGCGAGGTCGAACGACGCGAGTTCTGGCGGCAGCGCCGTCACCGGACGTTGCTGGGGTTCAAACTCGACGCGCTCGCCATCCACGACAACCGATGAGAGCCCCGCTGTGCGGTACGCATGGCTTCGAGAGCCACCGAGCGTTCGGACATAGAGCTCGGGGTACCCGGGGTCGGGATCCGGAAGAACACTTCGCCAGTCGAGTTCCGGAGGCGTCCCCCCCATCACTTGCTTCGCAGCTCGTTCCGCGACCGCCCGGACGCCCGGAGACCAGTGCTCGGCCCCCATCCGCCCGAGGTCTTCGGCGGCAACACGCGCAGGAAGGCCCATCTCCCCCAACGCTGCGGCCCCTGCGGCCTGCAGCCACAGATTCCGCGAATCGCCAAGCGCCTCGCGCATGACGGCGATCGACTCGACGTCCCCGAGTTGTCCCAGACGTTCCAACGCTTCGTGCCGCCAGCCGCGTTGCTCCCAAAGGTCCACAAACTCCGTCGCAGCGATCCGGCGAAGCGAGGGCAACAACTCCGTCTTCCGCTGGTCGGGCAGTGAGTCGAACAGCGACCAGAAGCCCAATGCCTCCTGCGCCGCGGTTGGAGACGACTCCATCCGCACCAACCACCGCCGCATCCAGCCGACGGTCCCCCCGGGATCCGCGAGGAGATGCTCTCGAACCCCGGGACCGTGGCCGAGAACCAGCATCCTCCGAGCGTCGGGGTGCGTGCTGCGTTCGAGGCAGGCAAGTCCGTCTTCAGAGATGGAGACGTCCGCCCACCACGGAGCATGTCCAGATGGGCTCCGCATCAACGCCTCAATCATCCCGTCGCAGTCGTCGTCGAGCACGCCGCTCAAGAAGACCTCGAGCGGCTCGCCGACCATCAGAGGTCCCCCGCCACGACCCGCGCAGGCGTTGGCCCGGCGAGCGGCAGCGATGCATATTTCCGCGTCCTCGCAAGCGTCCATCTGGGCTTGCACCCGCCCCGCTTCACACTCGCCCGGCACGGCGGCCTCGGGGTTGGGCCCGCAGCGCCGCTCGACAAACGACGTCCACGCGGCCTTGGTCGCAGGCGTGAGCATCGGAGAAAGCTCCAGCGTCGGCCGCGAATCCTCCGCGGACGCGTCGGGAGCGGGTCGCGTGCAGCCCATCGCCGCAGACAACGCTCCGGTCAGGACCAGCAGGAGCACACGACCGCGAGTCACCTCATCATCGTAGCAGCCAACGTCTCGCACACCCGCCCACCGACTCCGCCACAAACTTGGTCGCACCACCCACTCCATGCCACCCCTAGTGTCATGAAGCCGCTCTCTGTACTCGGTCTGCTCGCGTGCGCAGCTGCCATGGGCGCGCAGCTCGTGGGTCGCGTCGTGGTGCTGCCCGAGCTGGCGGCGCAGTCCAACCTCATCGACGCGAACCTCATCGTCTCGCTGAGTGAACCTCTGCATCTCCGCCTGGCCGAGGTTGTGCTTGCCGCTCACCTGCTCATCGCGGCGTCGGCGGGCCGTTGGCTCGAGGCGCGCTGGGCCACGAGCGTGGCGTTGGTGCTGGTGGGCCTGTCCGGCCTTCAGCGCTTCGTGATCCTCCCGGCGATGTATGGCGCCTGGAGCATGGCGGACCTCGTTGCATCCCGCCCGATTGAGCACGTGCTCACCGGCGACCGGATGCAGTGGCAGGACAACATGCTGGTGGGGGTGATGACGCTGCTGCAGCTCGCGCTCCTCGTCGCCGCCGCACGAATGATGCGCGGATTGAAGGCCGCCCCCAAGACACCGGCAGCCGAGACGATCGAGCCCGCAACGCTCGCTGCCGCAGCCTGACGAGCGATCCACGAGCGGGCGGACGAGGCTCCGCGCACGCTAGAAACATGTTCGCCAGTCGCCGCCGTGCGCTGATCGCCCTGGGTGCCGTCGCGGCCCTCGCCGTTCCTGCCGTCGCCGTCGCGCGCGCCAAGACTGAGGAGCCCAAGTTCGAGGTCGTCGCCAAACACGACGGGTTCGAGGTCCGAACCTACGCGCCACGAATCGTTGCGGAGGTTCAGGTCAAGGGCGACGCCAAGGCGGCGACCAGCGCGGGGTTCCGCCTGTTGGCCGACTTCATCTTCGGCAACAACACCGCCCAGGCCGAGGTCGCGATGACGGCCCCGGTCGACCGCTCGCAGACCATCGCCATGACCGCTCCGGTCGACCGCTCGAAGACGAACGACACCTGGACGATCGCGTTCACGATGCCCTCGGAGTACACGCTGAAGACCCTCCCTCAGCCGAACAACGAGCGGGTGAAGATCCGCGAGGTCGCCTCGACCCGGTTCGCGGTGATGCGGTTCTCCGGAAATCCAAAGGAGAAGACCGTGCAAGAACGAATGAAGACCCTCGAGACGATGGCCAAAGACGCCGGCTATGAGACGGCCGGGAAGCCCCCCGTTTATGCGCGCTACGACCCCCCGTGGACGATCAGCTTTCTGCGCCGCAACGAGGTCTTCCTCGAGCTTGCACCGCCCACGGACTCGTAGACAGGCGCTCGCCTACCGCCGGATTCGCCCAAGGCCCAAGCCGACCGGGATTCCGAGCACCAACACGATGAGAAACTGGAACCGAGCGGAGCCGTAGAGGTCGTCGAGTTCCTCCTGAATCGTCGCCGGCGCGCGCTGCTTGCCTGCCTCGACGTCGCTGGGACTGCGGTAGCTCTCCGAGATCTCATTCTCGAGCGCCACCACGGCTTCGCGTTTCGTCGCTCGTGTCATGCCGAAGGCCAACACGACGCACACCAAACAGGCAGCGGCGATGAGACCGAGCGTGTTGGCAACGGGGTCCTCGAACAGGAGCCCCTGTTCCTCACGGTGCACCTGAGCCACCGGCATTCCGGGCGAGGACATGGGAGCCCGCGGCGCCGCGTAGGTGGGCGAGGACATGCTCGCCGAGGACTGCGCCGGACGGTCGAGCTTGAGGCCCTCTTCGGGCGGATGCTGCGGACGGATCACCGCTCCATCGGCAGGCCCCACCGGCGTCAACCCGGCCGGCGGATCCACATCGAGTGCCAGGTCTTCGTCTTCCTCCGGAGCCGTCGCCTCTGGCGTTGGATCGGGGGCCGCTTCGCGGGCAGCCTCTTTCTCTGCCGCATCGAACGCGTCGCCATCCATCCCGTCGATCGTCTGGACCGAGGGCGAGTCGAGCGCGGCGGCATCGAGTCCTGTCGCCAGTGCCAGCATGTCGTCCTCGGGAGACGGACCCGCCTTGTGAAGTTCACTGACGAGCGCGGACATGTCCTCGTGGCTCAACGATGCGTTCTGAGGAACGGGCTCGTACCGGCTCGTGCGCGCGTCCTCAGCACTCCCACCGGGCGAGAACCGCCCACCGCC
>CAJXVA010000787.1 GCA_913061055.1 uncultured Pseudomonadota bacterium
GGTTGAGCTCGAACAGGCGCGTCGGCGTCTCGTGGCCCGCCAGCGTCCGCTCCCCCAGCTCCGTGAACGAGAACCCGTCGCCCGCTGCTTCCTTCGTCTGCTCCGTGATCAGGATCTGCTGAGGTCGGGCGATGGCCTCCAGGCGAGCCGCCACGTTCACCGTGTCCCCGATCGCCGTGTACTCCATCCGAGTCTTCGACCCGATGTTCCCCACGACCGCCTCCCCCGAGTTGATCCCCACGGCGATCTGGATCGTCACGCCGTACTTTTTCTTCCAGTTCGCGTTCCCGATCTCCAGCCATGAGACGATCTCTTCCGCGGCTTCCAAGGCCCGTGCTGCGTGGTCAGGCTCGTCGCTGGGAGCGCCCCAGATCGCCATCACGCAGTCGCCGATGAACTTATCGACCGTACCATCGTGGCGAAATACGATGTCGGTCAGGATCGTGAACAGTTCGTTGAGGATCTGAACCGTGGCCTCGGGTTCGAGCTCCTGCGTGAGGGGGGTGAATGCCACGACGTCTGCGAACAACACCGTAATTTCACGCCGGGCTCCACCGAGCCCCATGTCCTGCTCGCGCTTGACGACCTTGTCGACCAGCTCGGCGGGAAGGTAGCGACCGAGGTCGGCGCGAATCGCTTCCTCTTCGCGAATCCGGACCTCGGATGCTTGAAGGTCGTTGGCTGCCTGGCTCATCGCGCGACCGAGGACCGCCAGCTCGTCGGAGGTCTTGATCTCGACCGTCTCCGTGAAGTTCCGGCGTGCCAACGAATCCGCGAACGTACTGAGCTGTTCGATCGGGCTGGTGACTTGGCGAGATAGCAGGATGCTCGCAATCACCGCGATCACGAGTGCTGCGATGATGGCGCCTGTCACGATGCGTTGAACGCGGGTCACGGGTGCGTACGCGACGTCCCGGGGCACCTGCGCGACGAGGGCCCAACGCCGAGATCTCAGCCCGACGACGGTACCCACCCACTCACTCCCGTCGAGGCCGGTGTACTCCGCCGACTGCGAGAACCGACGCTTGTCGCCGATCTCGATCCCTTGAAGTGCGCCCTCTTTGGCGCCGCTCGCCAAGCTGTCTGCGAGTTCACGATCCGGATGCGCGAGGTAGCGCTGCTCCTCGTCCACCACGTAGAGCGCGTTGGCGAGGTCGGTGAAATGGGCGTCGGCCTGCGACTCGACGCGTCGCTGAATCTCCGAGGTGGAGACCAGGCTCACGGCGTAGCCGGTGACGGTGTCGTCCGCTCGAAGCGGGACCACGATCGGCAGTCGCGGACCGTGTGCGGTCACGGTCGCGAGCCCCGTCGCGACGCCTTCGATGCTCGCCGCCTCCCGGAGCTCGACGGACAGCGTCGGCGGTGTCTCGAAGCCCTCGAGTCGGCCTTCGACGATCGGAGTGATCACCTGGCCCTCGGCATCGTAGATGATCGCGTTGTCGAGGACTTCGTTGCTCTCGACAAGCACCGACGACATCGAGATGCGGGCATCTTCGGAGAGCGTGTCGTTGGTCAGCGTCCGACCGATGGCGTCGAGGCCATCTTGAGCCTGAGACAGCTCGTGCTCGATCGCCTCAGCGACGACCTCGAGCACTGCGATCTGCAGTTCTCGATACGAGGTCTCGACCGTCGCGCGCGTGAGCTCGATGGCAGCCCAGCCGACGCCGACGATGTGGACGATGAGGAGAAGTGCAGCGAAGACGGCGAGCTTGATGCGGAGGGGGAAGCGAACGGCGCGCTTGCTCATGGGATCCTCGAGAGGGCCTGCTCGAGCTCACTGAGCCGGAGTTGCAGGCCAGGCCAGTCTACCGTTCCACTCGCGGCCACCGTTCGAAGTGCGTCTTCGACATCGGAGCGGAGTTTGAGCGCGACGCCTCGCGCCGACTCGCCCGTCAGCATGGCCGCCAAGATGTTGAGGTTGGCGTGTGCGTCGTCGAGCGCCGTTTGGGACGGCATCGAGCCGTCTCCCTCGAGCAGGGGCCGCAGCGCTGCCATACGTTCGGTTGGGGTGGCGAGCGTGTCTTGTGCGAACAGTCCGGAGTCCATGGCCATGGTCTCTCGCCGTTGTCCCGAAGGTGTGGACTGAGGACGCACGGAGGGCCGGGCGCGAGTTTCGGAGACGGGTCTCGGAACTTCGAACGAGAAGGTCGAGCCCTGCCCAACCTCGCTCTCCACCCAGATTCGCCCGCCGTGTGCGTCGACGATCGACTTGGAGATGACCAGCCCCAGCCCCGAACCCATCTTGGTGCGGCGGGTACTGGAGTCGAGTTGGCTGAACTTCTTGAACAGACGCGGCAGGTCGCGAGCGGCGATGCCCGGGCCCTGGTCGCGAACACGGACACGGACGCGGCTGCCGTTGGAGGGCTCGATGTCGATCGTGACGACGCCGGACTCCGGGGAAAACTTGATCGCGTTGGAGACCAGGTTGGTGATCACCTGGTGGATTCGGTCTCGGTCGATGTGAACCGCGTCCGGGGCGGTGGACTGCACGTCCAGCGTGACGCCGGCTTGGGTTGCCAGAGCACCGATCTCTCGGACGACGTCGTGGGCAACCTCGCCCATGGACACCGTCTTGCGCTTGAGGCCCAGGCGGCCCGACTCCATCTTCTCGAGATCGAGAATGTCGTTGATCAGCCGGATCAATCGGTCGGTGTTGGTTCGCGCGATCCGGGTGAGGTCCCGCGCCTTCTGGGGGAGTTCGCCGGCGACGCCGCCTTCGAGGAGCCCCAGCGAGCCCCGAATCGAGGTGAGCGGGGTGCGAAGCTCGTGCGAGACGATCGAGACGAACTCGTCCTTCATCCGCTGCGCTTTGAGGCGCTCGGTGACGTCTGTGGCAACGCCGACGACTCCATCCCGGGTTCCGTCGCGCGACGAGTACGGGGAGCATCGGACCTCATAGGCGAGAGAGCCGACCTCGATGGTGCTCACCGCCACGCGGCCCGAGAGGGCCTCGCGCACGATCTCGAGGAGGTCGGGCATCTGGGCGTAGGCTTCGAAGACGCTTTCGCCGACGAGCTCGGGCGAAGCGAATGCTGCCCCGACTGCGCCCATGCCCTCGATGAGCGTGAACTGGCCTTCGTCGTTGAGCGCGAACAAGACGATGGGAGCCCCGGTCACGATCGTGCGCAGGCGGGCCTGCGATCGGCGGAGTTCTTCTTCGGTCCGGCGCTGCGAGGTGACGTCGCGGTGCGAGAGCACCAGGCATCGCGGTTCGATGTCCGCGGGGCGAACCTCGGTCCGCCACCACCGGATCTTGTGTTCGGAGGTGCGGACCCGGTACGTCAGGGTCCGGGGATGCGGTGCGCTGCCATCGAGCGCGGCATCGATCGCCCGCCCGAGTTGGGCACCCGCATGGCGCAGCGTGGGCTCGAGGTCGTCGAGGCTCGCACGGTACGCGTCCCCAATGTCTCCCCGAGCCCACGAGACCTCTCTACATCTCGT
>CAJXVA010000788.1 GCA_913061055.1 uncultured Pseudomonadota bacterium
TTTTTTCAAGCAGAAGACGGCATACGAGATGTAGAGAGGTCTCGTGGGCTCGGTCTCGGGGTCCCAAGGGTGCGATCTTCACGGCCGACTGCGTGCGAAGCGCGATCTCCCCCGAGATCGGCTCGCTCCGGATGTGGCCGTTGGGCTCCGGCTCGGCGCGCCCGACCGCGGTGACCAGGATACGGCGGCTTCGCGAGAGCGGGGCGTCGTCGAGCGAAATCGCGGCGAGCGTTGCCGTGGGCGTGTCGATGCGGACGCGAAGGTCTCCGAGGGTGATCGTCTTGCCGCCGATCCAGCCGGATGCGGCCTGGACCCGCGGGCTGTCGATACGAAGGATGCCTTCGGTCCAGTCTCGCTCGAGCTCCCCGGTGTCCGAACGGATCGACGTCGCGGCTGCATCGAGCAGGTCGTCGTCGAGGTCGGTGACCACGGCGGCGCCGCTTGGCACCGTGCCCGCCACGTCCCAGTCGAGCTTCGGGTGGTCGGGCAACACGATGACCGTCCGCGTCTGCTCCGCAGCGGTTCGAAGGGACGCCTGTCGCTTCGGACTCGTGTGCGCGTTGTAGACCGCTTCGAGGGACGGCACGAGCGCCGTGGTCGTTCGGGCGAGCGCGATGTCGCCGCGGCGGAACATCAAAGCCGCGGTCGGAGCCACGCCGAGCTGTGCGGGATCGACCCGTTGGTCCCACGGCGTCTGGCGAGTCGGGGCCGAGGCCAACGGGCTCTGGGCGTAGTTGTAGGCCATCAGCGCGTCCCAGCCCTGAAACCCGCCCATCGCTGCAATCCAGAGCGCCCCGACGTGCCGATCTGCTGCCGGCTTGGGCACCGCCCACTCGGTGACGGTCAGTGGCTTGCCCGAGACCTGCGCCGCAGCGATGTAGTGGAGCCAGTGTGCGGTTCGGTGTGGGTTCTTGCTGAGTGATTCTGGCTTTCCGTAACTGTGGGCGTCGAGCATGTCCCCCGCGGCCAGGGGCGGGAGGCTGAGCAACGACTCGAAACCCCAGAAGTTGGTCGTGACCGCGGGCATCGTCGCGCCGAGGCCTCGCAAGTGTTCGAGGGCTCGCGTGTCCCAGCGGTGCTGCATCTCCGCGAGCAGGACTTTCCCCGGCCCAGGACGATGCACACTGCGACCAGCTCCCTTGGGAAGGCCCAGCTCGCCCGAGATGGTCTTCGCGAGCGCATCGAACATCGCGACGTGGGTCTCCCGGCCCGTCTGGGGACGAAACGCGACCCCAAAGTGGTGTGTGAGGTCGTTTTCGTTGGTCAGGAGCAGGCCCACGACCGCGGGCTCTTGCGCCCATGGACGGCCCGTGTACGGGTTTTTCCGGCGAAGGTACGACGCCGCAAAACCCTCCAGAAGCGCCTCCACCCGCGGGTTGATATACTGGAACCCCCGGGATTGTTTGGGGTGGGGGCCGGAGAGCATGTCGGTGTAGCCGGGGATCGAATCCCCGGGCAGAAACTGCCGGCCGGTGTGCAAGTCGAGCCACACGTAGATGCCCTCGGAGGCCAGGGTCTCGATCCAAAAGTCGAGACGGTCCAAGGCCTTCGCATCGAGGACCTGGGTGTTGCCCCCGGAGGTGTCGAAGACGTTGCGCTGTGTCCATGCCGCATCGTGGTGGTGGAGCCGGACGAGGTTGTAGCCGAGGGCCGAGAGTCGTTTGGCCTCGCGCGCGATCGTTGCGTCGTCGGCCTTGAACAGCGCGGATGCGGCAAGGTTGGTGCCCCAGAATCTCGCCGGCGTGCCGTCCTCGAAACGTAGGTTCTCGCCGTCGACTCGCACGGGTCCGTGGCTGCCGGCTCGGCCGTGTGCGGCGTTGAGGTGACTGAGGTCGACGGGCCAATCGTCGTGCACCAGGGCGTCGCGGTGCCACTGCTCGAGGTTTCGAGGTCCATACCGCGCTGCGAGGGGAGGCTGCAGCGAGAGGTCCCCAGGCACGGTGATCGTCACGGCGGCCGTCGTGGTACCGGCGGGGCTATCCCCAGAAAGCCACGCGGAGCGGACCCGACTGAGGCGGGTTCGATCGCGGAGTGTCCGGGGGACGGAGCCGGTCGGGTCGAAGGCGAGCTCGACCACGCCGAGAGTGGGGCTCACGACGCGGAGGTCTCGGTCTTCAATGATCTCGAGCGCATCGTCGGGCAGCGACCAAGACTGCGCCTCGACGTCGATCTGCAGGCCCACGCCGGGGACCTCGCGGAGCGCCTGCTTGGCGTCGAACGTGTACTCGATGCGCACCTGCGAGGGGGCGACAGCGCTCGCGAGTCCGCGGATCACCACGGGCAGAGATTCGAACGTGACCTCGAAGGCGAGGGCGCCGTCCTCGGAGGGCAGTTTGCGCACCGAAGGCTTCGCGCTCTGTCCTGGCGCACGGAATCCGCCGTGCCGAAGCACCAACAAGGGGGACTGGTCCACCCCCAGCGCGAGCGACCCGTCGGAGCGGGGCTCGAGCAGCCAGGCCGAGGCGGGGCTGGGCTCGTCGCATGCAGGGTCCACAGGCGGCGCCGGGGCGGTGGGGTTCTCCGGGTCCGCCGAGGACCGCTGGCGCTCGTCGCCACACGCCGAGACCACGAGCGTGGCTGCCAGAAGCGTGACGGATCGTGCGCGCATCCATGGAACCCTACCTTCCGCGTCGGTGCCATGCGAAGAGCTGGCGATTCGTTGGTAGGCTGAGGCTGTGAAGCGGGTGTTGGTGGTGGTCGGCACACGACCCGAGGCGGTCAAGCTCGCCCCGGTGGTCCGTGCGGCTGCGGGCGCTGTGGACCTCGAACTCACCGTCGTGTGGACGGGCCAACACGCGGGCTTGGTCGCACCGCACGCCGCTGGGTTGGGCGTTCGTCCACCCGACGGCCCGGCGCGGGGCGCCCAATCGGACACCTTGCGAGAGCAGGTGGCCGCGGCGCTCGCAAAGCATCGACCCGACGCCGTCCTCTCCCAAGGCGACACCGGCTCGGTTGTTGCCGCGGCGGAAGTGAGCGGCGAGTCCGGCGTCCCCTTCGTGCATCTCGAAGCGGGCCTGCGCAGCGGATCCCTCGAACACCCGTGGCCAGAGGAATCCAATCGCGTTCGCGTCGCGAGGCTGGCGACGCTTCATCTTGCGCCGACTGCACGGGCCGCCGGAAACCTGTTCGCCGAGGGCATCTCAAATCGCTCCGTCGTGGTCACCGGCAACACCATCGTGGATGCCGTCCACCAGACGCTGGCAACCCTGCCGGTGGATGGGGCCCCCAGTGATCGTCTTCGGCTGTTGGAGTCGCCGCGGACCCGGGTCCTGTTTACCCACCACCGACGCGAGAGCTTTCCTCGGGGAGCCGCTGCCGTGATCGGGGCCGTTGCCGCCTTCGCCCGCGCCGCTCCGCAGGTGGAGGTCGTGATGCCAACCCATCCCAACC
>CAJXVA010000789.1 GCA_913061055.1 uncultured Pseudomonadota bacterium
CTGCTGCAGGTGCTCACCGACGGATCACAGCTCGGTGAGCACCTGCAGCAGTGCGTCGTAGTCCCCGCCAGGGCCGTTGGCGCGCTGGGTGGCGTCTTGGAACAGGTACGCCGGAGCGCCCTCCTCGACCGATTCTGGGTCCTCGGACTGCACGTCCGTGACCAACAAGTATGCGGAGGTGTCTTCGAGCAACGTGCCGGTTGGGTTGTCCAGCAGATCGCCGACGCCGTAGTCGAATGCGTACTCGGCGTTGGGCAAGAACTCGGTCCACTCCAAACCCAAATCGGCGCCGTCGTACCAGAACCCCTTGTACCAACTCTTGTTGTTGGGCCCGGTCCACGACTGGCCCTGCAGCAGCAGCTGTCCATCGTGGCGCGAAATGCCTTTTACGCTGTGGAACCCCACCTCCTCGGCGCCTTTTCCGGTGTAGTACACCGCGCTCCAGTCGAGCTCACCGTCGGGGCTGACCTTGAGCAGCGCGGCTTCCCCGAACGGCGACAGTCCCGAAACGTGGGTCGATCCGCCCGCGTACAGCGAGCCGTCGATGTACTCGATGACCTGGGCTCGGGTGCGCGAGGATGGGTTCCCCACGAGCTGCCGGTTCCAGACCGCAGCGCCGTCGGTGTCGAGGCAGAACATATGGAACTGGTTCTGGGTGCTGGTGCCTCGAGCGAGACCGCAGACATTGCCTTCCGCCATCGTCATCGAGCGCACCCGGGCGCCGGTGAATGCAGTGTCGATGCGCTGGGTCCACTCGAGCGTGAGGCTGGTGCCCTCGAGTCCGGAGAACCCTGCCACGAAGGCACGGGCCCCCTTCCCGCCCAAATACAGCGAATCGCCGTCCACGGCCATCGACAGCGCTTCCTGGGTCCCGCCGGAGTCGATCTGGAAGATGTGGTTGAGGATCAGCTCGCCACTTTCCGCGTCGAGCACCACGATGGGAATGCCGGCCCCGACCTCGTTGCCGCCCCCGGTCGCGCCGCTGAGGATCACCTTTCCGTCGACCACCATCATGGTCTGGAAGTCGGCCTCGTCGTTGGCCTGGGCCGGGAATGCGGAGTCCGCGACCCAGCCGCGCGACCACAACACATTGCCATCGGAGTCCATCTTCACGACGTTGGCGCGGGTCATGTCCGAGTTGGCCGAGGTTCCGACGTTGGTGATGATGAACAGGTTGTCGTCGTCGTCGAGGGCGACCACCGAGGAGGTGCCGAAGTCGGCCGTCTCGTCCGAGACCTGCATGATCTTCGCGTCGACCTCCGCGTCCCCGTCCCGCCCTTCGAGCAGCTTGAAGTATCCCCAGCTGCCATCCGCGTTGCGTTTGGCGATGGCGGTCGCCTCGGCGAAGCCGCCCGGGCCCACGTTGCGGCCGATCGAATACACGGCGCCGGTGCTGTCCACGATGCCCGGCTCGTGTTTCTCGTTGCTGGAGGCGCCGACCACTTCGCCCTCGAGGTTGGTCATCGCGCCGAACCGGACGTCTTCATCGAGCGTGAAGGAGGGGGAGAAGTTCAGCAGCGGATCTTCGGACCCACGGCCCGTGAAGTTGACCAGGTAGTCCTCGCCCTCTTCGGTCGACAGCATCAGACATGCCGTGCGGTCGCCGCTGGCTGCGGGCTTGAGCTCCACGGTGAACGACAAGGGGTTGTCGGCCGTGATCGTGTGTCCGACGTATTCGTCCTCGGACAACAGCGAGCCTGAGAAGTCGGCATCGCTGAGCAACGACCACTCCAACGCCTCGCCATCGCCGGTCGGAATGACCTGCAGGTCGGTCACCGTGATGGGATCGTCACCCGCAAGAAACGCGACCCCGTCTTGGAACATCGAGAACACAGCGACGCTCGCGGTGTCGTTGCCTCCGAACTGATAGGTGCTGCAGTGGGCGAACGAGTCCGCCCCGGCACCGCGCTGAAAATCGAGTCCGGCCGGTGGCGCCCCTTCGTCGTTTCCGCAGAGCTCTTCGCACGGGTTTCCGACCACCGGTCCCCCACCGGTCTCTCCTCCCTCGCTCGAGGAATCCAGCCCGGTCTCGTCCGTGTCGGTGCCGGAGGTCCCTGGCCCCGTGCTCGAGGTGGCGGGACCGTCGGTTCCCCCGTCTTCCCCTCCATCACCGCTCGAGGATGGGTCGCATCCCAAGAGGCCGACACCGAGAATCAGGCAGATCGCGTAGGTGGAGGGGCTTGTAAGGTGAAGCTGCGTCATCGATTTTTCTAAACGACGACACCGCCCGCAGTCCCTCACCGTGCGCGGCCGAAAACGCGAAAAAGCGCTAGGGCCGGCTGCTGGCCCTAGCAAGGGGCTCGATTGATACGCTCTGCTTGGTGGCCACCGACGAGCACACGATCGAGCTGCTCAGTGCAGCGCGCGTGTCCGAGGAAGGCTCGATGGGCGTGGCGTACCGGGAACTCCGGTCCCGTTTGTTCACACGGCAGCAAGCACCCCCTCGGTTGGGCCGCTACACACTCCAGGAGCACGTGGGCGCGGGCGGCATGGGCACCGTCTTTCGGGCCCATGACCCGGAACTCGATCGTACCGTCGCCATCAAGCTCGTCAAATCGTCGGCGGTGACGGACAGCTCGACCGGGGAACTGCAGGCCGAAGCCCGCGCCTTGGCCCGGGTCGAGCACCCCAACGTCGTGCCCGTGCACGACCTCGGCCGGTACGACGAGGGCGACCTCTCCGATCACGCGGCCGACGTCTTGGCGATCCCCACGCGCGGCATCTTCATCGTGATGCGGTGGATCGATGGTGCCCCGCTGAAGCGTTGGCTGCAGGACGCCTCGCCATCCTCGGCCGAGATCCTCCGGCTCTTCGAAGCTGCCGGCGCAGGCCTGCATCATGTGCATACCTGCGGGCTGGTCCATCAGGACTTCAAGCCGGCGAACGTGCTGGTCGAGCGCAGCGGCACGCCGCACGTGCTCGACTTCGGGATCGCACAGGTCGAGGCGCAGCGTGATCCCACGGCGCCCAAGCCCGAACCCGAAGCGTTTGTCCGCGGGACGCCGCGATACATGGCGCCCGAACAAAACGCGGGCGCCCCGGCGGACTCGCGCAGTGACCAGTATGCGTTCGCGATCTGTCTCGTCGAAGCGCTCTCGGGACGCTACCCGATCGCTGCCGACGACCCCCGGCAACTGCACCGCAAGAAGGCATGCAACGCGTTCGACCCTCGTGCGATGCGGGCCCTGCCGCGCTGGCTCGCTCCCCTGCTCCGCCGAGCCATGGATGCGGACCCCGAGGCGCGCTTCGAAACCATGGATGCACTCTTGGCAGCGGTCTCAGCCCGCAGACGCAGGCGCAGCATCGGCATCTGGGGCACGGCGGGGCTCGCTGCGACCTCCAGCACCACCGAGGCGTCCGGGTTCTCGAGCTGTCTCTTATACACATC
>CAJXVA010000790.1 GCA_913061055.1 uncultured Pseudomonadota bacterium
TCTCGTGGGCTCGGAGATGTGTATAAGAGACAGGTGGGGGCCCCGGCGGTTTCGCGGTGAAACTTCCCGGCCCCACCTTCGAGCGGGGCTTCTTCGGAGGCGTCGGCGCGAGGTCTCCCGGAGCTCCACCTTGCGGCGTGTTCTTCCATTCTTCGCGGGCCTGCCGATACAACCACACCCGCCACAATCCGAACTGCGCGCACCGGGTGAAGTGGCAGGCGTCGATGAACTTCTCCAGGATGTACTCCCGCGCATCGAACCGTCGGTCAATCTCCTCCACCGTCGGGCACCGGTCGAAGCCGCCCCCAAACACCTCACCGGGACCGGGACCCCCCCGGGCGTCGCACTCCGCCGCGTAGGTCACCCGTTCGAGCCCCCATCGCCGAGCGACCCACGCCTCATGCGTGATGTCGACGTAGGCGAGTTCTGCGAGCGCCAACGCGAGCAGGTTCCGCACCGCCTGATAGTTGTCCTCGCCGATCCGCCACCGAAACTTCTGAGCGTCAGTCAGCACCTGGTCGATCGTCGTCTCCAGCTGCGCCCGCACGCGGGTCTCATGCTCGCCTCGCCACGAGAGCATCCCCTGGTTGGCGCGCATGTCCTTCGCGGCCGCCACCGGCTGCAGCTCCACCTCGAACTGCGCCCCGAAGGGGAGGTTCGGAATCTTCCCGGTCACGCGCAGCGGGTCGGACCACGACGCACCGCAGGGTTTGCCCGGGCGCTCGGACGGGAACGCGTCACTTGGCCGTGCCATCTCAGAGCCCCCCCTGCGAAAGCTCCGTCACCAATGGCGCCGGAGTCATCGACTCGGCAAGTTCTTCAATGGCCGACTTCGCCGCATCGACGGCGATCGGGTGCGACTGTGCAAGACCGCTGGCCAAGATCTGATCGTCGAGCGACACCGACCAACGCAGCGGCTTGCCTCCCGCCGAAGCGTCGTCGAGGCCACGAGACTCGACCTGAATCTGGTAGCCGTACCACCGCAGCGAGGAGGGCTCACGCTTGGTCATGGCGACCGCGGCGATCCCCCCGACAGCGGCCACCCCGAGGATGCCCACGGCGACCCACGATTTCTTGCCCATCGTCCTCTTGTTCTCGTTCATCAGCTCACCTCGTGTTCCTTCACGCCACTCTCGCCAGTCGCCCGCCCATGGAGCGGTACAGCGCCATCAAGTCCCGCTTGGGCCACTGCGGCGCTGGTGCGTACAACCACTCCGGCTCGACGCCCAGCGCCTCCAGCTGCTCACGCCATCCCGGAATCCTCCCGGCGTAGGCGCTCGGGTCTTTCATGGTGGCCAGTGCCCCCCAGCCCGCACGAAGCTCCATCACCGTCCCGTCGAAGAACGGATGCCGACTCAAGCCGCGAGCAAACGAGTACGCGGCCGTCATCGAGAACACGGCGTCGAACACCTCGTACGGATGCGCGCACCGAAGCGGGGTCTTCCGCAGATGAAAAAGCGGGTAGGTCGGCAAGAACGCGAACAACCCACCTGAACCAAAGCTGTACGCACTCGGAGGATGCCCGCAGTCCGCAAAGACCTCGGCATTGCGCTCGTACGCTTTGCGGGCCGCGCCCGCTTCGCGGAGGTCCACCAAGAAGTTGTGCAGGCCCGGCGGTTCGATGGCGGGGTCGCCCCGACCGACGTCCGGCCGAAACCGCGATTCCTTGCTCGCCACGAACACCAGGAACTGAACCTGCGCGTCGGTCATCCCGCCGCGTCGGCCTAACTGTTCGATCAGCGCACGACCTTCGGCGCTCGGCCCCGAAACGTCGACCACGGTGGGGTGCTCGATGACAGCGCGGGTGCGCTCGACCTCGAGCACGCCATCGTCTTCGGTCGGCTCCCACAGCATCGTGCTGCGTTGCAGCCGACGCGCAAGCACGGACACGCCCGCACCCACGGCGGCTCCAACCCCGACCGACACCCAGAGTTTCATGCAAAGCCACCACCGGCCACCGTCAAGGCCGTCAAGTTCTGCAACGCCGTCGCGAGGTCCGCCTCCACCACGAGCGTCTGCACGGCCCGGTAGGTCTTGCGCCCATGCCTCCCCGAGAACCGCACGCTGTACAGCGACCCGATAACCGCCTCCGCGGGGACACTCCCCGTCACGACGTACTCGAAGTGCGGCGCCCCACTGCTCGCCAACGACAGCCCTTCCTCCAGCGTCCCCGCCACGGCGAAGTCGGACACCCGCACCAGCTCAGCGCGCACATCCTCCAGCTCCAGCGGAGACCCAAACCCAGGCCGACGCGGAACGAACAACGCCGTAAACGAACGCTTCGCGGGAACTCGAAGACTCATCGAATGCATCTCTCCACAGCCCATCACTCCGTCTCCTCGTCCTCCGTTGAAAGCTCGAGCGGACCCGGGCCTGTGCGCACCACCAGCGCCACCCGCCCCGCGTTGTCGCAACTCAGCGCCACACTGCGCCCCCATGGGCGCCCTTCGTGCGTCCAGGTGTCGCGAACCGACTCCAGGCCTCCGCCCTCGTCGTAGTGCAGCGTCGTTCGCCGCACGACCACCTCGGCATCCGACCCCAACTCCGACCCATGCACGATCGCCACCAGCCGCTCGCCGTCGAACTCGAACGCGCGCTCGGGTCCTCTCGGGCCACCACCACACTGGTCCTCGCTGGCGACCTGCAACCCGCAGACGATCTCCGCCAACCCGCGAAGGGTTCGCACGCCCTGCTTCGCGAGGCCGTCGTTGTAGACCTGAACTTCATTCGTCCACACCGACGGAACGCCGCCACCGGACACACCCGCCACCGCCCGCCGTGCCTCCTCTCGGGCGACCTGCCGGATCTGCGCCGGGGTCATGCCGCCTCCGCATCCACACTGGAGATCGCCGCGATGGCATCTCGAATCGTGGCCTCGCGAGTCGGAAACACCTGCTGCGACGGCCCATGCACGCCCACCGCGTCGCGGATCGACCACCGATAGCCGGCACCCGAAGGCCGGGCGAGGATCAACCGCCCGCGGTACGCGAAGCGCTCGGCACTAATCCGCTGCTCGGTATCGAAGATTCCCTCGGCAACGATGTCGGCGGCGAACGGGACGAGCTGCGGGTCGAGGCCGGGTGCGAGCAGCTGATGCTGCAGTCGCCCCACCTGCTCGATCGCATCCGCGACCCAGATCGTCTCCCCCTCGTCATTGCGCAGCCGAAGCGACAGCGTGCGTGCGTCGACCGCCCCGAGCTCGGGCAGCAGGCCCTGTAGCATCTTGGTGACGATCTCGGCCGGCGAGTCGACGAACGGGTCGAACGTCCCGTAGGCATCGGCGACGTAGGCCTGAAGGTCCTTCAGGGTGAGCGTCTTGGCTTGAAGCAGGAGACCCGACCGAGCAACACGCTGCCCCCCCATCGCGTCCGTGCCCCCGC
>CAJXVA010000791.1 GCA_913061055.1 uncultured Pseudomonadota bacterium
CGAGATGTAGAGAGGTCTCGTGGGCTCGGAGATGTGTATAAGAGACAGATGCAGGTCTTTGCGCTGCAGGTGAGCCCGCATCAGCATCCGAAGTGTCGCCATGTCGGCGGGGCGATGCGTCAGGAGCTGGTCGGCAACGAAGATGAAGCCCTCGTACGCTTCGTTGCGGAACAACTCCGTCGAAGCCTCCTCGAGCGTCCGAACCATCTCGCCGTGTTTGCCGAGGTTGACGTACCAGTCCATCACCTGCCGCCAGCGGGCGGGGGTGGGCTCGGCCATCGCGGCGAGGCGGTAGGCGTGCAAACCGACTTCGACCTTGCCCTGCTGCAAGGCGACGTTGGCGGCTTGGTCGAGCGTGGCCGCAGCCTCGGCGGGCCGGTCCGCGCGATAGAGCATCTCGCCCACCTTGAGTTGCGTCTCGGAGTGGGGGCCCTCGAGGCGAACGATCTCCGCATACGCGCGCAGCGCATTTCGAAAGTTGCCCCGTTCCTCGGCTCGAGCTGCAGCCGTCCGGTACAGGCCGATGGCCGGTCCCGTCTGCCCCTGAGTGAGGAACGCAGTGGCCTGGGCCATGTGGACCTCAAAGTCGGATTGCTGCTGAGGCAGCGGTGGGGACGCGTATCGAGCCATGCGAGGGTCTCAAGACCTTGGACACCACAAACGGTTCGGTTCGCGGTTCGACCAGGATATCAGGCCCGACCTTGGGGCGGATGTAGGATTTTGCGGCGCGGATTCGTCGCGACAGCGGCCCGACTTCGGCCTGAAAGGCCCGCGGAACGGGTCGATGCCGGGTTCATGCATCGTGCGCTGTCGTCGCTGGCCTGGGTCTTCTTCGTATTGCCCGCCTGCGGGGGAACATCTGCTGCCGACGAGCCGCTGGGGGGCGGCCAAGGCGGAACGGGGGGTGTTGCAGATCCATCGACTTCGGGGGACGTCGATGGGAGCGAGGGATCGGGGGAATCCGGTCGCGGCGGCAGCGCGGGTGGTGCGATGACCGGGGGCGAATCGTCCGGAGGCTCGAGCGGCGGCGCTGCAGTGGAGGGCTTTTGTGGCGATGGCTATCTGGACGCCGGAGAATTCTGTGACGACGGCAACGTCGACCCTGGTGACGGGTGTGATGCTGACTGCACCCCGTCCGAGGGCGTCATCTCGTTCTCCGCGGGTCATGCCCATACGTGCGCTGTGTCCTTTGAAGGCAGGGTCCGCTGCTTCGGTGACAACGAGTACGGCCAGCTCGGGGTCGGTAGCACGGACACGATCGGCGACGACGAGACCCCCCTCGAAGCCGGATTGGACGTGGACCTGCCCCGAGTCACACAAGTCGCCGCGGGGGGCCGCCACACGTGCGCCGTCACGACGGAACACGAACTCTACTGTTGGGGCGCGAATGAGTCCGGACAGCTCGGCTTGGGGCACACCAAGACGTGGGGCGATGCTCCTGACGAACCGCTGGAGCCGGTCGGGCTCGACGGGTTGGTCGCGGCCGTCGAAGTTGGTGCATCACACACATGTGCGCGCATGTTCGGCGGCAGCATCCGTTGCTGGGGCGATAGCTCGCGTGGGCAACTCGGTCACGGAGATGGATTCTCCGGGACGGTTGGGGCCGGCGAGGAGCCATACCCCGATGCGATCGACAGTCCCGCGGTGGACTTCGGGCCTGACGTGTCGGTGCGGGAGCTGTCGTCTGGACGCGGGGACCACACCTGCGCCGTGTCTGCGGCCGGGGAGGCCTTCTGCTGGGGCTCGGCTCAGGACGGAAAACTGGGTACCGGGGCTGGAAACCCGGCCGGGTTCGACCGGACACCGGCCGAGGCAGGGCCGCTTCGTCTTGGATCGCCCGCTCGTCTCACGGTCGCCTCCTCACGCCATACATGCGTGGTCACCACGGATTTCCAGCTGTCCTGCTTCGGCAACAACGAGTCTGGACAGCTTGGGCTGGGACATGTCGACACCATCGGCGACGACGAAACTGCCGAGGCCGCACGCGTCGACCTCGGGGATGAGTTCGTCCTCAGCGCCGCGCTGAGCGACCGCTCCACGTGCGCGCTGACCTCCCATGGGACGGTCTTGTGCTGGGGAGCGGGCAACTTCGGGCAGCTGGGCTCAGGCTCCTCGGATGTCGTCGGTGACGATGAGACGCCGATGGAGTGGGAGGGCTTTGGCCCGGTGAAGCTGTTCGGGGAGACGACTTCGATCTCCGCCGGTGGCGAGCACGTGTGCGCCCGGAGTGAAGACTCGCGCCTGCGCTGTTGGGGCCGGGGCGACGACGGACGTCTCGGACAAGGTGACGCCGAGCTTGGCGCATACGGTGACGATGCCGACGAACGCGAGCCGCTCGTCGTACGAATCTTCCGGTAGACGGTCCCTAGTCCAGCCTTCGACCGCGCAGGACCTTGCGACTCTTCTTCCGGCTGCCCGCTGCGTTGCGCTTGATCTGCAGCGTGGCGTCGAAGCCGGGGGAGGCGAGGATCCAGCCTCGCCCGTTGAAGTCGACGACTGGCGCTCCCAAGGGGCCTTCTGTCGTCTGCAGCCGATACAGAACGGTGCCGTACCGGTTTGCCTCCGCCTTCGTGAACACGAGCGAAGTGCCTTCTTCGAAGCTCACCGAGACCTTGTCTTCGTCCCATTCGGTGGCGATCCCCGGCGTGCCGCGGCGGATGACGACCTGTTCGATCATCCGACCTCGGCGCACGATGATCCGACCTCCGTTGATCCGCTCGTTGCGTGACTTCGCCTCTCGTTCGAGCACGATGCGATGTGCGGCAAAGTATTGAAGCGAGTCTTCGGAGTCCCCCGCACCTGCATCGCCTTCGAGCCCGTCTCTCACGGACTGCGAGAAGTAGATGCGTTGCGTACAGCCTACGCTCGAGACGAGCAGACCCACCGTTAGCCAGTATTTCGCGACCACCACGCCTGCAAGATGTTGCGTGGAGAGCGGCGGAGCCAGCGAGCTGAAGCACACGGTGATCCACGGCACGCGACCTGTGGGATCCGTGCAACGGTTTCGTTGCTACGGAGGCGGCGCTCGCAGGTCCATAGACGCGTGGCTCTCCCCGGGTCCGGGGACGTCGTACCAAGGCAGTCCCACCAGGTCGTTGCGCTCGAGTTCCGCGATGACCTCGGCTCCGATGAGCACGATGATGGCCGCGACTTCGAGCCCGAGCAGCAGGACGACGACCGTCGCCAGCGAGCCGTAGATGACCTCGACCAGCGACAGGTTTGCGAAGTACCAGGCGAGCGCGGAACGGGCCGCCTCCCAGAGCACCGCAGCGACCACGCCTCCGACGACCGCGCGCCGGAACTTCACATTGACGACGGGGAGCACCCAGTAACTGTCTCTTATACACATCTCCGAGCCCACGAGACCTCTCTACATCTC
>CAJXVA010000792.1 GCA_913061055.1 uncultured Pseudomonadota bacterium
GGGCAATGCTGCACCGGACTCAACGGCGTCGGCCGAGCCCCCAACGGTGAAGGACAATGCCCGATGGCCTACTCGGCATCGACCAACGGTTCGGGCGTCGACACCTCGTTCTCGAGTGCGGTGTCCTTGCTCGCGGCGTACGGCCGGTTCGACGTGACGAGTGCAGTCACCGGCGGAGCTGCCGATGTCGACGGCGTCGCGCTGCCAGCGGGCACGACGACCGCCGACTTCATCCAGGCGGTCACCCCGTTCGACCACGGTGTCGTGCCGCTTCCCGGCGTACCCGACCCGACGTTGACTCCGACGACGTTCGAGAACGTCATCCCCGACACCGACGTGATCTTCACTGTCACCGCCTTCAACGACTTCGTCGAGCAAGGCCCGGACCCACGCCTGTTCACCGCCAACGTCCAGGTCCTCGCCGACGACTGCGGAGAACTGGATGACCGAGACGTGTTCATCTTGGTGCCGCCAGAGGCCCTGCCCGCTCCGGGCTGAGCCCCACCACCTCAGACGAACAGGGCGCCTCCACTCTGGGGCGCCCTTTTGCTTGGTTGTCGTTAGGGTGCGAGCGCGGGCGGGTCGGCTGGGGGCTCGGCTGCATCCGGTTCTTCTTCGAGGTGGTCGGTACCATCACGAACCGCCCAAACCGCGGCCAGTCTCTCGCTGCCTCCGTCGATCGACTCCACGTCTTCGACGAACCACCACGACCCTTGGACACGTTCGGTGTCGACGTCCAGGATCAGATAACCGCGCTCACGGATGTCGATCCAGCGGAGGTGAGGGTTCGTTGCCAGCAGCGCCGGAGCGGCGTTGAGCGGAAACCCGGGCGAGGATACGGCCGGCACGACAAACTCCACGCCCACGGACCCCGAGCCATCGTCCGGGTCGTAGGTCCCGGCAGGATCGACCGCCAAGTCGAACGCCCACGACGAATGGATATCGCCGGTCAGCACAACGACGTTGCTGGTGGCGCCGGCGAGGTCATAGAAGCGACTCCGCGCCGCCCGGTAGCCATCCCACTGGTCGGCGTTGAACGGACCCTCGCCCAAGATCACCTCGGACATCACAACCTGCTGACCGACCAACTTCCACTGCGCGGCGCTGTTGCTGACCTGATCGATCATCCAGGCCTCCTGCTCCATGCCCAGCAGTTGCCGGTCGGGATCATCGAGCAAGTCGGGGTCGGTGAGGTCATCGGGCTGCTCGTCCCTCCCGACGATCCGGGTGTCGAGCATGATGAGATGCATCAGGTCGCCGTACGGCAACGCGCGATAGATCACCCCTTGTGCGCCCTCGCGAAACGGCATCCACTCCGCGTACGCCTGGTACGCCGCCGCCTTGCGATCCTCCCACTCGCCCTCGGTCATCGACTGATGGTTTCCGGCCCCGTCGCGGTACGAGTTGTCGGCGGACTCGTGATCATCCCAGACCGCAACCATCGGGTGCTGGCGATGCATCTCCTGAAGGTCCGTCTCGCGTCGGTACTGCGCATACCGGGTGCGGTAGTCGCCCAGCGAGACGATCTCAGTCGCCGGCTCGTACTCTCGAAGCTCGCCGTACTCGCCGGTGGCGTACTCGTAGATGTAGTCGCCAAGATGAAGGACCACGTCGAGGTCCGCCCGCTCCGCGACCCGGCGATACGAGTGGAAGTAGCCGTGCGCGAGGCTGGCACACGAGCAGACCGCGACCCGCAGGCGGTCGACCGCCCCCTGGGGAGCGGTGCGCGTCCGTCCGATTGCAGACTCGCGTCCGAGTGAGAAGAACCGATAGTAGTAGGTCGTGCCCGGACTCAGGCCCTCGACGTCCAGCTTGATCGTCTGGTCTCGGTCGGGGACCGAATCGATGTAGTCCGCCGCCACGCGCATGTCGAACTCGGGATCGAGCGCGACCTCGAAGAACGCCTCGACCACGCCGTCCTCGTCCGGCGTCAACCGGGTCCACAGAATGACCGCGTCGACGAGAGGATCGCCGGACGCGACGCCATGGCTGAAGAGGCCCTCCGGGCCAGGCTCTCCGTCGTACTCATATTGAGGCAGCCCATCGTCGCCCCCACTGGAGGACGAGTCCGCCGCCGTGGTCGTGGGGATGTCTCCAGAGGATGTCCCGGGGTCGCCGGTCGACCCGCCGGTTGTCCCCGCTCCGGTGGTCCCCCCCACCGAGCCCGCCCCACCCCCGTCGTCGCCACAGCCGGTCAGCGAGGACGAGGCCGCGCTCAAAGAGAGGGCGCTCGCGCGCCGGATCAGTTCCCTACGAGAAATCGACATGTCGCTCCTGCTCGCAGCATGCCACGCCCCTCCCCGGCCGCCCTCAACACCGTCGTGCAGTTTTCTGAGGTCGGGCGCGCAACCGCAACGCACACCGGCCGTCATTGCGAGTGCGAGTACGTTCGGCGAGGGCTTCGTGCCCCCGCCACCCCTTTCGCCCCTTGCGGGCGACCCGGCGTCCGTGGTCTCCGGGTAGCGCGGCTCCCAATTGTGGGAGTCGCGTTTTTTTGTGCGCGCAAACGACGCTCAGCCCCGACCCCTCCAGGCGCCGCCGCCGAGAAATCCGCAGGCCGCATGCAACCGCGCAGGCACGACCGCACGCGCACAACCTCGCACGGCTCCCATCCGCACCAAGTGTGTCGCGACGGAGATCGTGGTGCGCAAGTCACCGCGCGTCGCACAAACAACACAGCGACGCGGGTCACGACCACACCGCCGCCGGCCTCGCCAACGTGGACCCCGGCGTCACGGTGAGGACATGACTCTGCCGATGGGAATCATCCTCTCTGCTCCTCTGGCTGCCGCCGCGCCCTCCGCGGACGCCGCAACCCTGGAAGCCTCGGCCGTGCAACCTCCCGAGCTCAAGTGGATCGAAGAGGGCTTCTACCTCAACCTCGGAACGGCCCCAGGCGCTGCCTTCCGCCTCGACGGCTTCAACCCGATGATCCGCTACGACGCCGAGGTCGGCATGCGCTGGACCCGAGGCCGGTCGTCGGTCTCCTTCGGCGCCAACCCCTGGATCCTCCAGCGCCTCGAAGCACCTGGAGCCACGGGCGGGTTGCTTGGCGTGGTGAGCCTGCGCCACCGAAACATCTACACCCGAGCCGGCGCCGGCGTACTCATCGGACCGCCGGGGAGTCCCAACGACCGAGACGTCCGCTCGGCGGTCGCCGGGCTCGTTGGGTTCGGGTTGGAGAGCCGCGGCGAGCACGTTCGCGGGCGGTTTGGCTTCGACTACGTGGCGAGCTACGACAAGGCGGGGCGGGTTAACAACACGGTGTTCTTTGTGCTCGCGCTGCGGTTTGGGTAGGGCGAATCCCTCCGGGACCCGCCCTACCCCATAGGTTTGCGGCGGTCCCATACGGT
>CAJXVA010000793.1 GCA_913061055.1 uncultured Pseudomonadota bacterium
GTAGAGAGGTCTCGTGGGCTCGGAGATGTGTATAAGAGACAGGACCTGGAACATGCTGTTGAGCGTCAGCGCGGGTCCGGTCACCGAGTCGACGAGGTGGTTGGTGATCGCTTCGGTTCGGTCGACGCGCGAGAGGATGTCCCGTGCAAGCTGCACGATGTCGGTGTCACGGGTGAACGCGAGGTCGGGACGCGATGCCAGCAGCCGCAGGTAGGTGGAGGCGACCTTGTCGATGCTGTCGCGACTGGTCGGCTCTCCGGAGAGCAGGATCGGGGCCTCCCAAAGGTTGCCCAGGTGGTCTGTCAGCCACGCGGACTCTTCCTCATCGAGTCCGGGCTCGGTCGCCGCGGGTGGACCCGAGGTGAGCAGGTACATCCGCAGCCGCGTGAAGTTCTCCTCGTACTCCTGGAGCGACGGCGTCTTGTCGTTCATCTTGTAGCGCTGGACGAACCGGTCCAGCGCCTCGAGTTCGCGCCCTGCCACAGGGATGTGGAGCTCTCGCCGGACGGTGTCGACGAACACATCCCGCATCCGGGGGTACATCCGCCCGCCCTGGTACATGCCCATGCGCATCGACCACGGCGCGCCGTCTTCCTCGTAGGTCTGCAGCATGTCCACCATCCGTCGCAGCGGCTCGATGCGCTCCATCGGGATGACGTCGCCGGAGTCTTCGGCGAGGTGCTGCTCCACGTAGGCGAGGGAGGTCCCGCCTTGGCCGAGGATGTCCCGGTTGTGGCGGTACGACATCAGCGGCAAGACCACGGTCGCAATGGCCGCGACCAGTGCGACGGCCCCAGCAATGGTGCCGCCGATGCGGAGCTTTCGGGTGCGGCGTCGGTTGTGCCGAACGAGGGAGTAGTCGGGGAAGATGACCCGCCGGAAGATCTCGCCGAGGAAGTAGCTCTTCGCGTCAACCGGAGCGACGGTGGCACCACCGATCGTCGGCCGCAGACCGAACGCCTCGGAGATGGCGCTCATGATGCGCCCCAGCGGGCGGCCCTCTTGGGTGCCGCTGGTCATGTAGACGCCGCGAAGGATCGGGGTCTCGTGATAGATGTTCGGCTCGGTCATCTCGTGCATGAACCGAGCGATGGGCTCACGCAGCGAGGCGAAGTACTGAGGAAGCTCGTGCAGCCGCTCGCGGCGAGCCATGCTCCGTTCTTCAGCGAGACGCCGAAGGGTGCGTTTCTCGAGCAAAGAGCTGAGCTCATCGAGGTGCTCGCTGCATTGGTCGGCGATCGAGAGCTGGTCGGAGACCTTGAGCGTGAAGCCCCACATCTGGTGCCGCTCCGCCTCGCTCAGGTCGGAGAACATCTCCACGAAACCCGGCAGCAGGTCGCACTTGGTGAACATCATGTAGACCGGGACGACGACGCCCAACCGGTCCTGAAGTTCGTCGATGCGGGCCCGAATCTCCCGCGCCAAGGTGGCGATCTCTTCGGGGTGGGCTTCTGCGATGTCGGCCACGCTGACCGCCGCGATCACACCGTTGATCGGACGCCGCGTTCGGTACTTCCGCAGCAGGTCCAAGAACGCGAACCACTCGTCGCGGTCGGTGTTCTCGGTCGTGTAGCGTCCGGCGGTGTCGAGAATGACCGCCTCGGAGGTCATCCACCACTCGCAGTTTCGGGTGCCGCCCACGCCCTGAACGCTGACGCCGCCCCGGTTGCTCGAGAACGGGAACTTGAGCCCGGAGTTGCGAAGCGCGGTGCTTTTACCAACGCCGGGCGGGCCGACGATGACGTACCAAGGCAGGGAGTACAGCGCGCTCGAGGCTCCGCGGGCACCCAGTCGTGAGGACTTCAGCGCGCCAATCGCCCGCGCGAACTCCTCTTGCATGGAGCGGATATCGGCTTCGAGGTCGGGCCGGGCAGAACGTGCCTGGTCCTCGGCCTGTGCCCTCAGGGCGCGCTCGATCTCCTTGCTGGCCTTTCGGCTGCGGGCGAACCGGATCCCCATCACCGTGCTGATCACCAGCGTGGTGATGGCGGTGACGATCCCCGCGTAGTAGTAGGGCAGCTCGAAGTAGGCGACACCGGCCCACGTCGCAGCAAGGAAGAGCGTGATGAATACGCCTTTGAGCACTACTGGCCTTCCTTCGTGGCGGTGTTTTCACCGGCGGAGCGCTGGAGGAGCTCACGTCCGCGCGCATCGACGTCGTCGGTCATCCCGTTGAGGGAGATTCGCAGCGCGATGATGAAGCAGACGGAGAACAACAGAGCAAACAGACCGATCCACAGGACGAGAAAGTCCATGCTTCTGGACTGCATGCTCTCGCGGCGGGGGAGGTGGCTGCGCGAGACTGGCTCGGCGTTGAGCAGTCGACCCAGCGCATCTCGCACGCGCCGTCTGATCAAATCGAGCTCGAGCTCACCGCCCCGGACGGCGTAGCGCCCCTCGAATCCGAAGCTCAGCACCATGTGATAAACGGACAGCACTTCGACGCGGCTTGGATCCTGGAGGATTCGGTTGAGACGCTCGAAGAAGCCGTCTCCGGCCACGTTCTCGCCGAAGTAGCGAAGCTGGAGCGGGCGCTGGGCCCAGTGGTCGCGCAGCGGACCGGGCTTCATCTGCGCGAGCTCGTCGGCATGCGCCACGATCGCGTACATGATGTCGGCCAGGTCGCTCTCGGCCATCCGGGTGCTCTTGCCGCGCTCGATCGCTTCGTCGACGTAGGCTTGCAGCCGCTGATAGACGTGCTCGGGTCGAGCGCCCGCACCTTGACCGACGCTCCTCAATTGGATGAGGGCGTTGAAACAGTCCTTGGTGACCTCATTGACACGGTTCACGGCCGGTGCCCGAGTGTCCCACACCCATCCCCGGGCCGAAACCCGGCGCATTGTGCGGTCTGGGCTGAGGATCCCCTGTACAGCGGTGCATGGACGCGCTCGTTGCGAGCCCTCAAAACCGGTGAAACGACCTCTGTAGCCGGTCGATCGACCTAGGACGGCGTGCCGGTTTAGGGCACTCTTCTGGTCGACCTGATGCGGGTTCACGTGTTCATCGACAGCGCCGGCGAATCGACGCGTTCGCCGGAGTTCGCGAAGCCAGAGGTGACGCTGGGACGTCGGCCGTCCAATGACGTCGTGTTGGCCGACGCCGCGGCATCGGGGGGACACGCTCGCGTGTTCGTCACCGGGAGCGCCCTGACGATTCTCGACCTCGAGTCGACCAACGGGACCTTCGTCAACCAGCGGAGGCTTCGCGGCCCGCACGTGCTTCAGCCCGACGACGTGGTGGAGATCGGGGACACCAAGCTCCGGTTCTCGCTCTCGGGCGTGGAGCTGTCTCTTATACACATCTGACGCTGCCGACGAGCGATCTAGTGTAGA
>CAJXVA010000794.1 GCA_913061055.1 uncultured Pseudomonadota bacterium
ACGAGATGTAGAGAGGTCTCGTGGGCTCGGAGATGTGTATAAGAGACAGCTCGGAGACCCACAGCACCATCGCGGACGCATCGACCACCACGGTGTGGGTGCTGGAGAGGTTGTCCAGCGCGTTGCGGTTTCCCAGGCCCAGCACGGCGCCGCCCAGACCTCGCCGATCGCGGAGCACCGCGGCAGCGCGCTCGGGCTCGATCGGTCCGGGCTCGGATAGAAGCTCTTCGAGTCGGTCGTAGCGGTAGCCGCTGGAGGTGTAGCGCCGGATCCAGTCGTTCTGCAGGTCGCCTTCGAACGCCTCTTTGACCATGTGGTTGGTCGCCCAAACGATGGCGTCGTCTTCGCCTCGAATGGTCCGGCGGTCCTCTCGGTCTCGCGCCGCAAGTTCCAAGACCATCGAGGTCCGTTGCACACCATCGCCGACCAAGACGACGGCGGAGGTCCGAAGCTTGGCCTCTTGCAGCATGGTGGCCGCCGTCTCCAGCGTGTCGGCGCGCTCCAGGACGTCGCGCAGGACCAGGGGCAGGGGGGCGCCCTCTTCCAGCGGGTCGTCCGTCCGAGCGGCGTTGACCGAGACGAAGATGCCGCGGGCGTTGATGCCGGTCACGACGCCGAGCATCCCGGCCCAACCCACCGAGACGTAGGGGTAGCGGCCATCGGGGCGCACCACCATGACCACCGGATCGACGTCGAGCTTGCCGTCGGTATCGATGCTCAGCGAGCGGCCGATGACGAGGTTGCCGCGTTCGGACGATCCGGGGCGCTTGGAGCTGGCCGCGAACATCGAGCCCTCGAGCACGACATCCTCGAGGCGTTGCGAGAGGCCGTGGATGCACTGGTACAGGAACAAGCGCTGGTAGGCGCTCATCCGATCGCTGCGGGCCTCGGGAATGGCGGCGGCCAGCGCCGCGAGCTCGAGTCGGCGCTCCTTCTCCAGGTAGCTGTCGGCCGCGCGGTAGTCCCAGCGCAGCAGCATCGACGCGGTCCACTGCTCGACGCCAGAACCGTATCGGCCCCCGACGTAGTCGGCCATGTCCCGGTCGACCTCGTCGAAGAGGCGGGACCCGAGTCGGCCGTGGGCATCCCCGATCGCGACCGGAGAGCCTTCGAGGTGCATCTCCCAGATCTTGCCGTTGCGCGTGAGGCTGGCCCGACCGTAGTGCACGGTGCGACCGGTCTCATCGACGGTGAACGTGGAGGGCGCGACCTCGACCTCGGGCCCGTCGAGTTCGGTGAAGCCCAGGTACCCGGAGTAGCTAACGGCGACGAACACGAACGCCAGCCCTGCGAGCACCCCGACCGCCCGAAGCAGGGCGAACACGCGAGAATCGACCGTGCGAGGGCCGCCGCCGAGGCTCGAGCGCGCCATCGCCGGGTCATAGCCCTTTCGGGCGGCCAGCGCCAGCAGGCCCGCGCACTGGCTGCTAGGCTTCGTCCCGCCGTGTTCTTCGTGCGAGCCTCCACACGTCTGTGCCTGGGCCTTCTGCTGCCGATGATGGCCGCCTGCGAGCCCGAGACGCCCGCCACGGCTGCGGATGCCCCCGCGGTGGGCGAGGCTGCGCCCACATCGGCCACCTTCGAGCCGGGGACGACCCCCGCCGTGCTCACCTTCGCCGCCGAGCGCGGGTCGTTCACGGACTCCTCCAAGGTCGCCGATGTCCCGGACGCCTCGCGGGGCCTGGTGCGCGTCAGCCTGCTCGAGGGCCCGAAACCGCCGGCGGGCCAGGTGTGGGTGGCCAACCTGAAGGCCCCGGGCGAGGGCCCCGTCGAGCTCACGACGGTCGCGCGCGAGATGTTCGAGGAGCTGGCGCTGGGGCAGGGCCTCAGCTCAGAGGTGTCCCTTCCTGAGGGCCTGGAGCCACCCCCCCAGGTTGCCGCCAACACCGGCGAGGTGATCGTCTACAAGACGGCCTGGTGCGGGGTCTGCAAGAAGGTTCAGAGCTACTTGGACCGCAAGGGCGTGAAGTACGTCTCCAAGGACATCGAAAAGGACCGCGCGGCTGCGGCGGAGCTTCAGGCGAAGGCGGCCAAGGCGGGGATCGGGACCGGGAGCGTGCCCGTGATCGATGTGGGCGGGGAGTTGATGGTGGGCTTCGACCGCGGACGGCTCGAAAAGCTGCTCGCCGGATAACATCCGCGGCGGTACGCTGCCGCCCGTGACTCGCGTCCCACAGGCGTTCGTGCTGCCGTCCATCGTGCTGAGCCTCTGCGGCCTGGCTTGCGCTGCGGAGCCGATCATTGGCACGGACGTGATGCCTCTGGACGGTGCGATGCATCTGCGCGAAACCGGCCAGAGCGAGGCCTTCGGCCGGAGCGACACGGCGACCGTGAGGCCGGGCAACGAGTCCCAGACCGAGGGGCCGGACCGTTATGCGGGTCTCGAGTCGGCGCTGCGAGAGCGGTGGGTCCACCGGGAGATTCACGCCGCGGAGGGCGTCGATGTGGACGCCACCATGGAGCTCTTGCGGGAAGAGGTGGCGGCCGGGCGTGGTCACGGGGAGCGGCGCAGCGCCGTACGGCGGGCGACGTGTCGGCTCGGCGACGGTCAACTGCAAATGGTCGATCGCGGCGGGTCTCTGCACAGCGACTCGGGCCTGCGGGTCCGAGCGGTCGGCCCCGCGTTCCTGCTCGAGGGGACCGACGGGCGCTACGGCAAGGACTTGGCAGCCGGCGACCGCATCGTGGAGGTCGATGGGGCCGAGGTTGTCCGCTGGGCGGACACGACCTGCACCGGTCCGGGTTCGACCGCCGGGCACCGCCGGGCTCGACTCGCCGAGAGCCTGGAGCGCGGCCGTGCGGGACGCAGCGAGTCCCGCAATCGTCCGGAAACCATCACGGTGCGCCGGGCCAAGACCGGCAAGGTTCGCCAGATGACGCTCACGTGGCGTCCCGAGGACGACCCCACGTGCGTCACCGGAGAGGCGATCACCGGCGATGTGGGCGTGGTGACGGTCCACGCCTTGGACTGCGAGCCGTCGGCATTCGACGCGCAGCTCACCGATGCAGCCCGGTCGGCTGGCAGCGGGCACATCCTGCTCGATCTGCGGCGGGTCACCGGAGACGATGTCCGCAACGCTCAAACACTCGCGCGACGGTTCACCCCGGCTGCGACCGTGTGGGCCTCGAAACGCAGCGGCACCCAGGGCGGCTTTTCCACCGTTGACCTCCCTGAGGCTGGCCCCGCGGTCCAGGCGTCACAACGCTGGCTTCTCGTCAGCCCTCGCTGCGATGCCAGCTGTGAACTCGCCGCGGCGGTCATCGCCTCCGACAACCTCGTGACTGTCTCTTATACACATCTCCGAGCCCACGAGACCTCTCTACATCTCG
>CAJXVA010000795.1 GCA_913061055.1 uncultured Pseudomonadota bacterium
GGCTGAACCCGACCCGCAGTGCGCCGCCCCAACGGCCGCGCCCACCCGCGCCTTCGACCGTGTAGAGCCCCTCGAACGGGAGCGATCGGGCTTCGAGTCCACCCTGAGCTCGAATGACGCCCCACGGGGCCAACTTCGTTGGGTGTTCAGCTTCGTTCAGGCTTGGGATCTCGATGAGCTTGGGGCGGCTGCTTCGGAGCAACGGTGGCGACTCGGACTCAGAGTCGGCCGTCGCCACCGAGTCGGCGAGTGCACCGAGGTCGGCCTCCAGCTTGGCATCGCGGTCGTATTCGAGCCGCGCCACTTCCACAGCGACGACCGCGTCGAGGGTGGGCCCCACGGTCGCGGGCGCGAGCGGGTCCCCTTCACACGGCGGCGAGGCCCCGCGCTGGACCGAGTATTCGTCGCCTTCCCAGCGCACGCAGACGGCCCAGTCGGAGGGCATGTCCTCGGCGACCACCGCGAACCCGCTGGCAACGAGCGGCGCGGTGGCCTGCTGGATCTCGGCGTCGGAGGGGGCCCGGCCTCGAAAACCGACCGCCGCCGTGGGGAGCGTCTGTGATGACGTGGTCTGTAGCGCTTCATCTTCCAGGAGCATCAGGACCCGGTGGGCGACCTCGAGTCGCAAGAGGTCGTCGCGCGCCGCCGGGACCTCTTCCGCGCGCTCCGACGAACCGCTTCGCACCACGATCAGCACCCCGGCTTGCAGGGGGCGGAGAAAGACCTCTGTCGCGCGCTTGGAGTCTGGTCCGACGAGCGCGTAGCCGTCCTCGAGCAGCCGCCGTGCGACCGCGCCCCGCAGCGCGCGGCCGGATTCAGACTCGCCGGCCCGCGCCGGAGGCATCTCGACGCGCACGGCACCGGTCGCAGGCGCCGAGAGCATCAAGACGAGCGCGGCCCCGATCATGCGTCGGGGTCCTCGCGGGTCGGGGTGGGGCTCACGACGCGTCACCTGGGCTGCAGTAACCCCCGAGCAGTGTGCTGACGCTCCGACACGTCATGTCGCTCGGGCAGTCTTGGTCCGCGACACAGGCCTGGTGAAGGAAGCACGCGTTCCCGAACCGAAAGGTGTCTGCCGGACAGCCGGCGGGTTGCGAGCCGCAAGACCACAGGTCGCCGTAGTCTTCAGCGAGACAGTCACCGGTCGCGCAGTCGCCATTGGTGCGGCAGCGGGGCAGGCACAGCGCGCCGACACCAAGCGGATCACAGACGTCGGTCGGTCGTGTGCACGCTTCGCAGGGGCTGGAGACCTGACAGAAACCGTGCCGGTTGTCGCCGACGTCGTAGACCGCGACGCATCGTTCTGCGTCTGCGCAGTCACGGTTGAAGGCGCAGGGCTGCTGACAGACCCCCGCGCAGCCGCCATCTCGGCACTCGGCCGCGTGCCAACAAGTCGCGCCCAGTGGCTTGTCGCCCAAGGGGGAGCACTCGTCCCAGTGGCAACGGGCCTCGTCGCCACAAACATCGACGGTCAGACACCCCGTCTGCGCCTGGCATTCGCCGTTGTCTCCGCACACGGTGTGGTCGGAGTAGATGGTGCAGTCGCTGTCGTCGGCGCAGGAAACACCGCACAGGCCCCCGGTTCCACCACAGCTCCCTCCGCCATCGGCGCTTTCAAAACCGCCAAAGGTCTCGGTGTGGTCGATCGTATCGCTGGCACAGGCCGTCGCGAGCCAGAGGACGGCCAGCGCGAATGAGATTCGGAGTCCGCTCATGCTGGCCTCGTGCAGTAGCCAGAGGTTTCGGTTCCAAGCAGCCGGCAGGCGTAGGACTCTGGGCACGATTCGTCGAGCCTGCACGGCAGGTGGATGTAGCAGGTCGCCGTCGGGTCATCGCCGCGTCGGAACTCGTCGTCCGCACACACGCGGTTGCCCTCGCAGCGTCCCTCGGTGTTCCCGTCGAGTGTGCATTCGGAGTCCGCACAGTCGCTGGAGACCGAGCACTCCGCGGGGGCAGGGCGTCCCGCGGAACCGCACGTCGAGGCGGAGTCGTCTGACACGTGATATCCGCGGTTGCCGTCCCAGATCCGTTTCGGTTGCACCGAGTTGTTCAGGCACGCCTGGCCCCCAGGGCAGACGTCGGAACTCACGCACTGGAGTGGGTAGAAACACAGGCCGACGTCGTCCTGACAGGACAGACCGGCGGGGCATGGGGTCTGGTCGTCGCATCGCGGGGCGCACTGCTCCCAGAGCCCCGGGGTGGCGTCACACGTGCAAGCACCACCGCTGTACTCGTCACAAAGGTACGGGGCCCTACACCCGGAGCTCGCGGTGCAGGAGGACTGCGCCTGCACGCAGCGACCCTGGACACAGCGGTCGTCGACTCCCGAGCAGGCGCAGTCCGGCTCGGGCTCGAAATGCACGATTGCGTCCGCGTTGCACCCGGCGAGGCCGGCGAAGAATAGAAGAAGGGACCGCATGGGCTACCGGCCGGCTTCCAGGGTCGCATAGGCTGGGGACGCCAGCAGGTCTCGGATTTCGGTGCTCACACCTGTGTTGTGCGACGGCACTGCGCGAAGTTTCCTCTCGGAGACAGTCTTCTCGGAGTCGTTGAACTCACCAGAAGACCGTGCAACCGAGGCCGGATTCAGCCGCTAGAAGCGTCCCCCAATCCTCATCCCGGCGCCTTGCAGGGAGATCGTGGGTCCGATCGAGAGCGTACGGTCCCGGGTGTAGCCATCGTGCCGCCGTCGATAGGTCTCGGCGAATCCGAGCATGCCAGCGCCGCTGGCGACCATGGCGGCCGACAGGTCTCGGGTGATGAACCCCATCAGCCGGCCACTGTTCACGCATCGCGCGGTGCCGCAGTTGCCCACGACGCCCCATGCTGCAGCCCCGGTGGTCAGCCACGAGACGACGCCCGCACCGATCAGGCTGATGCCGGCGATGCGCAGGCCCGCCACCGTGCGCCTGCGTCCGGGAGGATCGAACACATCGGCGTAGGCATCCGCGTTTCCGCGGGTCATGCCGCCGGCGGTCGCGAGGCCCACGGCCGCGAGCAGTCCGATGTCGGAGTGCACGCGCAGCGCGAGTGCGGGCAGGACCCCGGGAGCGCACTGCCCAAAAACGTCACCCACGTCGTCGGCCGTATCGACCTCTCCCCGGCCGATCGGGTCGATGCACCGCGTCTTGACCAGTCGGTGCGCGATGATCTGCTCGGTCAACGCCACTGTGGCGGCGATGCCGGCTCCGATGAAGAGCCCTGTGCCTCGATACGGTGGCCGGACCGGCGGAGGCATCCGGGCATACGCGGACTCCGGAGGCTCCTCGGAGGCCGGGAGTTCTCCGATCCGAGGGGCGGCGGTTGGGCCCTCGCCCTTCGCG
>CAJXVA010000796.1 GCA_913061055.1 uncultured Pseudomonadota bacterium
ATCCCGCCGAGCCGCCTGCACCCAAGCCGCTGCCATCGCCCATGCCTCCGGTCCAGTCATCCCAGAACGCCACCGCCTCGACCTGCGGCGCTGCGCTGGCGCTCAGCGTCACGCGCTCGCCGGCCGCAGCCTCGGTCCGCCCCCCGGCATTGCTCACAATGGCCAAACCGTCAGCCACGTAGACCCGCGCTTCGGAGTCACGAAACTCCAAGCTCGCGCCGCCATCGGAGAGTGCCACCGACGCATCGCCGACCTTGTGAGACACCGGGGCCTGCCCGCGCTCCAGCCCGGGCGCGTCGAGCCACGCGCGCCCCTCGACGAGGACCAGCCCCTCCCGCAGCTCCACGGTCGTCCCCTCATCGAGGTAGACCCGAGCGCCGTCGCTGAGCCGAATCAGCGCGCGGGCGCCCTGCGCGGTCCGAAGACGAGCGCCTTGCGGCAGCGGAGTCCCCGACAACAGGCGGCGAGGCTCCCCCTCGGTCTCGATCAGCACTTCGCCGGCAGCCAGCTCCAGGCTTGCTGCGAGCTGTTGGGTTGCGGCCGGTGGCGGGGTCTCCCACGGTTTGGTGATCGCCAATGCAACACCTCCCCCGACGAGCGCAACGGCGACGATACCCAGAAGGATCTTGTGACGAACGGTGGAGCGAGTCATGTCGTGCAGTCCTCAGGAGGCAGCGGGGTCTCAACGCGCCGCGAAGGCGCAGGGTCTGTCATCAAGCAGTCATCGAGCGGCTCTCGAAGCCGAACGGAGGCCCGGGGGGGATAGGAGCAGCTTTTCCCCCGCCATGGGTGCTGAAGTGCACGCCCGCCAACGCCAAGAGTTCCACAGAGCACGGGAAGTCGCGCTCGAGGGGCCCCGGGGCCGGGCGTCAAACCGCGGGCTCAGGATGCGTCGGAAATCGTCGCGACGTAGGGGAGGCAGGCGTCGATCGGCGCGGCGGCTCGAACACGGCCGTACGCAAAGCCATCCAACTCCACCGCTCCGATGCAGTCGTAGCCCAGCGACACCGCAGTCGTCCCACAGCAACCCGGCGGATCCCCCTCGTTGGGGCCAGCCGTCACGGCGTCGAACGACCCGCAGTCCAACTCCGCGTCTCCGAGCGTGCAGCGAACGAAAATGCAAACCTCGGTGTCGAGCGAAGCGACCACCGAAAGCGAGGGCTCGGGCCTCAACGCTCCCGAGGGTGCGATGTCGACCTTGAACCAGTCCTCGTCCGCAGAGTCGTCCAGGTTTGCTTCCACCACAAACGGCCCGTCTGCGATGAGCTCCCCCACTCGCGCGCCTCCGAGTGAATCGTTGTCCTCGTAGGTGTCCTCGACGCACTCCGTCGGCGGGGTGTCGGCGCCCTCGGTCGAGGATCCGGTCGGCGAATCCCCCGACGTGGTTGAGGGACCACTGCTCGGTGCCTCCGTGGTGGGCGAGTCGGTCGTCTGCGCGTCGCTCGTCGAGTTGCCGTCCGACTCCGTGAAGTTCGGATCGGCCTCGAACAGTCCGTTGCACCCACACAGGCACAGCAGTGCGAGCAGCCCGTTTCGCATCGGTTCGAGGCTACCACAGCGCCGTGACTGCACGCGGCGCGTTGGACTCACCACCAAGCTGTGAGACCGTTGTCGCCCCAATGACATGGGCCGCCACACTGCTCCAGCGCGCTGGGCGAACGCTCGATGCCGCCGATGCGGATGCAGTCGAGGCTCGACTCCGCACGTTGTGGAACGACTGCGAGACAGCTTGGCCGAGCATCGAGTTGGACCCTGCAACGTTCCTCACCTACATCGGCGAACGACTCTCACCAGATGGGTCAGCTCTCGAGGCGCTCACGGTGATTCGCGTCCGCGAGCTCTACCTTTGCTGCGGATGCGCGGCTGGACAGCGCGCGGCCATCGAGGCGCTGCAGACCCACTACGGCGCCCACCTCGACGCCGTCCTCTCCAGAGTCGCCCGGCCTGGCCTGCAAAGCCGCGACGATCTGGAGCAGGTCGTTCGCGACCATCTGTTCGTCGGGGATACAGAGCAGCCTCCTCGCATCACTCGCTACTCCGGTCACGGCTCGTTCGAGGCCTGGTTGCGGGTCACCGCGCGAAGGACTGCATCGAATGCAAACCGGAGAAAGGACCCCGTCGGGGCTGCGGACGACGCCCTGGAGCTCCCCGACCATGTCGACGATCCGGAGCTCAACTACCTCAAAGGGCGATACCGAGAGGAGTTCCGGGAGGCGTTCTTCGAAGCCGTCACGACCCTGGAGCCGCGACAACGCACCTTGTTGCGGCAGGCGTTCGTGCATGGCCTGAACGTCCGGCAAATCGCCCGGATGTACCAGATCCATCACGCCACGGCGGCGCGGTGGATCGCCTCCGCCCGAGAGCAACTTGCCAGCGGGACTCGCGAGGCTCTGGCGCGGCAGCTGGAACTCTCGGAGCGTGAACTCCGGAGCATCATGGTGCTGATCCGGAGCCGGCTCGACCTGAGTATCGCCAGAGCGCTGGACTCCAGCGGATCGATCGAACCACCGCGCTAGGGTGCCGTCTTCGCATCCAACCGTTTCAAGCGACCCTCGGCCTTCTTCGCCCCGAGCGTCTTCGCCTTCTCGTACACGCGACGCGCATCGGTGTAGCGAAGCAGGCGAACGTATGCGTCCCCGAGCATGAGGTGATAGCGAGCGTTCTTGGGGGCGAGCGCGACAGCACGTTCGCCGTAGCGCGCCGCGGATGCGTGCTCGCTCAGATCGAAATGTGCGTCGGCAAGTCCTCCCACGGCTGCACTGTTGCGGGGGTCGTGCTCGAGCGCTCGGTGGAAGTGCTTGGACGCCTTGCGGGGGGCCCCAGCGGCCATCGCCGCGCGTCCGAGGCCGAGCTCGTGCTGTGCGGCCTCCGGATCTCTGGGCGCCTTGTCGGCCTTGCGAACTGACGGCGCATCCTCGCTGGCGGTCCGCCCCGGGGCTTCACGAGCGCCCGACCCCTTCGGCGGCACCCCGGCGGGTTCGTCCGCCGGCTCCGCCCCAATCTCAGGCCCGAGACGAGCCCGCGGCTGGGCCACCGCGACCGCCGGGGCGGGTGTCGGGACCAACGTATCGATGTTGGCCTGCACGGTCGCAGGCAGAGGTCGTTGCGCTCGAAGGGACTCCACCCGACGCTTGCGCTGCTTGGGATCCGGCTCCGCGAGCACGACGAGGGCTTGGGCGACGTCGAGCTCGGAAGGCGAGAACTCCGACTTCGCGGCCTTGGCCTGCAGCGTCGCGAACTGCCCGGGCGTCAGACGCATACGCTCCCGACTCCGAGCATCGTCGGGCCGGAACAAAGCCGCCGCGCCGTAGTAGTC
>CAJXVA010000797.1 GCA_913061055.1 uncultured Pseudomonadota bacterium
GATCTACACTAGATCGCTCGTCGGCAGCGTCAGATGTGTATAAGAGACAGCCTGTGTGCCGAGGGCGCTCCAGGGGCACTGGCCGTGCTCGCCGTCGCCCAGCGCGGCGGCTTGCTCAACGCGCCCGACACGTACATGGAGAAGATCGCGACCGGGCCGTTGGGGCACGGCGTCGTCTCGCTCAAGAAATCGCCCACCGAAAACGTCCGAGCGCTTGCTGAGGCCAAGGGCTGCAAGGTCAGCGAGATCTCGGTCGTCGTGCTCGAGCGTGACCGCCACGAAGCGCTCATCACCGAGCTGCGCGGCGCCGGCGCGCGCGTGTTCCTGATCTCCGATGGCGACGTGGCGCCCGCGGTCGCCACCTGCATGCCCGAGAGCTCGATCGACGTGGTCTACGGTACCGGTGGAGCTCCCGAGGGCGTTCTGGCTGCCGCTGCGCTCAAGTGCATGGGCGGCTGCTTCCACGGCCGGCTCCGCTTCCGCAACGACGGCGAGCGCGAGCGCGCGATCAAGATGGGCATGACGGATCCGGACGCGTACCTGGAGATGTCCGACCTGGTCCGCGGCGAGGTCATCTTCTGCGCCACCGGTGTGACCTCGGGACCGATGCTCAAGGGTGTTCGCCGCATCGGAGACCGCCTGCACTTGCAGACGCTCTCGATGCGCTCCTCGACCGGCACCATCCGTACGGTCGACTCGGTCGTCAGCGCCGCCCGCTTCTCAGAGCTCTACGCCGGGTAGGGTAGAGCCTCTCGCGAAGGTCCCTGCCGGGCTTCTTCGCGACCCCCCTTCGGGTGTGGGGTCGCTGCGCAGCCCTCGGTGGGGCAGCGGCTGCGTTCGGCCCTGGCCATCTTCCCGCTACGCATCCCTCCGGGACGCTTCGCTTTCATGCTCCGTGCGTTAGCTAGAACCCCGCGGAGATGGCCGCTCCTAGGGCCAGTCGTCGTCTTCGAGCTCGACGCCCAGTCCGTCCACCATTCGGTTGACGTAGGCGAAGTAGGACACGACTTGGTTGACGTCGAGGAGCTCAGCGTCGCTCATGCCCGCATCGCGCATGGGCTGTAGATGGGTACGGTCCATCTCGGCCGGCTTGTGGGTGAGCGCCAGGGCGTAGTCGAGCATGGCGCACTCTCGGGGCGTTGCGGCCTCGGGGTGCGCCGAGTCGCCACGACCGAAGGCTTCGACCGCGTCCATAATCTCGGTTGCGTTCTCCGGAAGCGTCCGCGCCAGACCGGCGCGATGATGCCTCACTCAATAGTGGCAGGCATTGGCCGCCGAGACCGCGACCGCGAGCATCTCTCGCTCCCGGCGCGAGATGCCTCGAGGGGCGTGCATCACTGCGCCGTAGAGCTTGAGGTGTCCCTCCAGCGTCGCCGGTCGCAAGCTGTGAATCTGAATGACGTTGTCGACGCGGTGGGTGTGCGGATCGACGGCGGCCTTGTACAGCCGCGCGAGCCGTCCACCGGCCGCCATCACTTCGTCTTCGTCGAGGATTTCGATCCAGGCCATGGTTCCTACAGGTTCTGTGCCGTCAGATCGTCGAACCAGGTCGCGGCATCGGCCTTGGTCCATAAGCCAATACGTCCCGCTGCCTTCAACGTTTCGTCCTCGGCGACGAGCACCGATTGCTCGTCCATGAACAGCTCCATTCGGGCGCCCTCGACGATGACTCGCATCGTGTGCCATTGGCTCGCATCGAGGTCGAGGTCGGCGGCCTTGAAGGCACTGCGCTGCTCGCCCACGACGACATAGAAGCGGACGTTCTTCTCCAGCGGGTTCCAGCGCGCGATGTAGTAGTCGGTGGCGCCCTGAGCCCGAAACACGACGCCGCCGCCCTGGTCCCCGGTGCCCGAATCCGCCTTGAGCGAGACCGTCAGCTCCACGTCGGCAGCCTCGAAGCCGGGCGCGAGCGCGACGTTGTAGGTCTGCCCGGCGTTGGTCGTGCTCAGCACGCCGAAGCCTTTGCCCCCCGAGGGCGCGGCAGCATCGGCGACCACACCCCACTTCGCAGGGGTGCCGGCTGCGGCGGTTTCGAGCAGCTCAAAGCCGGCGGGTATCGAACCGGGCGCGCCGCCATCGAAGGCCCAGCGCTCCAGGGGGCTCCCGGTCTTGGGCACCGCAGGGCTCTTGGGTTCTTGCGCTGCCGGGGCGTCGGGGGTCTTGCGTTGGGGCTGGGTCGGCGCTGCATCCTGGGCGTCGCAGCTCAGGGCCACGACCAGCAGCGCGAGAGAGATGGTGCGCACGCCCCGATGGTAACAAGGTGACGGCGGGTCAGGTCTTCCGCCGTCCTGCTAGGCTCAGGCGGTGGACGGGCTGAGATTCGGCGTCGACCTTGGGGGGACGAAGACCGAGCTCGTGGCGCTCGAGGGTACGCAGGAGCGGTGGCGAAAACGGGTCTCCACGCCGAGCGACGACTACCCGGCGATCGTCGCGGCGATCGTCGCCCTCGATCAGGAGGCGACGCAGGCCCTGGGCGCACGAGGCACGCTCGGGGTCGGGACCCCGGGATCGGTCTCGCCGAAGACCGGCGTGATGCGCAACTGCAACACGCAGGTCCTCAACGGGAAACCTCTTCTCGCGGACCTGCAGGCGGCGCTGGGCCGGGAAGTGCGACTGGCCAACGACGCCAACTGCTTCGCGTTGTCAGAGGCAACCGATGGCGCGGGGGCCGGGGCGCCCGTCGTCTTTGGTGCCATCCTTGGCACCGGGGTCGGGGGTGGTGTCGTCGTGCACGGCCGGTTGCTCCAAGGGAAGAACGCCGTCGCAGGGGAATGGGGACACAGCCCCTGCCCATGGACGACCCAGGACCCAGGACCCGGCCCGGCCTGTTACTGCGGGCGCTCCGGGTGCATCGAAACCGTGCTCAGCGGGCCCGGGCTGGCCGCGGAGCACCAGCGAATCCATGGGGGGCGCCGGAGTGCGGCGGAGCTGGTCGGGCACCCGGGGGCTGAAGGGTCGTGGGATCGCTACGAAGCTCGACTCGCCAGGGCGCTCGCGGGCGTGGTCAATCTCTTGGACCCGGATGTGATCGTGCTCGGCGGTGGGTTGTCCAACGTGGCGCGACTGTATGAACACGTCCCCCGGCGGCTCGCCGAGCATGTGTTTTCGGATGTCTTCGAGACACCGATCGTCGCTGCGCGGCACGGCGACAGCAGCGGGGTTCGCGGAGCGGCGTGCCTGTGGCCGTGACGATCAGGCGCGGCGGCGGCGGCGAAGGCCCAACAGCCCCAACAGCAGCAGGCTGAAGCCGCGGCTGCGACGGTCGACGGCACAGGTGCCACCCGAGCCTCCACCCCCGTCGCCGGCGGG
>CAJXVA010000798.1 GCA_913061055.1 uncultured Pseudomonadota bacterium
TAACGGTGCCGGCGGTGGCGATGGCGGTGGTGCCAGCGCCGGGTCGGGAGGCTGTGGCGGCTCCGCGATCGGCATCGCGCTGGTCTCCGGCGGGAATGCTGCTCAAGTCGACGTCAGCATCATCGGGGGCGTGGCTGGAGTCGGTGGCGCAGGTGGCGAAGGCGGCTACGAAGGCGGCGTTGCCCTCAACCCTCAGGCGCCCTCGGGTGACCAAGGATGCACCGGCCAGACCGCCGACGATCAGACGTACTAGTTGTTCTCGCAGCAACTGGGTTCCGCCACCCAGGGAGAGCGGAACCCGGTTGCTGCTAGTCTTTAGTTAGACGCTGCACCTGTTCATGCTGCACAAGCTAGCGCCCTTTCCCCCTCGCCCAAAATCGGCAGTTTTGCCGAATTCACCTCTGCATGGCTCATCGCAACGTCACTCCGAGCGACGGGCCCCCCAGCCTTGCGTGCAGGCAAAATCCACGCCCAATGTGATCCCGCCGAGACTCCGTTGGAGGATCGAGACCTCGCCCGCTGAGGTGGAATGCACCCGCGTAGGGTGGAACTGGGATGTTCTCGAGCGCCGACACTTCGCGGAGCGGTTCGAGCCGCGCTTGCAGCAGCTGCGCGCGAAGGCTCTCGGGGTTGTCGATGGTCGCCGACATCGCTCCAACACGCACCTGAACCCGGCGTAGACCAGAGTCGGTCCAGATACTCCGAAAACGCGCGAGACAGTCCTCGACTCGGTCCATGCGGTCGGTCGTTGCTTCGAGACCGCTCAGTTGCACCGACACACTGACCGAGAAGGACGCGGTGCCTCCGACCCTTGGACGTGCGCTGGGCGGTAGTCGAGTACGCTCACCGAGCACAGCGGATCCTCGCCCCACAACTCGCGGACGTAGGTCGCGTCCTCCTGCGCCCGCTCCGCCGCGGCCATCCGCTGAGGGCGACAAGGACGACGGAGAACCCGACTACGGTTCGGCGCATTCTCGAAGGCTACGGCGAGCCCGGCCGGCGTTCGAGCCGGTGGAGGACGATCACGACCGTTCACCCAAGGAGTCGACCGCGACTATCCAAGAGGTCAGTCGGTCCCACCCAGCCTAGTAGGAGTACGGCGTACAGGTCCAGGTCGTGTTCACGACCGCGTGGCATCGTCCCCCGGACGAGTACGTGAACCCGGCTCCGCCCCAAGTCTTCTGCACCATCCCAGTTCCAGGGTGGGAATGGATCGCACACTGCTGGATCGCGAGTTGCTCGGCACCTGCGTTGGCGGCTCGGATGGCGCGCATTCGGTTGAAGCCGGTGAGGCACTGGCCGACGACGCTTCCTCCTCCGGGCACTTGCATCGTGATCGGCCCGGCTGCGTCCCGACGTTCGGACGTCAGCCCTAGCTCGGAGGTGTCGAAGTCGGGCGTGGGTTCGAGGTCTTCGCCTCCGCCGCTGGAAGAACCTCCGTCCATGTTCTCGTCGCTGCCATCACCGAGCTCGAAGTCATCGGAGTCAGTGTCGTGCGCGACCTGATCGCTCGCGGGCACATCATCGTATCCAAGTTCGACCTGCGAATCACAGCCCCAGGCACCGATCGCCACGAGGGCGAATGCGATGCTCGAGGAGAGGCCACGGAAACGGGTTGAGGATTGCTGTTTGTTCGTCATCAACTGGGGAGCCCGCTTCGGTGCCTTCCGGATTCCGAACGCTCCAAGAAACCTGACATCCTGCCCACGGCGCCCGAGCAATCCGCTCGGGTCTGAGCCGGGCTCTATGGTCGATGTCCGGCCGTCATCCATCCCTCGATCAGCGGCGCTTCATGGCGTCACGTGCCGGCCCCAAGGCCGGGCTTTCTCATTTGAAAAGGACCCGGCATTGGGGTTGTGTGGGTTCGGAGGGGCGGAACGGACTGGTGGAGGACACGTCGACATCGCTGGGCAATGCAAGTACGGGCGTTGGCCAGCCACAACCGCAGGTCGACGATTCACAGCGGGCGGACGCAGACCTTCAAAGATCGATCGTACACGCCCGGCTGTTCGGCGGACCCGCGTCGTCTCCACGCATCGGTCGCTATCAGATCGTCGACACCATCGGCGAGGGCGGGATGGGTACCGTCTACAAGGGCCTCGACGAGCAACTCGATCGGCACGTGGCTCTCAAGCGACTCAAGGCCGCGGACGCAACCCCCGACCAGCGGGAGCGGATCCTCCGAGAAGCCCGTGCGTTGGGCAAACTCGCCCACCCGAACATCGTCGCCGTGTTCGAGGCTGGCGAGCACGAGGACGCGTTGTTCTTCGCGATGGAGTACGTGCCCGGGATGACGCTGCGCGCGTGGGCTGAGGTGCCTGGGCGCTCGTGGCGGGAGATCGTCGAGCACTACTTGCAAGCGGGCCGTGGGTTGGCGGCCGCGCACCAGGCAGGCCTCGTCCACCGCGACTTCAAGCCTCACAACGCCATCGTTGGCGAAGACGACCGAGTACGCGTGCTGGACTTCGGGCTCGTGACCGGCGGAGGGCGAGTGGACGAGCAGGTCCGCACGTCACCGCTGGACGACGCCGAGCTGACCGAGACGGGTGCGATCATGGGCACGCCCGCCTACATGGCACCCGAGCAGATCGGCTCCGCGAAGGTCGACCATCGAGCCGACCAGTTCTCGTTCTGCGTGTCGCTCTACGAGGCGCTGTACGGCGAGCGTCCATTCAAGGGGTGGCCCGGACTCGACCCGGACGCGCCACTGCGCCGGGGTACACCGAACGGACCACCGCAGCTTCGTCAGGTGCTCGAACGAGGTCTTGCGATCGAGCCCGAGTCGCGGTTCCCCGACATCCAAGCGCTGCTGTCCGCGTTGGAGAGCAAGCTGAAGCGCCGAAGACACCTGCTGGTTGGCGCAGGCCTGGTGGCGTTGGGTGGGCTGGGACTTGGCGCGTGGGTGAGCGTAGGCCAGTCGCCGTGTCGCGAGGATGTCGTGCCGAGTCGGACGTGGAACGCTGCCCGGCGGGCAGACGTCCAGTCCGCGTTCTCAGCGTCGAGCCTTCCGTTCGCGGAGACGGCGAGCGCGAGGACTCTCGAGCGGCTCGACACCTGGGCGACGGCCTGGACCAATGCGCATCACGAAGCGTGCATGGACACCCACGTCCGTGGGATGCAGTCACAAGCCCGGTTGGACGCCCGGATCGACTGCTTGGAGCTGCAGAGTCGGGCTGTGCGTGGAGTGGCGACCCTCCTCGCCTCAGCCAATGATTCGATCATCGCCCGAGCCGATGCGGTCACCACAGACCTTCCCGCGCCGGAGGCATGTGTGCACGCCGCGAACGGATCAACCGATGCGCAG
>CAJXVA010000799.1 GCA_913061055.1 uncultured Pseudomonadota bacterium
CCGCAGAGGCGAACAACGCTCGAACCTGCTCCGCGTTGCGCTCGTTGGCCGCAGCAAAGCCCTCGAGACGTCTCCTCGACGACTCTGACAGATCGAATCGCCCGAGGTCTCGGCGGACGGTATCGGCCGCGGCCCTCATCATCGAGTCAAACGCCCCGAGGTCGGTCGACCACCGCGACCGCCAGGCGGCAGGTTCCGCCAGCAAGCATGCCACCGGTCCCAGTGCCGGGCTGTGGTGCCCGCAAGCATCGCAGCGCGCGTCGAGCCCCATCCACAGTACGGACGCGGCCCGGCACACCGGACACCGAACAAGAGAAGGGCTCGGATCGTTCATGACATGCGGCGCGCGACGAAGGTGTGCATGCCCAACTCGACGAGCCGCTGTTCGGCGCCGGGAAGCGGAGCGGAGGCATCAAGTCTCTCGGAGGGTGGGGACGGGAGCGTCCTCGACGCGCCCGCGACGAGGCTGCGATAGCCCGCCCCGTCCTCGGTTCGCGGCTGCACCTCGCCCACGGAGATGATCGCGTTGTGGACGATGGCGAACCCCTCGGAGAACAGTCGCTGCAGTCGCGCCGCAAGGAACGCCGAGGACGACATCGGCCGGCCTTGGAATCCTCGCAGCCTCGTCCGCTCGGCCGGGCTGGCCAGCCGCATCGCCTCGGAGAATGCCTGTCGCAACATCGGCCGCGTCTGCGGATCGTCGTTGAGCGCGTTGAAGGCGGCCGTGGCTCGCGTCACAGAAAAGGGCCGAGCGAACCGCTGGCGGTAACGACGAAGCACAGGTTCGGCAGCATGCGCCGCGCGCTGTAACACCTCGAGAATCAGGTCGAGCTGTTCCCCGGGTACGACGAAGAGGTCCTCTGGCCACGTCGTACGGCTGGGGTCGCCGAACACGTTCGGAAGCGTGACCCCGCCGGTCGGCTGGAGCTCCAGGAGCGCGGGACCGAGTTCAGTGGTCATGTCGAGCCAGTGGATCGCGTGGCCTCCCACGCGAAGCACCCGGCGGAACTCGGCGACCACAGCCTCCGGCCGCTGGACGACATCGAGGACACACAGACCAAGAACGGCCGCGGTCGAGCCATCGGAAACCGGGAGTGCGTCGGCGCTGGCGCGTTGAGCTTCGATGCCCGCCGCCTGCAGCCGCCCAAGACCCACACCGCGTGGCTCGGTACACAGCAGCCGCGCCCGCGCCGAGTCGGGGAGCCACGCATGCAGCTGCCCATCGCCGGCCCCGACCTCGACGAGCGGTCCGTCGGGGGCGACGGTCTCGACCACATCGGTCACGAGCCGTCGTGCGAGCGCGCCGAAGGTCCGACGGTGCGCCCGAATGCGATCGATCTGCGCAAAGACGGCTTGGTCTGACGCGCGCTTCGACGAGCTCCCCACCGGGCTTCAGGATGTCATATCGATCTCGTCGCCGGGACCCGCGTCGCCAAAGCTCTCGGTGTCATCAAGCACGCCCATGTGCAGCAGCAAGGACCGCATCAGCGGAACCTGAGACGCGTTCCCCATGTCTCTCATTTTTCCATGGGTGATCGAATTGCCGCCGCCGTGGCCCGCCACCGTCGCCATGATGCGGTCCTTGGAATGGTTGACTCCGATGCCGGTGCCCCAAATCGCGATCGACTGATCGAGCAGGTTTCCGTCGCCGACGGGCGTGTCCTTGAACAACTGCACCATATCGGCGAAGACCTGGGCGTAGCGGAGATCGCGTTGGCCATATCCAGCCCCGGCGGGGTTGTGGGAAAGCCCGTGATGGTCGCCCAGCGCCGGTTCGCCGTTGGGGCCCTCGGCGTGGAGGGACTCGCCGGCTTCGGTCTCCAGCATGTAGGCGACCGAACGAATGGCCTCGCACTGGAAACCGATCGCGAACAGCTGCATCGCATCCCGCCAGTGCAGGTCGATCGAGTCGTGACCGTTGGTGTTGTCAATACGGTCGCTCCAACGATCGTAGTACTCGAACACGCCGGGCCCAGGAGTCTCGCAGCCACCACCCTCGGGAAGCGGCTGAGAGAGGTTGTTCTCGAGCGCGCGGATGCTGTCGAGGTAGCTGGTGACCGTCTGCTTGTCCTGGGTACCGAGGCGGTCCTCGAGCTTGTGGACATCGTCCATCACGAAGTCGATACGGCTCTTGCCAAGCTTGCGCACGGCCTCTTTCTGCTCGGCGGAGAGGTCGTCATCGAGACCATCGAACATCCGCTCGAGGACGGCGCCAAGATCCATCTGCGTCGGGATCTTGTTGCCGTTGCGGTCGGTCGAAAGCCAGTTCTTCTGCTCGTTGTTGTAGCTGGTGCCCGGGTTGGGGCCATCGTAGAAGCTGCTGGCCTCCACCGCTTCGTGCTGCGACTTTCCGGTGGGCGCGTTCTCCTCGTAGAAGTCCGCGAGCCAGCGGTCGACCGAAACGCTGTGGGTCTGAGCCTGGTCGTTCGGCACCGGCGTGCCGGTGAGCCAGCTGGTGATCGACGTGAGGTGGGGGTTGCCGCCCGAGGGGTTGTTGGTCCCGTTGAAGTTCTTGAACAGGGTGAGCCCGTCCATGTGCGGCTGCAGAGGTGCCGAGTTGCAGCCCGTGAAATCGAGGTCTGCCCCCGAACCGCTGGGGTAAAACGAGTCCGCCTGATGTCCGTTGGGCTGGTAGATGGCGATGAACCGAGGGCAGCCGAACGCCCCTTCGGCGTAGGCACGGTCCGAGTTGAACATGATCTCCAAGGCCGGCAGGGCGATCGCGGTGCCCAGCCCACCCCGCAACAACGTTCGGCGACTCAGTGGCTTGCTCTTGACGTGCATGGTCTCTACTCCCCGTCCTCTTCTTCGCCGACCACCCGTGTTCGGAAGGTGCTGCTGGTCAGTGCGGCCACCACGATGTTCCGCAGATTGAGGTCCCCCTCCACGCTCTCGAGCAGGCTCTCGGTCGCACACGCATCCGTCGCATCGGTTGCCCGCATCTCCCGGTTCGCAAGCGGTCCGAGCAACGCCGGCACGAAACACTCCTCGTAGTTCGACTCCAACACCAACTCGCGCACGCTCTGGGGCCCGTCGATGGGCTGGCCGTAGTACTCCTGCTCGTCCGAGATTGGCTGTCCGTTCTCGTCGAGGAGGCGGTGCCGCCCCAGTGCGTCGAACTGAGTGAACGCCGTGCCCAGCGGGTCGATGGCCGTATGACAGCCGGCGCACGCGGCATCGTTCAACCGGACCTCGACCATCTCCTCCTCGGAGAGACCAGACTCGAGCTGCTCGGCAATCCGAGCCAGCGTCTGTCTCTTATACACATCTCCGAGCCCACGAGACCTCTCTACATCTCG
>CAJXVA010000800.1 GCA_913061055.1 uncultured Pseudomonadota bacterium
CCACCACAGCGGCAGCGACACGACCAAGCCCGCCGTGAGTCCAAGCGAACCGACGACGATGCCAGCCCGCCCCAGGCTTCGTGACCGGAGAAAACGAGGGCGCAGCTGCGGGTCCCGCATGACCGCTTGCTCCCGTAGGATCCGCTGTCGCTGACGGTCGTTCACCGGAGGCGAGGCCGCAGGGGCTGCGGTCACCACGCTCGCAGGCTGCGACTCGGTGGCAGGCGCACTGTCGGTTGCCGGGGTCGCCGGAGCGGCCAAAGCCAAGAACAGAAGGCACGACGTCACCTCAGCTTCCCTCCGACGCCGAAACGATCGTGACCGGAATGCGGTCCTCGGTGGTCCCGTTGATCCGGACCTCCACCTCGGTGTCGCCGGGTTCAACACCAAACATCATCCACGTGTTGACCAAAACGCCCGGCTCGACCCGCGCGACCCCATCGTCCGTGCTCTCGAGCTCGACGGTGTCACTCACCTCATAGTCCTTGTCGACACTGGACACGGGCCGGGCCTCGAACACGACAACCCGGCCATGGACAAGTTCAATCCCCGCGGAGTCGACCTCGGCCGTCGATGCCCCTTCCAGCACCGTCATCCGCAACCCGTCGTAGCTCGGACTGCACGCGGCAGCGAATAGCGCGGCGACCAGGATCAGGACCCGCCCCTTCACTTGGACCCTCCGGACGTCTCTTCGCCCCCGGTCGTTCCCTCTTCGCCGCCGGTCGTCCCCTCTTCGTCGCCCGTCGTTCCGTCCTCGCCCCCGGTCGTCCCCCCGTCTCCCGTGCTCTCGCCTTCTCCCCCGGTGCTTCCGTCTTCGCCTCCGGTGCTCCCATCCGTCCCGGCCGACTCCGTCTCGTCGGGGATCGGAGCCGCGTCAACCCGAACGTCGAACACCTCCTCGTGTCCACCGCCACGGACGACCAGCTGACCGATACCTTCGGAGAGTCCATCGAGCCGAGCCACCCGTCCGCCTGGGTTCGAGACGACCAGAACATCCGGGGTCAGCGACTCCCACGTGTAGTCCAGACCGCCGCCCAACCGAGTCGAGCCGGCGTACGGCATGACCTGCACCGTGAAGCTGTCGCCGACCACGAGATCCGCCCGTTCACCTTCGGCCGGACTCGGAGCGCCGGGCGTACAGCCCCACTCGTTGGGTTCCGGTGGAGGCAACGTCCGCGAGAGGCTCAGCCGCGTCACCGAGAGGACTTCGACCTCGATGAAGTCGATCGCGGCTTCCTCGCTCACAGCCACAACGGTCGCGACGCCAGGGAGCGGAGCTGAGAATCCAGTACCGTCGCCGCCGACCAGCGACGCGCCCACGGCGGAGAGCATGGGATCCCCGACTCCCGCAGGAAGCTCCGAACTCGTCCGAAAGTCGAGGCTGAAGCGAGCACCCGCAGCAACTGCAAGCGGAAACACCCGGCTCCCACAGGTCGGGTCACTGTTCTCGACGCAGATCCATTCGAACCGGCCGTTGGACAGGGCTCCGGAGGCCCGCTCGATGGGGCGCGAGGGGGTCGCACATTCGTGCTCGTCATCCCCGTCGTCGCCCCAGCTGTCGTCACAGCCCCCTGCTGTCAAGATAGCGAGGGCGAAGATGAACAATCTCTTTTCAGTACGCATCGCAAGTTAAGCACAGGGGTAGTGCCGGCCGAGGGCTCGACGATCACCCCGCGGCAAAACAGCCCCATGTTTTCTGCTGCTGGTTGCGGGATCGACGCGACAACCCACCCGCAAGCGCCGAGGAAGGGGCCAGGGCTCCATTCCACGCCCCACTCGTGCCCGGTCGTGGCGCTCCGTTACAGGCCCCAGCGACCGTCTGTGACACATGCCAACGCTCGTTCACCCGAGCCTCGACGTCGCCCCTTCCGCGGCTACGGTGAGTGTCATGCGAAACGCCCCCACCCTCCTCTCCTACGGTCTCTTCACCCTGTCCCTCATGGTCATGGGGTGCGATGAGCAAGGCATTGATGCCGAGCGATTCTCTGCCATCGTCGAACTCGAAGGCGAGGCCGCCGCAGGGGAATCTCTGTACGCCTCCGACTGCGCGGGTTGTCACGGTGCCGACGGCCGCGGGGGCTCGGCCCCGAGCATCGCGGGCGAGGAGACCGATGAGTCGATCGAGGCGAGTCTCGAAGGACCCGACGACATGCCGAAGTTCGACCACTGGACCGACCAGGAACTGGCCGACGTCGCCCAGTTCGTCTTCGAGCTGTGAGGGGCAGCTGAAGCCGGCACGCCGATCTGACGCGGGCCCGACCCCGCGCTGCGACAAGTTGGCGCGCCGAACACGGCGGTTGGCACACAGACTCGGTGTTTTTGGCTGGCACGCGGCTTGAACTGTGCAGAGCCATGGCAAACGGATCGAAGACCGCAGCTCGTGTCGCGCTGGCCCTGGGACTCGTCGGGGTCGCTTGCTCCCAACCGCGGACCGACCCGGCGCCCTCGGACATCGCCACCCTTCCCGCCGCGGCACCCGAGGGCACAGCTTGGATCGAAGGCGAGGTCGAGAACCATGCGGGGGCTCGGGTGGTCGCCGTGGGCAAGAATTCGAAGACCTTCTTCGCAGCGGATTCGGCCGCGGACGGGCGCTACCGGATCGGACCCCTCCCCGCCGGAGAGTACGACGTGCGGGTGATGGGCACGCTCGCCGGACCGGAGCATGTCGACAACTTCGCTGTCGCCTCGGTCACGGCGACTGCGAACTCTACAAGCCATGCCGACTTCACTCAGCCCGGCGACGGGTCCCTCGTCGTTCGCTTTGCCCCCGACAGGATCCCCGGCAGCATGGTCACCGAAGTCCATCTGTTCGCAGGGGCGGAGGACAACATCACGACGACTCGCTACCGCGAGTTGCAGCGCGCACAGGCCTCGCATCCCCGTGGTCGCAACACGATCTCTGCCGAAGACACCACGACAACCTTCGGAGGCCTGCTCCCCGGAACATACACGGCGTGCGCAGTGACCAATGTGGGTGGAGACGACCTGCACACGACCTGCCAGAGTGCCAAGGTCCAGGACACGGCTCCGATCGAAGTCACGCTCGACGTCAGACTCGGCTGACGGCCCCTAGGGCCCTGTCTCAGCCCCGGTGGCAGGCCCGAACCGGAGCTTCGTCCGGCCGGTCGCAATGAGAATGGCCCCGGTGACCACCATCACCACGCCGACTCCAGCCACCGCCGCACCCACGCGTAGGCGTCCTGCGTCATCGTCGGCCAGCGTCATCATCGTGGCGCCGGTGATCAGCTGTCTCTTATACACATCTCCGAGCCCACGAGACCTCTCTACATCTCGT
>CAJXVA010000801.1 GCA_913061055.1 uncultured Pseudomonadota bacterium
CCCCGACCCCGCCCCCTCGGAGGCCGCAGCAAGACGATGATCCAGCAGCCGATCCGATACCGGGTTTCCGGCGACTTGGAGGCCTCTCTCAACGCAACCCTCCCCGACCCCAAGGGGCAGGATGGTGTGGCCTGGAACGGCTCCCAATGGCTGGTCCGCCACGAGCGCGTGGTACCGGCTCGGACCTGGTTCTGGTAGGGCCCGGAGAGATCTCCGAATTCCCTCGAAATCGGCGGAATTGACCCCTTTGACGGGGTTCTATCCCGCCTGCGCAGCGGGTACAGTGCGCGTTCGGAATCTGCATGTCAGGTGACCAAAAAACCGCGCTGAACATTGAAGACGAGATGCGTAGCTCCTTCTTGGACTACGCCATGAGCGTCATCATTTCACGAGCGCTTCCCGATGTGCGCGACGGCCTCAAGCCCGTGCACCGACGCATCCTCTACGCGATGCACATGCTGCGAAACACGCACTCGCAGCCGCACAAGAAATCCGCCCGCGTCGTCGGCGATGTGATCGGCAAGTATCACCCGCACGGCGACTCCGCGGTGTACGACGCGTTGGTTCGACTCGCGCAGGATTTCGCGATGCGTTATCCGCTGGTCGACGGCCAGGGCAACTTCGGAAGCGTCGACGGCGACTCCGCAGCCGCCATGCGTTACACCGAGGTCCGGATGAAGAAGCTCGCCTCCGAGCTTCTCGCCGACATCGACAAAGAAACGGTCGACTGGGTTCCGAACTACGACGAGAAGGAACTCGAGCCCGGGGTGTTGCCGACCAAGGCGCCCAACCTGCTCCTCAACGGAGCGGTCGGCATCGCCGTGGGCATGGCGACCAACATCCCGCCGCACAACCTCACCGAGCTGATCGACGCCTGCATGGCGCTGATCGACGACCCGGACATCGACATCCGGGGGCTCATGGAATACGTGAAGGGCCCCGACTTTCCGACCGGCGGTCAGATCATCGGCAAAGCGGGCATCCAGTCGGCCTACGCCAGCGGACGCGGCAGCATCATGGTGCGGGCCCTGTGCGAGATCGAGGAAGACAAGAAGGGCCGCGAGTCCATCGTCATCACCGAGATCCCCTACCAGGTCAACAAGACGCGGCTCATCGAGCGCATCGCGAACCTCGTTCGGGAGAAACGAATCGAGGGCATCAGCGACATTCAGGACTACAGCGACCGGACGGGCATGCGGATCTGGATTCAGATCAAACGCGACGCCGCGGCGCAGGTGGTGCTCAACCGGCTGTACAAGATGAGCGACCTGCAGACCTCGTTCGGGGTCAACATGATCGCCATCGCAGCTGGGCGCCCGCAGATCCTCAACCTCAAGGATTGTCTCGTCCACTTCATCGACCACCGGCGGACGGTCATCACCCGGCGCACCCGCTACGAGTTGCGCAAGGCGATGGAGCGACGCGAGATCGTCGAGGGTCTCGGCGTCTCGGTGGACGCGATCGATCGCGTCATCCAGATTATTCGAGGGTCCCGCGACCCCGACGTCGCAAAGGCCGGCCTCATGGCAGAGCCGCTGGAGGGCTTCGCCTCATTCCTCGAGCGCTGCGACCGTCCCGCCGAAGAAGTCGAGGCCGCGCGCGGCAGGCCGTACCACCTCAACGAACGACAGGCGAAAGCCATCCTCGAGATGCGCCTGCAGCGACTGACCGGCCTCGAGCGCGAGAAGATCGAGGGCGAGTTCCGCGAGCTCTCCGAAGAGATCGCCAGGCTCGAAGCCATCCTCGGCAGCCGCGAGGAGCTGATGAGGGTCATCCGCACCGAGCTGCTTCACATCCGTCACGAGTACGGCGACCCCGAAGGCACCAGTTCCGGCAACGGCGGCCCCAACAACAAGGGCTCGCGTCGCAGCGAGCTGTGCGAAGCCGAGGGGGAGATCGAAGCGATCGACCTGGTGGCGGACGACTCGATGGTCGTCATGCTCACCAACAACGGCTACATCAAGCGCCTCCCCAGCGAGGAGTACCGAGTCCAGGCCCGCGGCGGCAAAGGCGTCAAGGGCGGCAAAGGACGGGACGACGAAGACTTCGTCACCTCGATCTTCGAGGCGACCGCCCACGAGTTTGTCCTGCTGTTCACCGACACCGGTCGCGTGTTCCGCAAGCGAGTGTTCGAGCTGCCCAAAGGTCGCCGCGACGCGCCTGGAAAAGCGCTGGTCAACTTCTTGGACCTCAAGGATGGCGAGCACGTGCTCGAGATGGTCACGTACCGCGAAGACGCGATCAGCGACGAGTACAACATCGTCACTGCGACCGCGCGCGGCTACGTCAAGCGAACGAGCATCAACGAGTTCGCCAACATCCGGACCACCGGCCTGATCGCCGTGAGCATCGACGAGGGCGACAAGCTCATCGCGATTCGCTTCACCGACGGCAAGAAGCACCTGCTGCTCAGCAGTGCGGGCGGCATGGCGATCCGGTTCGACGAGACCGATCTGCGCCAGATGGGCCGCAACGCGCGAGGCGTCCGGGGCATGGCGCTCAAGGACGATGACGCGGTCGTCGCCATGAACAGCCACGACCCGGCTGAGGATGACGTCTGGCAGATCCTGACCATCTGCGCCAACGGCTACGGCAAGCGGACCGCGATCAGCGACTACCGAAGCCAAAGCCGGGCCGGCAAAGGCCTGATCACGATCAAGGTCACCGACCGTAACGGGCCCGTCGTCAGCAACCTGATGGTTCAGGACGACTTCCAGCTCATGCTCGTCACCGACGGCGGCAAGGTCATCCGGACTCCGGTCAGTGGTGTCAGCGAGCTGGGTCGCAACACCCAGGGCGTTCGCATTATCCATACGGATGCGAACGAGAAGGTCGTTGCCGTGGCCCGCATCGTCGACCCCGACGACGAGGACGAGACGAGCGGCGAAGGCCAGGCGGCGGAGGATCAGGCCGCGTTGGCGGAAGGCGAAGCAGCGGCGGACGCCTCCTCCGCAGGCGACGAGTCGGAGGCTCCCAAGGGCACCTCCGAGGAGGAGTAGCTTCGTCCGTGCGGGAGGGGCCGACGCATCCCTCCCGCCGTTGGGCTCCCGAGGCCCGGATCCTCAGAAGCGGAGCGTCGCCGATATCCCGTAGTGCCCGGCCCCCACGACCGGGGACGCGGTCAATCGGCTGTCGACGCTTCGTAGGATCCGGTTGCGCCCGGTGTACCCCACGATGGCGAGCGTGGTTCCGAGCACGGTCACGCCCCCGGCAGCGGCGAGCGACAGCTTGAAGCTCCGATGGCGGTGGTGTGCGTCGCGAAGCGGCTCTTCGAG
>CAJXVA010000802.1 GCA_913061055.1 uncultured Pseudomonadota bacterium
TTCGGAAACTGACGGCGCCATCCTGATCCTCGGGGCCTCGTTTGCCGGGGTCGAGGTGGTCTACCAGCTGGTCCGGGCCTTCGATGGCAAGCCGCCGCCGCTGGTGGTCGTGGACCGGCAGGCTGAGCATGGCTATTTGCCGCTCGTGCAAGAGCGGCTGTGTGGTGTGCTCGACCCGGCGGAGTCCCGGCTCAACACCCGGGCGTTCATCGAGTCGGTTCCTGGAGCGCGATTTGTGCAAGCTGAGGTCGCCTCGTTCGATCCGGCGACCAAGACGGCGACGCTCGCGGACGGCACGACGGAGTCCGGCCGCTTTGTCGTCGTCGCGCTCGGCTCGGGGTTCGAGGCGCCGGAAGGGATCGATGGCGCAGCGCAGGTGCTTGGATACAAAGGCGAGGCCGACTTCGACCGAGCCCATGAAGCCCTGCGGGAGCTGCTCGAAGGCGCGGATGGACAGCCCGAGGTTGTGGTCGTCGGGGGCGGAATCAGCGGCTGCGAACTCGCTGGCGAACTCGCGGCGCTCTCCGGCACTCGGCCCGCCGGTTGGTCGGTTCCCAAGGTTCGGCTGGTGACGTCGGCGGCGGCTGTGGTGGCTGGCATGAGTGCCCGGATCTCGAGCAAGGCGCGCGCCGCCCTCGAGGCTCAGGGGGTGAGCATCGACGTTTCGAGCCGGGTCCGGCGCGTCGCGGATGGCGAAGCCCATCTCGAGTCGGGCGGCTCGACGAACACCGTCCCGGCGGACCTCGTGCTTTGGGCTGGGGGGATTCGGCCAGCACCGGTCCTCGACCAGCTTGGGCTCCCGCGGACCGACGCGGGCTGGCTCGCCGTGGGGCCGACCCTGCAGTGTTTTGCACAGGCGCAGATGACCGAGCCGGACATCTTCGCGTGCGGAGATGCGGTGCGGGTTCGTGGGGGGGACGGGCAGTGGCCGACGATGCAGCGCGCGATCGAGTGCATCTGGCAAGCGAAGGTCGTCGCGCGCAACCTCGCCGAACTTCATGAACAGCCTTCCGACTACGGTGATGGCGTTCCTCCGCTACAGCCGCACACCCTGCGCGCGGAGTTCTTCTACGGGCTCAGCCTGGGCGCGCGTTCGATGGTGCTGTATCGCGGCTTCGGGCTGGACATGCCGGGCATCAACCATCGCTTTCGCCGGTGGTTGATGCGGCAGTACTTCGCCCGCTATGCCCCGCTTCCCGGCTGAGGAGCCGCAACGCTGCGCATCAGTCCGAACTCGCCGCGAGGTAGTCCTCGAGCGTGACCGGAGACTCGAGCACAAAGGTACGCCCGCTGCGCTTGAGGGTCTGGATTCGATCGACCCTGAAGTTTCGAAAGCTCTCTCGAAGCTCGCACCACGCTCCGAGCGTCCAATGTCGCCCCCAGAAAAACAGTCCCAACGGGCGAATACAGCGCTGCGTGAGGGTGTCGGTTTGGTCGAGGTAGCCGAGCGCTAGCACTTCGCGGCGGTCGATCGCGCTGCGGAGCGGGCCCAACCGCTTGCGGGCTTCCTTGGGAACGTGAAACGAGACCGCGTGCATCGACGTCGCGTGCACCCGTGGCCGCTGGCTGTCCGGCAGGGCGGCCTCGACCTTCGCCAGCGCACTTTGGGCGGCCTCTCGGAGTTCTGCATCGGCCCAGCTTTCGACCATGCGTGCCCCCAAGACCAGAGCTTGAACCTCGGCGTGGGTGAACATCAGCGGCGGCAGCTCGAAGTCCTTGCTCAATCGGTAGCCGACTCCGGCCTCGCCCTGGACGGGGACGCCGGAGCCCGTGAGGTCCTTGATGTCGCGGTAGACCGTGCGCTCCGAGACCTCGAGACGCTCGGCCAGCATGGCCGCCGTGGTGAGACGTCGGTGCTGGAGGATCTGAACGATCTGAAAGAGCCGGTCTGCGCGGCGCATCGCGTCAACCGTTGCCCCGGAGGCGCAAAAAGTCCAGCACCTCGTCGCGCCACGTTGTCGTGGCGGGGCCTGCTCAGGAGTCGGTTGCTGTGAGCTTCACGGAGCCGAACGGTGCCTCCTTGCCTCGGGCGGTCCGCGATCGGATCGGCGCTGAGGTGGCCTGTGGTGTCGCGCTCGGCTGCTGACTCGTTCCCGGCTTGGAGCCTGCGGCCGGCTTGAATCCACCCAATGCGGTGGAGTACGTGGTGGTGAACACCGAGCCCTGTCCTACCAGATCGAGCCGCCGGGTCTTGGTCAGCCCTCGGTTTTTCATGAACTTGTTCTTCGCTCTTCTGCAGCGATTCGCAACCCACGACGCGGGTCTCGTCGGAATGGGCCGGCACTTCCTCAGCACCGACTCCGGGTAGATGGTTCGGTAGTGCACGGTGCCCGAGACCTTGATCTCGACGTTGCCGTCCCTCACCTTGCGTTCCAGGGGCATCAAGCCCGAGGGCGGGGTCGGGAACACGTGCGAGGCCCCGGCGATATCGGCCTGGAGTGTGACCCGCGTGACTTCTTGGTGCCCGGGCGCCCAGGTGGGGGCGGTGAACTCCGAGAGCTGGAGCCGGACGGTCGTCATCGACGGCAGCTGGGAGGGAACGTCGAGCAGCAGTTCGTACTGGCCTGTGCCCATGCTGTGAGGAATTGCGACTTTGTACGGCGTCGAGCCGGCGACTGTGTCCGCGCTCCACAGGCCCGCCCAGTCGTCGGTCGCGATCGGGGTTGCGATCACCGAGCGTGCGGCGCGGCTTGGGTCGGACCCGACGCCGTCGAGGGCGACCGTGTAGTCCAACATCGTCTTGAACACGGCAATGCGGTCCTGACCGGTGAGAGTCGAGGCGACCGAGGCCGAGAGCGCCACCAGGGTCTCGAGTTCCTCCGCTGCGGCGGCAGCGTTGCCGTCGTCATCGTCGATGAGCGCGGTGATGAGTACGACGTCGCTGGGCGGCCCCGAATACACGGCCTTTGAAACCGATGTGCTGCCGACGGAATGGACCTCGTTCGCTCCCAACTGAAGCTTGCGGACCTCGAAGTTGTCTCCGGCCGGCGTCACCATGAAACTCAGCGTGGTGAGTTCGTCGGTACCGTCCGCATCCTCGGTGCTCAGCGTCACCAGGCCGACTTGCTCGAGCGTGAAGCTCGTTGGCGTCGCGACGCCTTGCGGGGGCAACGTGATCGCCGGACGAAGGTGTTGGATGTCGGACCCGTGGGCGTCGCTGACCGACACAGCCTCGTTGAGACCCCCTTTGTTCCCCTTTGACTTCCCGGGCGCCGCCGGTCCTGTCTCTTATACACATCTGACGCTGCCGACGAGCGATCTAGTGTAGA